>JANQKU010000014.1 GCA_028280955.1 Opitutaceae bacterium
TTCCAAGTCCACAGGCGATATCGAGAACAGTTTGTCCGGGACGGAATCCGATATGTTCGCAGAGACGTTCGCTGACAATTACAGTTTGCTTGCTGTAAAAGGTATAACTCATTCGTTGTCTTGGGACATTATGATCTTTTGTGCTTCTTGATAAGAGCCTTTGTCGGGGATGCTAATATTTCGCGCATAGGGGCCCAGTTGGTCAACCAATTCCTGGGTGTTCGAGATGTCTTGCTGAAGAAGTCCGTAGTTTGGGTTTTTTTCCAAAGGTAAACGACAGGTTCCATAATCTTTCCAGTCACCTTTTTGCACAGCTTTAGTGTAACGATCTTTTTCGAAGCGCGCTATAAGGATGTTCTTCAATCGATTTTTGTCCGCTTTATATTTGGGATCTGTAATTACGTTGCGGGTCTCTTGAGGATCTGTTTGCAGATCGATCAACCATTCTTTTTTATCAGCGGCAGAATAGCTGTATTTGAATCGACCATCTGTTGCGAGATAGAGTCCTGTCTTGCCACTGGAGAATTGACTGAAGGTAGATTGACGATCGGTTTTTTCAGTAGCAATATCGCAGAGGTCATCTCCTTCTGCAGAGACTTGATAGTCTTTGCAGCCAGCGGTTTTCAGAAAGGTAGGGTAAAGGTCGAGCAGGCTAACTGGTTTTGGACAGAGAGTGGCCTTCTGGAATCTTTTAGGGTAGCGGACGATTAAAGGAACACGAGCTGCGGGTTCCAACATAGAACGTTTGCCGACGCTGCCATAGTCTCCTAAAAGCTCTCCGTGATCGGAGGAAAAAAGAATAAGGGTGTTATCGATCTCATCACCTAATTGCTCGAGGATACGACCGATTTGCGAATCAATAAAAGAGAGGCAGGCATAGTAGGCCGCCCGCATGGTCCGTAAAAAATAATCACTCCGATTGTCCTCCATGTACTTATAGCGATTTTGATAGCGGTTCCAGAAAGTGAGCAGATGATCATATTCCTCGGGACGAAAAGGAGTTTCCATTTCATAAGTGCGATAGAGCTTGTTCCAGGGCACAGGATTATCAAAAGGCGGATGTGGTTTGATAAAGGAAGTCCATAGAAAAAAGGGTTTTTCCCGATTGCGTCGCTTTAAAAAATCGATGGATCTGTCACCGACCCAATGGGTGTGATGGAGTTCAGCCGGCATTTGAGAAGGCTGAGGCAGGTAATAGTATTCTCCACGTAGCCCATTTGTATCAATAACATGGGTATATCCGTTTTGATCCAGAAATTCCTTATAGTCATCGTGTGGAATGTTCTCTTCCGAGATGTCACGGCTGGCAAAACCCCAGAGCCGTTTATGATCGGGTGTGAAGTGCATCTTTCCCGTGCCGTGAGTCTGATATCCTTGTTCACTGAGTTTTTCCATGAAGCTGGGGATATTTTGTGGCATTGTCGCATTGTCCGTACAACCGGTTAAGTGAGGCGGAAGACCGGTGGCGAGAGAGCACCGTGCCGGCACACAGACGGGAGAAGGGGTATAGCAACGGGTGAAGGTGGTTCCTTCTCTGACCAGAGAATCCAGGGCTGGGGTTTTAATAATGGGATTTCCCAGTGCCGCAATGGTGTCTGCTCTTTGCTGGTCTGTTTGAATGAATAAGATATTCGGAGGAGACTTCATTTTGGGGATAAAAGAAATTCGGGTGGTAGCTTATAAAGTGTAATGGAGAAATAAGATTGAGCCTTTTTTAACTTTTGGCGAAGAATTTGTGTAGATGAATGCTTTTGATCTGTGCTGAAGTTGAGATTTTCATCTTTCTTATCTTTTGTAATGCTGTAAGGTAGAGCTTTTATGTATTCTCACTTCATCGAAATCAAAAAGGAATTAGGATAATGGCAGAAGTCGTTTCCTCACCTGCCACTGCTCCGACTTCCTTTCATGTGATGGTGAAGCCGAGAGGGCCCATTTGTAATCTCGATTGCAAATACTGTTACTTTCTTCAGAAGGAAAGTATGGCCCCGAAGGGAGATAAATTCCGCATGGGGGATGATTTGTTGGAGAATTATATCCGTCAGTACATTGAGGCACAGCAAACACAGGAAGTTTCCTTGGCCTGGCAGGGTGGAGAACCGACTCTCATGGGGCTGGATTTTTTTAAACGAGTGGTTGAGCTGGAGAAGAAATATCAGAAACCAAATACTCGTATTGCCAATGCCCTGCAAACGAACGGAGTCTTGCTCAATGATGAATGGTGCGAATTTTTTAAGGCGAATGATTTTCTGATCGGAATCAGTATTGATGGCCCTAAGGAATTACACGATGCCTATCGAGTCGATAAGGGAGGTAAACCGACCTTTGACAAGGTGATGCACGGTTTGAATTTTCTGAAAAAGCATGGAGTCGAATTTAATGTTCTGACCACGGTTCATGCGGCCAATGGAAATCATCCCAAGGAGGTTTATACTTTCCTGCGCGATGTAGCAGAAACAACCTTCATGCAGTTTATTCCCATTGTCGAACGGGATAATGAAACTGGCTATCAGGAAGGGCATAAGGTGACGCCTCGTTCCGTGACGGCGAGGCAATACGGTGAGTTTCTGATGGGGATTTTTGATGAATGGATCAAACGAGATGTCGGGCAACGTTATGTGCAGATTTTTGATGAGGCGCTTGGGGCATGGTCGGGCTATGAACCGAGTCTGTGTATTTTCAGGGAAACATGTGGCAATGCCTTAGCCTTGGGTCATGACGGGGATCTTTTTTCCTGTGATCATTTTGTGGAGCCGAATTATAAGTTGGGCAATATTCAGGAAAAAACCTTGCAGGAAATGGTTTCTTCGGAGGAGCAACGACGATTTGGCCAGGACAAAAAGGATACACTTCCTCGTTATTGCCGAGAATGTGAGGTGCGTTTTATGTGCAACGGTGGTTGCCCTAAAAACCGAATCATCAAGACCCCGGATGGGGAAGAGGGTCTCAATTATTTATGTGCCGGGTATAAGGCGTTTTTTAACTACATCGATGTGCCGATGCGTTTTATGGCCAATGAATTGAGACATCGCAGAGCGCCGGCTAATGTAATGGCTTTCTGGGCACAACGAGAAGCCTCACTGCAAGAAGCCTTTTCCAAAGCAAGTCGCAATGATGTCTGCCCCTGTGGAAGTAAGCAAAAATTTAAGCACTGCCATGGAAGATGAACAACCAACTTACTTGTAAGTAAAACAGCCTTTAAGATGATTGCTTGCCAGATGGATACAGAAATCTGGCGCATCAGGTATATAGTTAAATTCAAAAAATGAAAATCTCAACGGCAACAGCTGAGGATATTCCTGAACTTTGTGCGCTGCTAAGTTTGCTTTTTGCTCAAGAGTCCGAGTTTGAACCCAATCATGAAGCACAGATTCGTGGGTTAACTGTCATCATTAATAGTCCGGAGATGGGCCATATTATTGTTGCTCGGAAGTCCGGTAAGGTTATTGGCATGATTAACCTTTTGTATTCTGTATCAACTGCATTGGGCGAACGGGTTGCCGTCCTGGAGGATGTGATTGTATCTCCTAAAAATCGGGGGTCAGGTGTCGGTTCAAAGTTAATGAATCATACCGTTCAATTGGCGAAAAAGAATGGCTGCCATCGCATTACCCTGTTGACGGATTATGATAATGAAGGCGCGCATTCTTTCTATCAGCGGCATGGTTTTACCCGTTCTCGAATGGTTGTCTTTCGCAGACCTTTGGATAATCAGTAGCATGAAGAAAGGCGCTCCTTCTGGAGCGCCTTTCTTGCTGGTTGTGGGGCAACTGGGGCTACGAATTTTTAAATTCTGAGACGAGTTCCTGGATGGAGTTTTTAGCATCGCCATAAAGCATTCGAGTATTGGGCATAAGGAAGAGCTGATTTTCCAGTCCGGAGAATCCAGCCCCTTTACCTCTCTTCAGGCAGATAGCCGTCCTGGCTTCATGGGCATTAATGATGGGCATTCCGTAGATGGGAGAGCCGGCATCACGAGCGGCGGCTGGATTGACGACATCGTTTGCGCCAATGACAACAGCCACGTCAACGGTCGGCATCGATGGGTTAATGCTATCCATTTCCACCAGTTGATCGTAGGAAACATCTGCTTCAGCCAAGAGAACGTTCATGTGACCCGGCATACGTCCCGCGACGGGATGGATGGCAAAGCGCACTTCCGCGCCATTTTCTTCGAGGAGAGTGGCGAGTTCTTTAACGGTGTGTTGAGCCTGAGCAACGGCCATTCCGTATCCAGGAACAAAGACGACACTGTTGGCCGCTTCGAGCAGATAATAGGTATCGGAAGCCGAAATCGGTTTAAGTTCACCCTCAAAGGCAGAGCCTTCTCCGCTGGAAGCGGTTGCGCCAAATCCCGAGAAAAGAACATTACCGAGGGTGCGGTTCATGGCTTTGCACATGATGAAGGTAAGAATAACTCCACTGGCTCCAACGAGACAGCCGGCAACGATGAGAACGTTGTTGACGATGACGAATCCGGCAGCAGCAGCAGCGAGTCCCGATAAGCTGTTAAGTAAAGCAATGACCACCGGCATGTCTCCGCCCCCAATTGGCATGACTCCGAAAACGCCGAGGAGGAGCGCCAAGATGACGAAGGCGAGGAAATAGCCATAGGCCCCCGATGGATTCTCACTGAGGATGAAAAGTAATCCCGATAAGAGAATAGCGGCTGCCAGGAAAATGTTGACCAGCTTCTGACCCGAGAAAACTTTGGCTTTTCCGCTGACTTTTCCGGCCAGTTTCAGATAGGCATAAACGGATCCTGTAAAAGTGATCCCACCGATGAGAACGGCCAAAAAGATAACCGTGCTGGTGAAGGTGGGTGTTCCCGAAAGGTTTACGATGTAGCGCATCCAACCCAATTGAGTGATCTTTTCGTATTCGGCCCAACCAACCAGCAAACTGGCCAGTCCTCCGAAACCGTTAAAGAGAGCCACCATCTCGGGCATGGAGGTCATTTTGACAAGTCGGGCAGCAAAACCTCCAATGAGAGCGCCAGTTATCAACCCGACAATAATCCATTGGTAGGAGATAATTTCTTTGCTGATAAGGGTGACGACGACAGCAATTAACATCCCGATGGATGAAATCATATTGCCACGTCGGGCGGTTTCCGCGCTTCCCAGCATCTTCAGGCCGTAGATGAAGAGGATGGAGGCGATGATGTAGCTGAAATTGATAAGGGTCTCCATCTTATTTCTTGGCTCCTTCTTTCTTTTTGAACATGGCCAACATGCGGTCTGTTACCAGGTAACCACCGATGACGTTGATCGTTGCCAGTGTTACAGCCAGCGTTCCCAGAATAGTGTTAAGGGTGCTGTTGTCCGATGCCCCGGTTGCTAAAATGGCTCCGACAATGGTGATGCCGGAAATGGCATTGGACCCCGACATGAGCGGCGTATGCAGTTGCGAAGGAACTTTTGAAATGAGTTCAAAGCCGAGAAAGGCGGCCAGAACGAAGATGAAGACGAGTAGAATAATAGTCATATCGTAAAAAGGATTGCTCGGGATTTAGCCTGCTTTGGGTTTGAATTGTTCGTGAACGATTTCGCCGTCATGAGTGATCAGGCAACCGTTGAGGATTTCGTCTTCACGATCGAGTTTGAAGCGCTTGTTTTCGTTATCCCAAAAATGTTCGATGAAGCTGAGAAGATTGGAGGCATAAACCTGGGTCGCATGATAAGCCACGTTGCCTTCGAAAGAACCGTGTCCCAGAATGATCACCCCATTTTCGGTAGTGACTTCTTCATTCAGTTTTACACCGACTACGTTACCGCCACCTTCCACGGCAAGGTCAACGATGACGCTACCGGTCTGCATCCCGGCGATCATTTCTTCGGTTACCAAAGTAGGGGCTTTGCGGCCAAAAAGTTTTGCTGTGGTGATGACGACATCAGAGGAAGCACAGATTTTTGCCATTCCGGCTTGTTGCATCTGGATTTGTTCCGGCGTGAGAGCTTTGGCATACCCTTGGGCGGTTTGGCCCGTATCTCCCAGATCGATTTTAACAAATTTTGCACCGAGAGATTTTACCTGTTCTTCGACAACGGGACGGGTATCGAAAGCTTCGACCCGTGCTCCCAGGCGTTTTGCGGTGGCGATGGCTTGCAGCCCGGCCACTCCAACGCCGATGACAAATACTTTGCAGGGAGAAATGGTTCCGGCCGGAGTCATCATCATGGGCAACACTTTTCGTATCCGTGAGGTTGCTTCGATGACAGCAGAATAGCCGGCAAGGTTGGCCTGAGAACTGAGCACATCCATCTTCTGGGCCAGGGTAGTGCGAGGAATCATCTCCAGGCTAATGGAAGTGATCTTGGCCTGGGCCAGTTGCTGGATGAGTTCAGTTTCATTAAAGGGATCCAGATGACTGAGTAGAATGGTCCCGGGTTTCATGGCAGAGATTTCTTCAGCAGAGGGCTTTCGCACGCGCAGAACAATGTCGGCCGTAGCGAGTCCGTCTGAGGCAGAGGAAAGCAGAGAGACACCGGCTTTTTTATACTCGGCATCTGGATAATTACTGCCTGATCCCAGATTTGCTTCGGCCTTAACGATAAGACCGAGTTGACTCAGTTTCTTAGCTGTTTCCGGCGTAAGCGAAGCACGTTTTTCTCCAGGATAGGATTCTTGAGGGGCGAAACATTCCATATAAGCAAGGCAGAGTTATGTGTCTGCAGATAATTAGGTGAAGTCTGGGCATAGAATACATCTCCTCAATCGGAAAATGCGAAATAGGGATTATTTTTTGAGGAGGTTATTCTCATGATTAAATTTGTGGTGATCAAATGACTTTCATATCGAAAACCTTTAAGAAAAAAAGAAGCGCTGTGTAAGGATAAAGAAATAGATTTCCTCGGTTTTTCCCTTGTCATTCTTCATAAATATATCTAATTCAAATACCTATTAGTATTAGGCTGTGAAGCAGGAGGCTAAAAGAAGGGAACTGAGGGAAGCAAGAATTTTACGTGAACAGAAAGGGAGATGTTTTCAGCACTTAAAATGGGATATGAGTTTTTTATCTGCAGATTACTCAGATTTTGATGAGGAGCTCTGAAGCTTTTAGACAGCCCCAACTTTGCCGGGGAATAGATTAACAAAATTTTCAGGATTTCTCTTGGCGTCACTCCCCAGCGCATATGCTAGATGAAAGAAAAGGGAGGATTGCCTGAAGGTGGGTTTCACTTTTTGATGCGGAAAGTGAATAATTCAGATTCAATTCCCTCAAAAGATTTATCTGAGTATCTACCCAATGGCTTTGTTTTGGCTATCGAGGTCGATTCTTTTCGAATGCGCAGTTGGGTGCTTTCGTCGCAGAATTTACTCAGGGGAGAGAGTACCTCTCTGATGAGGAGTGATGTGGAAGAAGAGGCAACGCCATTCCCGACGGCAGGGGTCAAGAAATGGAGAGAGGTTATTGCGGAGTTAGTGGAAAAATACAGCCTGGAGGGAAAACTGGATGCGATTGGCATCACTCTTTCTGGTGTTGTTTCCTATGCTGGTGATAAACTGGAAAGAGCTTTTGAATTTTGTCCAGTTGCAGGAAATGCTGAGTGGATGGCGGGTTTAAGAGAGTCTTTTTCCTGCAGTGTTTCCCTCGTCAATGTGGCCGATGCAGCCATGATGGGAGCTTCGCGTTTGGGCTTGTCTCCTTCGCTTGGGGCGGTGGGTTTATTAACAATTGGCAATGCTCTGGATCTCTCTGTTCACCGCAATGGGCAACGCTGGTGTTCGGACTGGAAGCAACCTCAGTTGGGCAGTGTTCGGACGGGTGATGGTTCCTATCGGGAACTGCTCAATCGAGAGAGGTTGGTTGGGGGGAACCTGGACCATGGGTTTAAGGAAGTTTTTTCTGAGGAGGCTTATCAGGAAAAGAGAGTGAATTATCTCCGGCAGTTGGCGCAGGTGATTCTTTCGGGAACGTCTTTATATGGACTCCAGGAGATCTTGCTTGGGGGAGATCTGGCAGACGCAGTGAGTGAAATAGGGTTTGCTTTAGAGGAACAGGTGGTGGAGCAGATGCAGTTGGATGGCTGTAATTTGGAAGTATTGCCGAAGGTGAAGGTTTTAGAAGAAGGCAGTCGTTTGTCCCTCTTGGGCGCTGCGTTGTTGGCTGTTGGGAATTTGATGGCTGAGCATCTGAAGTTTTCGAAACCTTATGATCAATTGAAAACAGAAAGAGCCTATAACCCGAAAGCACAGTTGCAGGATTTGTCCGCGAAGGAGCTGGTTGCTTTGATCAATCAGGCAGAGGTAGAGGCGGGTGAACAATTAAAGAAGAGTTCTGCGGTGATTGGAGAATTGGCTTCGATCATTGCGGAAGCGATTCGAAAAGGTGGACGACTGATCTACCTAGGCGCTGGTAGCAGTGGACGTATTGCTGCTTTGGATGCAGTTGAAATTCCCGTTACTTATGGGGTAACTGAGGATAAGGTAGCGACCCTGGTTGCAGGTGGGTTGGCAGATGCAGCGATCGAGATAGAATCTGCTTACGAAGAGGATGCCAGCAGTGTGCCGGATCTTCTCGGGCTTAATCTGACAAGAAAAGATGTGGTGGTGGGTATATCGGCCTCGGGAAATGCCTATTATGTGCAGTCAGGATTGGGATATGCCAAATCGATTGGAGCTGAAACAGCCTTGATTCAGGTGAATGAGGAGGTCGATGCTTATTCCTTTTGTGATAGGGTTATCGCCATGCATACAGGTAATGAGGTGGTGGGTGGTTCGACCCGAATGAAGGCGGGAACAGCCACGAAAAAGATTCTCAATATGCTGACAACCACAGCGATGATCTTGCTGGGAAAGGTGGAGGGTTCCTATATGATTGATCTGGTGTGCACGAATCAGAAGGGAGAAGATCGAGCGGGGATGATCTTGCATGAACTCTATGGTATTTCCAGGAAGGAAACATCAGAACTTTTAAAAAAGCATAACAATCGTTTGCAGGATGTAGTGAATGAGGTGCGGAAGAGGGTGTCTGGAAAGCCTCTATGAGACAGTCTTGATTTGATGTGTTACCGAAATAGAGTAGTAAGAATATTTCTAGGAGTATGGAGTCGTCGAAGGTGATAGATAAAATAATGAAGCTTCGGGCTGAAATTGCCCGCCATGATGAGTTGTACCATCGTGAGGCAAAGCCGCTTATTTCTGATTTTGAGTATGATCAGTTGAAGGTTGAGCTGGTGGCTTTAGAGGCAGAAAATCCCGAACTGGCACTGGAAGAATCGCCTTCGAATAAGGTGGGTGATGATCGGCTGGAGGGTTTTACCACGTATCCGCATCGCTCTCCTATGCAGAGTCTGGACAATACCTACTCAGAGTCAGAGCTACGTGATTTTCACGCGAGGATTGTCCGGCTTTTGGGAGAGGAACAGTCATTTTCCTATGTGGTAGAGCCAAAGCTGGATGGCGTTGCGGTCAGCCTAACCTATGAGCAGGGCAAACTGGTTCGGGCTGTGACACGGGGTAATGGTGTAGAGGGAGACGATGTAACCGAAAATGTGCGCACCATCCAATCGTTGCCGCATCAATTATCGGGGAATAATCATCCGGAGGTGATCGAAATTCGAGGCGAGATCTATATGACAAATGCGGAATTCGTACGCATTAATCGGGGGCGGGAAGAAGCAGGTCTGGAAACCTATGCCAACCCAAGAAATCTGACTGCCGGGACGATCAAACAACTGGATCGGTCAGAGGTGGCCAAGCGGAACTTGGCTATTGTGCTCTATGGGTTGGGTTACTGTGAACCATTGATTGTTTCTCGTCAGAGTGACTTTCAAAATTTACTGAAGGGTTGGGGATTGCCGGTAGTGGAAAAATTCTGGCAGGCAGAAGATATCGATCAGGTTTGGTCACAGATAATGGAACTGGATGCGGCACGTCAGGACTTTTCCTATGCGACAGATGGCGCCGTGGTGAAGGTGGACTCAATTGCCCTGCAGGAGGAATTGGGTAGTACGGCTAAAGCACCTCGGTGGGCGATTGCTTACAAGTTTGCGGCGGAGCAGGCGGAGACATTGTTGAAAGAGATAACCGTCCAGGTGGGTCGCACAGGTGTTTTAACACCGGTGGCAGAATTGCAGCCAGTTCAGTTAGCCGGGACAACTGTATCAAGAGCTACCTTACATAATCAGGAAGAGGTCGCGCGCAAGGATGTTCGAGTAGGAGATACGGTTATAGTGGAAAAGGCCGGAGAAATTATTCCGGCGGTGGTTTCTGTTGTCATGGCAAAGAGACCGGCTGATTCCGAAGTTTATCATTTTCCGGAAGCCTGCCCGATTTGCCAAACTCTTGCCATACAAATACCGGGAGAAGTCGCCAAGAGATGCCCTAATTTAAGTTGTCCGGCACAGGTGCGCCGTCGGTTGGAGCATTTTGCCTCCAAGCAATGTTTGGATATCGAAGGAATGGGCCAGTCGGTGGTTGAGCAACTGGTCGAAAAGGGATTGATCAGTCGATTATCTGATATTTACCGCTTACGAAGTGAGGATCTGATCGAGTTGGAAAAATTTGCGGAAAAGTCAGTGGAAAATCTTTTGCAGGGGATTGAGCTGAGTAAAAGGACTGAGTTGTGGCGATTTATTCATGGATTCGGCATTCAACAGGTGGGGGCGGCTGCGGCGAAAGATCTGGCTAAAACGTTCGGTTCTTTGGAGAAGCTGGCAGCTGCCGATCAGGAGACTCTGGTAAAGATCGATGGAATCGGTGAAAAGACTGCTGAGGGAATCCATGCCTACTTCAGGGAGCCGATGAATACCCAATTGATGGAAGAGCTTCAGAAATTGGGTATTGAACCTATGGCGCCTGCTGTCGAAGAGGTAACTGAAGGTGCTTTTTCAGGCAAAACGGTGGTTCTTACGGGGACTCTTCCAACCATGACGAGAGGTGAAGCGGGCAAACGGATCGAAGCTAGCGGAGGTAAGGTATCTTCCAGTGTTAGTAAGAAGACAGATTATGTTTTAGCCGGCGTCGAAGCCGGTTCGAAGCTGGAAAAGGCGAAGAAGCTGGGTGTCGCTATTCTGGATGAAGAGGCTTTCCTCCAGATGCTAGACCCTCTAAGCGATTGAATGGATCAGAAGCCTTTGGACTGAAGTTCTCTGCTCAGCTCAGTTTGGAAGGCAGTTAGGTCGTCTTTGCTCGGTTGGTAGTTCTCCTGAGAAGCATCCAGCATTAAGCGGCCTTGTTGGTCGAGGGCCCATTTGGCGGTGACACCGTCGCTAAAGGTGACATCTCCACTGACAACTGCCCCTGGGCGGGTCAGTTTATCCAGTTCGATAGAAACGGAGCCTCCAGCGATGTTTTCAGGTGAGGCCTGATCAGCAGGTTGGCCGGGAGAAGGAGGAGGTGGTGATTGGGCCGAAAGGTCTGCCGTTGGAGAGGGGGTTGGCTCTTTGTCTTTGAGCTCAAGATTTAAGTCGTCGATGAGAAAACGGGCGTCCATGTAAGTGATCGAAATCTCAAATTCTTCTTCGAGGCGTTTCTGGACTCCAGCAATGGATTCCCCTTCGGCGATCCAGCCGGCGACGACTTGTTCTTGTTCTGGTGAAAGTTTCATTTTGAAAAGAAAGTGATGATACTGTTTCGGCTATCAGGAGGGCGTCAAGAGCGCTCTTCCTGAAACTGAACTGAAAACATTTGTTTGACCGAAGTGCCTGAACCGCTAGCAAGGAGTATTGGTGTGATTGTTTTTCCGGCTGCATCGTGCTCGGCACAAGGCCGTGAAAAGAATGCTAGGCACACTGTTTCATAAGTATACTCAACAGTTAAGAATGTAAGAAATGTCAGAATCGAATCAAAACTTCCGTCGAGGAGGTCAATCAAACCGTGGTGGGAATCGTAATCGCCAGGGAAATCGTAATCGTAATAGAAGGAACAGCAGAGGCCGTCAGAGACCTGTAAAACTTACTCTGTGGCAGAAGATCTTGAAAGCTCTGGGGCTTTATCATCCGAAAAATTCGGGTAAGAAATCTTTCCGAGACAAGAATTCACAAAATTCCAGATCCAACTCTTCCGGAGGACAACGGAGAGCTAAACCAGAAAAAATTGAGGTGAATAGTCCACGTTTGTATGTGGGTAATCTGTCTTATGACTCCACCAATGAGGATTTAGAAGAGTTGTTCAGTGAAGCGGGAACTGTTCACAGTGTGGATATCATTTTCAATCGTCACAGTGGCAGGTCCAAAGGATATGGCTTTATTGAAATGAGCGAAATTGATGAAGCAAAGAAGGTCATGGAAACATTTCAGGATAAACTTTTCATGGGGAGAAAGCTCGTTATCAATGGCGCTAAAGCGAAGCAGAAAGACTACAGAGACGAAGCAACAGAGGAAGCCTCAGAAATCTAAATTTTCTTTTATTTAATGACCTGCCATTTCGTTGTTTTATGAGATGGCAGGTTTTTTTGTGGAAGGTGAACATTAGTTTTCCAGATTAAATCCTGAGAGGGGTTCATGGGTTAAAACATAAATTTGTTTATTTTTTGCCTGAATAGTTCCCTCCCAAATGGCAGGAGGTGTTTTTTCACCGGTCTTGATTTGAACGGATATGTGGTGTGTCCCCACGCTGATTCGTTCTTTCCATTGATCCAAAGCAGGTCCGTCGTTCGAAATTCCTTTGGCTGAATAGGTTCTTTCTTCCGTCACACCGTTAATTGTCATACGGATTGATACGGGTGAGCGACTGAGTTTGAAAACGCTGCGCCCTCGCATGTGCACAGGCAGTTTTTTTTGTTCTTCGGGGTCAATCTCTGCTGATTCAGACCAATCGCCAAGTACTTTGAAGGAAAAGACAAACTCGGGACCGAGGTATCCAGGATTGGAAACCTTTAATCGACTGGGGAGGATAGTCGCTGCACAGATAAGTGAAGTGAGTCCGATGATAGCAAGAACTACGGGTGGCTTATGATAGGTGCGTTTTGAAATACTGGGTAAAGGGTTCTGGCGAAAAGCCCGAGCTTCAGCTATCAAGTCAGTTTCCAGTCCCGGGGTGAAATCGATGATACGCCAATTCGAATTGGTTGCTCGTTGCGGGCGAAAGGCAGGAGCTCGATGGCCGAGCAGTCTTTCTGCTATCATTTCTTTGCCATCGCGGGAGGTGGGTTCATGGCGAGAGTCTCGGACAATCAGCACACCATTAGCTCCTTTTTTTAAGAGTTTTTCCACAAGTTTGGATGGAAGCCAACTGGAGGTAGGGATGTAGTGAAGTTGATAATCTGACAAAAGGGATTCCCATCTTGTTTGATCAAAATAGGTAAGTCCTCCGTTGATATCTCCACAGATGAAAGCGATCCAGGGAGATTCTTTTTTCATCAGTCGATTCTCGAAGTCGGTTTCGATGCGTTTTTCTTCGACGAGTGTATCGAACCATTGGAGGCCGATGCCTTCGGAATCACATGAGCCTGCACAGACGCCGCAGCCGACACAGAGCGCCGGGTTTACATAAGCTTGAGCATCGTATGGTTTCTCATCGGTTCGAGGTTTCATGGTAATAGCCTCAAAAGGACAGTCACTACTACATTGATGGCAGAAGTGGCATCTGGATTGGGTGACCACTGCCTGGTAAACAACGGAACTGCGCCTTTTTCCGAAAATCCAGGGAACCATGGCGCTGAGGGCTACCCCTCCAAAGAGGGCAAACCAGAGTCCGGTTTGTTGGAAGCGTAATCCAAGGGCAAGGGGTGACATGTACCAGGCATCTACGGTGAAACTATCGACTTTTACGTTCATGGCAGCTGCCTGATCCAAAGGGGCTGGAAAAAAGAAAGATGCAATGGCAAGGCCAGAAATGATGGAAAGAGAAACGATACGATTGGGTAAAAGTTTTGCCCGACTGACTCTCATCAGGTGAATAGCCAGACCAATTGCAATGCCGAGCGGAAGGAGCATGTGAGTGAAGAAAACGACGAAAAAGAGAAGGCTGGGGACCAATCGATCCGCCACAAATAACCGGGACATTGGTTCTCCAAACACGGGAAGAAAATCGATAAAGCTCATGGAGGAGATGGCGATTTGCTGTGCGGGTTGATCCCAAATGAGCCAGTAACCGGTCCATCCGATGAACCAGACCAAAGCGCAGAGGATAATGCCAGACACCCAGGGTAACCAGCGAGAACCAGAATACTTTCGGGCAAAGAATGTTCTGCCTGCGTGGATAAACAGGAAGAGCATGGCAATATCCGAACTGTAGCGGTGAACCGTGCGGACCCATCCTCCAAAACTGTTTTCCCCAAGGTTTTCCAGAGAGGCATAGGCCAAGTGGACGCTGGGCTTGTACCAAATGAGGAGGAGAATACCTGAAGCGACAGCAATCAACAGAGAGAGGTTTGCTCCGGCTCCGGAACGAGCCAATGGATTAAACTCTTCCGGGATCCATCGATTCGTCATCCCATCGAGACGAGCCAAAAATCGATCCATGCGGACAAATATGCCATCCAATCGTGAAGGCGGCGGTGGCGCCTGAGGAGGTTGATTATCAAGTGATGGAGTTTCCTCTTTGGGCATTCTATCTGTATCCAATAATTGGTTCATGAAAGCACGATGTAACAGCTGCTTCTAAAGGGATATATTCCAGATGTTAGAATGTATCCTGATTGAGTACTAGGGAAGCGTTGGTCGATCTCGCCTCGCTGGTTAGCTCCTTTAAGGCTGCTCTCAACCAGGAGTTGTGACGATCATCCAGGGTGAGGCGATAGGCGATCTCACCATTTGCGTCGATGAAAAGAAATAAGTTGGCGTGGTCGATAAGTCCCGTCTCCGGAACAACAGTGCGAGAGAGTTGGAGCTTCTTAAGGAGTTGTTTTACATGAGTCGGATCACCGTTCAGATATCTGAATTGAGGATATTCGAATCCGTAAGCAGCCACAAGGCTAGTCATCGTTGCCGGCGTCTCATTTTCCGGATTCAGGGTAACGGCAACGACGTGAGTGCGTTGGCGATCTTCCGGACTGAGTTCCTCGAGTAATTCACTGAGTTCAACCAGGATGAGAGGGCAGGTGTTACTGCACAGAGTGTAGATGCCTGTTACAATGACGACATCTCCTTTCAGTTCTTCGAGGCTGAAGGGATTTCCCCTTTGATCGGTCAATGCCAATTGAGGTGGCGTTAAATTGGTTCGAATTCTTTTACCGGGGAAAGGCAGGTTATCGATGTCCACAGTATTGGGAGAACTCATCAGAAATAAACCGCTGAGTGTGAGTGAAATGAGGCATAGGCCACTTGTTATGGGGATCCAATTGCGTTTCCACTCCGAAAATTTTCGTAAGGTAACAATGCTTTTTTTGAAGAGAATGGCTGTAATGCCTAAAACAAAAACGGGTTCCAATTGCATGACCCATACTTCAGTCCATTCAAGCCCGCCGGTGCTTGGATCGTATCCAAAACACCAGAGCTTAAATTGTTGGGAAAAGGCGCTCCATAGCCCGGAGCCTTCAGGCGCAAAGAGAACAGCAAGCAGAAAAACTTCGTAGCCTAAGGTAGCGGATGCGAGGAAGAGAGGTAATCCGGCACCGGTCAAGAAAGAGGTGATTCGTTGTTTGAGTGAGACTGAAGTGGTATTTTGCAAAATGTCTGTTTTAGTATAGGAAAAACAAAGCCGGCCAGATTTCCGGCCGGCTTTGTAGTGAATTAGCGTACCGGCCAGACGTCCGCCAACGCCTTCCAGTTCGCAAAATAATAAACGGCGAAACAGACCAGGAAAACCAGTGTCAGGACAACTGTCCCTTTCATGGCCCAATGATCGTGGGCCAATGAGGTTTCCTGAACGTTACCTTGTTGTTGAGCAACACCCCAGTCCGCCATCGGTCGTCCGTTGGTTTTTTCTCCAAAGAGCAGTGTTCCTACACAGAGAAGAACAAAGAGAAGCAGTCCCAGAACCGCCAAAATAGCGCCAATGCCCATGATACCTAACATTAGATGGGCGGCGGGTCCATAGATCCCGGCAGACTCGATATCCCAGCTGCGCCGGGGCACACCCATTGATCCGGCAAAAGACATGCCGATGGATACCAATAGAATGCCACCCCCAAACATCCATGGCTGTACTCTGGCCAGTCCTCTACAGATGAAATCGCGCCGGAAAATAAGGGGGATAACGTAATAGGTGAGTGCCATGAAGGCGAGGGTGGTTCCACCCACTACGGTCGCATGGAAATGGCCCGTGATACGGAGGGTATTGTGGGCGATGATGTTGATCTGTTGTGTCCCGAGGGTAACACCTGTGATCCCTCCGATAAACCCGAAGATGAGGAGAGAGAGGGTGACACCGGAGAAGGCAGGATTTCGCCAGGGCGCGGAGGTGACCCACCCAAACAATCCTTTGATGTGGCCTTTTTCTCGCATGGCGATTTCAACTGAGGCCGGAACGGTGAATCCATGTATCATCGATGCCAGGACAGCAAGATACATGGCATAGGAAGTATTCCAAATTTTCCAACCAGCACTGACGCCCGGATCAACCAATAGGTGGTGAGCGGAGGCTATATTAATGAAGAGAATATAGAGCAGGAAGGCCGTCCGACAGACGGTTTCATTGACGGGTTTTGCACCCGTGGTGAGGTAGGCGACAAGATACCAGATGGCCACCATGGCGCAGACGTTGACTTGTTGAGACTGATGCCCAAGTCCCCACCAGATTATGCGATACCACATGGGGTCTGGCTCGGGGGTCCATCCCATTGAGAAAGTAAAGGTCGGTATCATCACAATAGCTCCGTGCAGAAGGGTAATCACGGCAATAATGGCTGCTGCGGTTGCTCCAAAGGTAACTAAGGGAACGGATCCTTCGTAGGTGTTATCGCGTTTTGCGATGTAGAGGGTGGCGAAATAATTGAAGACGCCAATGAGTGTACCAACGGCTACCAGGATAATTCCTAGATAGAAGAGAGGATGAGCGAGTAAGGGCAGGTAACTTGTCATCAGGACATCTGCTTTGCCCATGAGGATGATATAGTCGACCATGATAGCTCCCACCAACATCATGCCAAACGATACCCAAGCTATTTTTCGAGAAAAGAGTTTGGCATTTAAGGGCACGGTGCAGGCAAAATAGAGGACGGCTATTTCGAAGAGCAGTATCCAAAAAATAAGCATGTTCAATCCGTGGAAGGTCAGGATCCGGTAAAACCAATCGACGGGGAGTAGATGGACTGCTTGCCAGCGAGTAAGGGCCAACAGGATAGCTGCTATGCCACCAAGGAGTAAAAAGACAACGGCGGAGACTGCATTGAGTTTAATGAACCGCTGAGCGGTTAGACATACGGATAGTCCGGTTGTGTCACAGCGACGGCTGGCGGCTCCAGGATCAGTTAAGGAAGTGGGTGTTTGCATATTATTGAGTTCCTTTTCTTCCAGAGGTTATTCGACGATGATCTTGCCGATCATTTTGTCGTGTCCGATGCCGCAAAATTCATTGCAGACGATGGTGAATTCACCTTTGGAGGTTGGTGTGAGAGTAAGAACGTGATCGTAGCCAGGTAATACTTGAAAGTTCATATTCAGCGGCTGCAGGGAAAAGCCATGGTTCAGGTCCATGGAAGAGAGATGGATGCGATAGGTCTCACCTTCTCGGAGTTTGAGGATGGGGTACCAGGACCACATCATGGCAGCGAGATAGGCGTCACTGCCGGGAGCTGGTTCTACGATGGGCATACCATTTTCATCACCAACTTGGTTGGCTTCGATGAAAGTCGCTGTGCGTTCCATGAAAGCAGTTGGTTCGACTGAATAGGCTTCACCCCGGCTGTTTTGTTTCCCATAAAAATGCCAGAAGGGCATCATGATGCTCATGACAAAACACCAGAGGAGGGCCAGTCCGATCCATAGCTTTTCGGCTCCGGCCGGAGCTTTAAACCAATCACGTGGAGGTGCTTCAATACTCATAGATAGGGTCTCCTTTTAGGGAAGTTGTGCTGGTGGTACCATTAAGAGCTCTATCCAGCCCCATAGGGTGTACGATAAGAGAGGGATGAGAACGCCCAGGGCTAATAAGAGCCATGGATTATCCAATACCTTCTGTAATAGTGGTTTTTTAGGTTCTGTATTCATTTTTTAATATGTCATAATGCCGATTGAAGTGATGGCTGTTTGTGTTTCCACCAGCCAAAGATTTTTCGAAGTGCGATGCTGAGAAACCAAATACCTCCGATCGCTGCCAGCAGGCCGCCGATTCCCATCACACTGAGTCCTATAAGCTCACCCAAACTGCGTGCTTCCTGTTCACTGGCATAAGTTTTTCGTCCCAATCCGTAGAAGCCTCCTATAGCGAATCCCAAGACAAAAACCAGCTGTCCGTAGCCATAAACCATGAGCTGTCGTCTACTGGATTTCCAAAATTTGTCGCCTATCTGGTCGGTTGATCTTTTGTCTGTGGCTGATGCACAGATAAGGTAGGTAGCGGCCATAAAGGCGGCCGTGATTCCTCCAAGAGAGGCATGGTAATGGGCGGGAACGAGTGTGGTAGAGCTTCTGATACAGGCACCCAGAATAAAACCTAATAAAGTGAGCGAACTACTTGCGTAAAAACCTGCTCTGGCAAGTTTTGTTTCGGTAGAGATAATGTTTGAGCGATGTCGCCTTAAGTGGATGTAACCAATGGTAAAAAGAATGAGAGTTACTGGGAAAATACCCCAACGCATGAGAAAAGTGGCCCCGCTGTGATAGAGAGTATCCATAGGGCCTCTAAGAGTGAGGGTTGGCATGCAAAAGTGTGGTAAGACTAGAGCTAGAAAGGCCCAACTTGCTGCCTGAGGAGAAATGGCAGAGGTCCCGGTTGCTTTTTTAAGGAGCCAGAGCCAGACGGCTAACATGGCTGCGACATTGGCAACTTGCAGAACATGGCCAGCTCCCCAAAAAGAGAATTCGAAATAGGTTTTAACATCGATATTGCCGGGTAGTCCGGCTTTGGTGGAAATCCAGGTTGCTCCTGCGAGAATCACAGCAATGGCGGCTGTTTGTAAACCAATGGCCGCTTCCTGGGGGAGTGAAGTCGGGAGAGGTTTTTGGAGGTCGTTTCTATTGGGGGAAATGAGTACCAAAATGAACTGAGCGATGATGCCTATAAAAAAAAGACTGAGTCCGCCGAGAAACAAAGGGTGATCAATGACAGGTATATAATTTGCCAGGACAGGTTGCGCTCCTCTGGCGAGCGCTCCGCTGAGCATGCCAAAGACGCCGACGAGAGTTGTGCAAAAGGCAATATTTCGAGCGGAAGCAGCAGGTGATGGTTTCAGCATCGAAATGAGCCCTGAAATAAAGGCATAAAACCAGACAATCAGAGAAAGATCGACGTGAACCACCAGGCAGCGCTTGAAGAACAATGGATCATCAATGAATTGAGCGATGAAGGGAAGACGACCAATGACAACGGCTAGTGATAGTAATCCAGCGATGACAATACTTCCGACTGCCAGAGTAATCCATCGGCGGGTTTCGAGAGAAACAGCGGCTGTAGCACGAGTCTCTTTGGGGTGAGATTGGGTGGTACGTGATTCTATCCAAGGAAGCTCGATACCGAGCGTTCGGCGGAATTGAGTGATAATGGGAGGCATTGTGTCTGGCGGACGTCAGATGAAATAATAGGGTGGCCGACCAGAGGTTGCCTTGATCCAAATCAAGAAAAGAAGATAGAGAGAGGTTTTTTGATGTGATTAGAGGTCAAAGGTTGATCTTATCAGCAAAAAAGTAGAATGAATTGCTTTGTCAGTTAAGCGGAGAGCCTAGTCCACGATCCGATTAATGCTCAGAATAGTCGCTGTAGGATCAGATAAGAGCCCTGGTTGACGGTGAATAATCTCACCTTCCTGATTGAGGACGGTTATCAGATTTGAATGCGCAAAATCAGTTTCATTGAGTTTTCTGAATTGGATACCGAGAAGGACGGCTAATTCCTGGACGCTTTCTTCGTCTCCGGTAAGTAAAGTCCAGTTTTTATCCTCAATTTCATTTTCCTTTGTGTATTGAGCCAAGCGTTCCGGTGTATCACGAGCGGGATCAATGGAGACAAAGACAAAGCTGACTTTATCCTGGATCTGAGGATCGAGTTTATCTTCAATTGTACGCATATCAGCGAAGAGTCTCGGACAGGCATACTGACAGGTGGTGTATCCCATGGTGAGAACTTGAATACGATCTTTCAATGACAAGAGAGTGCGAGTGGTGTTAAATTGATCTTTCCACTCTGAGGTGAGGTTGTAGAGGGACTCGGCAGTTATGTTTTCCGCTACATTTTGGGTCGTTGCTGGACAACAGGCATCTGTTTCTTTTTGTTTGGCTGAGGGTGTCTCAGTCGACGGCATGGTTTGCTGGCCGGAAGAAGAGAGAACGATGAGGAAGAAGAGTGATAAGATCGTTTTCATGAGAGATAGATTTGTTTTTAAGACTGCTTCTTAGACTCAGTTGATGGAGGAATAGTGCGGGCACATCGAAAGCCGAGATTTTCAACGGTATAGTTTCCTTTGAGACTTGCTCGAAAAGCATAACGCATAAAAGCGGCGTAGTTGGTTACGTCCGTTGCGGAAACAGCTCCTCCGGCGCAAAATAGATTGCGATCGAGGCCACTGTCACCGCGGGATTCTCCGGTGACCATAGCATTGTTAAAGTCGGAGGTCCATTCCCAGATTAAACCGTGGAGCGCCTGGATTCCGTGGATGTTTTGGGGAAAAGTAGTCGCCGACTTCAGATGTTTGGGATTGGGCCGTCCATACCAATCGAGGAGAATTTTTGTGAATTCCGGATCTGAAGTAGCATCAATACGGTGCGCATCCGCACGGGCAACATATTCCCATTCATCGACTGAGGGAAGGCGCTTATGGTGAAAAGATGCGAAGGCCCGGGCGGCAAACCAGGAAACATTTACGACAGGCGCATCGGGTGAAACGTTGGGTCCCAACTCGAGGTTGCTTAGCCAATGTTTCAGATAGTTTTTGTCCGCAAAGAGAGGCAGCGTGTTTTTACGCTGCCACTTTGGGTTGGCTTTAACAAACTCAAGAAATTGATGATTTGTGACCGGAGTGCTGTCCAGGAGAAACGATGAAACAATGCGAGGTGTCTTGTCTGTGGTGTAAAGGGGAGTGTAGACGCCGCCTTTAATCAGCGCCATCTCGGCTGTGGATTCCATCGTCTTTGCTGCGCTTTTTAAATGACCGATTGCGGCAATAACAAAAGAGCCAATAAGAAATGCTGAGAATTGGAGTGTCTTAAAAACTGTCTGAATAGTATAAATGGGTGTTTATGTGTCGAAAAAGAAACCGCAGTTCGTGGAGAACTGCGGCCTGAATGAACGTAATTTTAGTGAAAGGCGGCTTCTTGTGTAGATTGTTCTGCATCACGATTGGCTTTGACCATGGCAGGTGTCACAACTGTACCGTTGTTTTCCCACATGCTGTAGACGTAGGTTAAGACGTTGGCGACGTTTTCATCTGAGAGGTCGAGCTTGGGCATGATACTATTATATTGTTCGCCATTGACGACGACTTCTCCGCTTAATCCGTTGATCACAGTCTGGATAGCTCGGTCGACATCGGCATTGAGATAATCAGACTTTGCCAGAGGAGGGAAGGCAGCCATGATTCCCTGACCATTGGCCTGATGACAGGCCATACAGACTTGGGTGTAGACTCGTTTCCCACGTTCGATCTGTTCTTCGGTATTTTGAGCGGCCGGCTCTGTATACTCTGCCTGTGGTATTTCCTGAATGGCTCCGCCTTCTGGTTGGTAAATACGGTCATCCGTTTTTCCAGAGTAGATGGTAAGATTTTCTTCTCCAGTAGCGTTGAGCATGCCGATGGCGCCTTTATTAAAAGCACGGAAGATAGAATGATCGACAAGGATGAAGGTGCCGGGAACTTCGAGCTTAAATTCGACGGTGGTGCTACCTCCTGCGGGAACGAGAGTTGTTTGCACATTGGTGTTTACGCTACTTCCGCTATCGATGTAGACTTTATCGAAGACTTCACCGATGACGTGGAAGGAGGAAACCAGATTGGGTCCACCATTGCCAACAAAGAGACGGACGGTTTCTCCGACTTCGGCTTGCAGGGCATTGTCACCGGTTAAGGCACCGACTGAGCCATTGAAGAGAACGTAATCAGCGTTTTCTTCGAGCGCTTTTTCCATGCTGAAGGGCTGGAGGCCGGGAGTTCCATATTTGTCTTTAGTATAGAATTCGCCCTGCATGACATAGTATTCCCGATCAACTGGAGGTAGGCCTTCTTTGGGCTCAACCAGGATGAGACCGTACATTCCGTTTGCAATATGCATTCCGACGGGCGCGGTCGCACAGTGGTAAACGAAGAGGCCGGGGTTGATAGGAGTGAATGAGAAAACAGATTCATGCCCCGGAGTGGTAAAAGAGGAAGCGGCACCACCACCGGCGCCGGTAACGGCATGAAGGTCGATATTGTGGGGCATCTTACTACTGGGATGGTTCTTGAGATGGAATTCAACTAAATCACCTTCCCGCACGCGGATGAATTTTCCTGGGACACTTCCTCCAAAGGTCCAGAAGGTATAGTCAACTCCATCGGCAATTTCTTTGACCACTTCGGTGACTTCCAGATGAACGATTACTTTTGTAATATAATCTCTCGTGATGGGTGGTGGAACGTTAGGCGCATCTGTCAAGATGGCGATTTCTTCACCTATAATTTCTGTCTGCGCTAAGCTAGGCGCTGCCAGTAAGGACACCAGTCCCACAGAGATGGTGATAAAACGTATATTTTTTAAGAATTTCATGTAGCGTTTTCTATGTCTTGGTTAAACGAACAATATCACATTGATTTTGCAGGCGGATGTTAGCTGTTGTAGGCGGGGATTCCTTGATACAGGTCAATATAAACCTCAGTAGGCTAATGAAAGTGAATTAATTAATGAAGATCATTAGAAATGATAATGATTGTGATTGTGTTACTGTCTGTGGGATTCTTTTTCACAGAAGAAAGAAGTGGTTGTGAAATAGGTCTATGAATTTGGTTTGAACTATTTCACATAGATGACTGCATAATGGATGTGTCTGAGGGCGTCTGATCGCTTTACCCCCTTTACCCTCAAATAAACCTGAATCAAGAGTCGGCTTATGCAAACATTAGACTGGATCGTTATTGGAATATATTTTGCCTGTTTGGGTGTTATTATTTGGAAGTGTACGAAAAATCAGAAAACGACGAAGGACTATTTTTTAGGGGGTCGAAATATTGGATGGTTTGCCATCGGGGCCTCTCTTTTTGCTTCTAATATTGGTTCGGAACATATTGTCGGTTTGGCGGGGCAAGGTACGGTGAGTGGAATGGCAATGGCTCACTGGGAATTGCACGCCTGGATAATGATCACCCTGGGTTGGGTGTTTGTTCCTTTTTATTACCGTTCTGGAGTCTACACTATGCCCGAGTTTCTGGAGCGACGATTTAATGCGACTGCGCGGTGGATTCTTTCGGTGGTATCGTTACTGGCTTACGTTTTCACCAAGGTTTCGGTTACCGTATATGCGGGTGGAATTGTGTTTGGAACGCTCTTTCCAGATGTGAATTTTTTCGGTATGAATGCTTTCTGGATTGGTGCGTTGAGTACGGTTGTTCTCACCGGTTTATATACTGTTGCTGGAGGGCTTCGAGCAGTTCTTTATACAGATGCGGCGCAAGCTGTGATTCTCCTGACTGGCTCTATTTTTATCACTTTTTTTGGCTTACAAATGTTGGGTGGGTGGTCTGAATTGCAAGAAGCTTGCCGAGTCAATGCAGAGAAATTTGCCCTTTGGCGGCCGAATACAGACCCTGATTTTCCCTGGTTGGGAATCCTGATTGCGTCTCCCATAGTCGGAGTCTGGTACTGGTGTACGGATCAATACATCGTCCAGAGAACATTAGCGGCAAAGAATTTACGAGATGCTCGGAGGGGAACCATCTGGGGAGGCTTTCTCAAAGTATGGCCTGTCATGATTTTCTTGGTACCAGGCCTGATTGGATATGCCTTGCATCAAAAGGGCTTGATCGAAATTCCGATTAAGATGGTCGATGGAGCAGAGCAACTGGATGGGGACAAGGTGTTTGCCACAATGGTGACTTCGTTACTTCCAGTTGGTTTAAGAGGCTTGGTTGTTGGTGGTTTGCTAGCAGCGTTAATGAGTTCACTCTCTTCTCTGTTCAATTCCTGTGCCTCTTTGTTTACGATCGATATTTATAAAAAAATTGCCCCGAATGCATCCGAGCAGCGGTATGTAACTGTTGGCCGGTTGGCTACGCTGGTCATTGTCATTATGGGTATTTGCTGGATCCCGATAATGCCTGCAATTTCACAGGGAGGATTGTATGTTTATTTACAGAGTGTTCAGGGTTATCTGGCACCTCCCCTGACTGCTGTTTTTTTGTTGGGATTATTCTCGAAGCGAATAAACGAAAGAGGGGCAGTTGCAGGAATGGTTGTCGGGTTTCTTTGTGGAATCCTTAAACTGGCCCTTCAAGCACTGGTCAGTGAAGGAATTGTCAGTGGACCTGCCTGGATAGTGGCGATTGGACAGTATAATTTTCTGTTCGCGACTGGTTGGTTAGCGGCAATCAGTGTTGTGGTTATCGTTTCGGTTTCGATGGTGACATTACCACCTTCTGAAGAGAAGGTCGCCGGGTTGACCTATGCCAGCATTTCAGCTGATGGGAAAAAAGAGATTCGAGAGAGCTGGAATAAGTGGGATGTCCTTAACACGGTTGGCGTGCTGGCTTTAGTTCTTGGTATGTATCTCTACTTTAGTTTCTGGTTGAAGTGAGGAAAATCTGAGAAGAGGCAGGCCCGATTTCGGGCAGTGGGTTCCTTTAACTTTTAATCCTGCAGAAATGTTCTGGTGAAATCCCTGAGTGATCAGCTGTAACTTTTTCGCAAATTACTGGGGAGTATATCGAGTTCATCCCGGTACTTTGCGACGGTACGACGAGCAATTTTAATATTTTTTTCCTGCAGTAGCGTAACGATTTCCTGATCACTCAGAGGCGAAGAAGCATCTTCTTGTTGAACAAGGTGTGAGATCATATCCTTCACGCTGGTGTTGGAAATATTTTCACCGTCACTGGATTGATAGCCCGATGTGAAGAAAAATTTTAGCGCAAAAACGCCATGAGGGGTTTGCATGTATTTGCTTGAGATAGCTCGACTAACGGTTGTTTCGTGGACACCGACGGCTTCTGCTACCTGAGTCATAGTCAATGGCCTCAGTTTGGAGACACCTTCTTCTAGGAATTCAGTCTGGACACGAACAATTTCTCGAGCAATTCGTTCGATGGTTTGCTGACGTTGGTCGATCGAATTAATCAAGAATTTACCAGAACGCATCTTCTCCAGAAGGTATTCTTTTTCTTCTTTGGAAAGAGCCCCTTTTGCAATGAGTTCTTTATATTCATTGTTTATGCGCAGGCGTGGTATATAGTCGTTGTTGAGAGAGATGATCCATTTGTCACCATCTCTTTCAACGGTGATATCTGGGGCAACAGATCTATTGGTATCGTCGGCAAAACGACGGCCTGGCGCCGGATCCAACCGTGAGATTTCTTCGATAGCTTTCTGTATCTCTTCCATTGGGACGCCCAGTTTTTTTGAAATTTCCGGGATCTTTCGGCGGGCGAGGAGTTTAAAATATCTTTTGACAATACGATAAGAGGTGGTCTTGGTGGCTCCTTTGATTCTCAATTGCTCGAGAAGGCATTCCTGAATATCGCTACAGCCGATGCCGGGAGGATCGAATGTTTTCAAAATGGTGTGGGCATCTTGTATGGTTTGAAGCGGAAGTTCTGCTTCGAGAGCGATATCAGAGTGAGAAGTCGTTAAGAATCCGTTACCATCCAAACTGCCAATAAGGTAATTGATTGCCTCCAATTCCTGCTCATTCAGGTCAATGATGTCGGCTTGCCGCATCAAATGTTCTTGCAGAGATGTCTCTGCGACGAGTGAGTCGAATAGATATTGTCGTTTTTCAGAATCTTCCGGAGTGAAGTTTGGAGTATTCCCACCAATTTCGGACATGAGATCCCTCCAATCGTCATCCAGTTTGTTGAGAATCTCAAAATTTTCTTCAAAATTAAGTTCTTCTTTTGAGTTTTCTGTTTTGTCAGGTTCTCCTTCAGAGGGTGAATTGGCTTCAAGACTCATTGAGTCCATGGGGAGCTCCTCTAAGGTAGGGTTATTTTGAAGTTCTTCCTGTATGGTTGTCCTTAAATCGAGAGCTGCCACTTGCAGTATTTTAAGGGATTGCCGCAATTGCGGCGCCAGGACGAGCTGCTGAGTTTGCTTTTGTCTAAGCTCCTGATGAAAACCTTGGGCACACATCGTTTGTGATCCTTAGCAATTTCCTCTCAGTTGTAAGAAAGATATGTATGAGGATTTCGTGGAATCATTGGTATGAAAATGAGAAGATTTTTTGAGCCTGATAGATCGATTGATTTGAGAAGAAAATAGTTTTTGAAGGAGCTTAGACAAAACGAGGAGTGGTCAATAGGCAAGAATAGATGTAGCATCTAGCATGATTTATGCTGTCATAAAATAAGCAGCCCTAATTTGTTTGTTTTGTCAGGTCCGAAGAGTTCTGCTGTGGGTTGACATCACTTTATGAAGGGATAATTTCCAGCCACATGATTTCACTCACTCCAGGCGCAGCAAAGCAGGTAAAAGTGCTTCAAGATGAAATAGGTAATGCGGAAAAGCGCTTACGTGTTTTAGTCGAATCTGGCGGTTGTTCCGGATTCCAATATGGGATGTCTTTCGATGTTCGTAAGCCTGATGATATTGTTGTCGAAAGTAATGGGGTCGAGATATTGGTTGATCCTACCAGCATGACCTATCTTGAGGGCTCAGAGGTTGATTTTGACGATGGCTTGCAGGGAAAGGGGTTTGAGATTCGTAATCCCAATGCAGAGGCTACCTGTGGTTGCGGTAAGTCATTTAACTAAATAAAAAATTTATGCCTGAGCGGTATGGAGGGCGACGGCACCCAGCATCAAGGGGATAGACCGTGTTTTGGCAAAACCCGCAGCTTGGATTTCAGTCGAAATAGCATTTCTGCTCGGGAATTCTTCAATAGAGCCAGAGAGGTAGTCGTAGGCAGATTTATCTCCTGTGCAGATAGCAGCCATTCTAGGTAAAATGTATTTTAGATAAAAGAAATAAAAGGGGCGGAACCATCTGAAGGGTTGGGAAAATTCGAGAACAAAAAGCATTCCTCCGGCTTTGTTGAGGATTCGGTGCATTTCACTAAGCGCCTGATGTCGATTGGCAATATTCCTTAATCCGAATGAGATCGTAACACTGTCTATTGAGTTGTCTTGGAGAGGAATAGCCATGGCATCGCCTAGCTGAAAAGAGATTTTTCCATATGCTGGATGGGTTTGTTTTTTCTTCTCGGCCTGATCGAGCATTGGTTGGCAAAAGTCCATGCCTGTTATTTCTGTTGTGTGAGGGAGAGCCCTGGATAGAGCAAAGGCGACATCGCCGCTACCTGTTGCCAAATCTATGATGGTTTCTGGTTTCTGTTTTTTCACTGCCCGAACGAGCCGGTATCTCCACCAAATGTCGATGCCACCGCTTAGCAAATGATTAGCGATATCATAACGGTTAGCGATGCGGCCAAACATCGAGTTTACAGCAGCAGGATCAGGCATTTAAGATTTCTCTGAAGACTCTGAGTTGGATTGGAGGTTTTTGAAACTTTCAACCACCCATCGTGACAGTTCCTTTTCCGGGTTTTCGGCTGTTTTTTTATCGATAGGGAAAGATTTTTTTCCTGAATTGCGTGAAATGAGGGTTAGTCCGTGATGAAAATCGTGGAATTTTGCTTCGCAGAGAGCTCGAATGGTTATGTTTTGTTCGAGACTTTCATTGACCAGTTCTTCGATGGCTTCTTCTGCAAATTTGAGCTCAAAGGTGTATTTTTTTTGGAAACGTTTTGCAAATTCGGGAACTTCAGCTCTCAGGACATTGCGTTGGCCAGACTCATTCTCTTTGAGTAGTTCCTTCAACTTGTCCTCTGGGTTTTGGATAGTATCTTCTGTCACATCGAAGGTTTTAATCGAGGTGGAAGGGAGCTCGTATTTAAAGTTTCGAAAGACTTTTTCGAGGACAGTCATCAGTCCTCGTGCACCTGTGTTTTCTTTTTCAGCGAGTTCGGCGATCTTATGGACGGAGTCATCTGACATATTAAAGTCTATTTTATAGCCTTCAAAGTCTGAACGATATTGAGAGAGAATACTTCCTTCGGATTGAAGAAGGATTGCCTCGAGATCATCCGTGTCGAGGGGTTGGCAGGGGACTCTGATAGGCAGTCGTCCGACGAACTCGGGTTCAAACCCATATTCAATGAAATCAGTGCTTTGTGCTAAGAAGAGAGGATCGGTACTGTCATCCATGGTGTCTCTTTGAGTAGAAGCGAACCCTACCTGATTGTTTTGCAGCCGCTTTTGGATTTGTTCACCCAGTTTATCGAAAGCTCCACTGACGATAAAAAGAATATGACGAGTATTGAGA
>JANQKU010000122.1 GCA_028280955.1 Opitutaceae bacterium
GTTCAGCCCATATTGAGACATTGGATCCGGAATGTGACGGAGTGAATATATTACAAGAAACAGTATCAGAGGGACCTGGGGTAGCTCTCTCAAACAGCAGTGGGTTTGGTGGGGCTAATGTTTCGATTATTCTTCGGAGGGTTTGAGGGGCAAAAAGAGGACTCGCCATGTGCTGTTCCTTGCTGAAAATAAGAGGGTGTTATTGGAAAAGCGATATAAGGCGGCTTTGGTAACTGGAGTAGGTTCCGGTTTAGGAAGAGCATTTAGTGAAATGCTGTTAAAGGAGGGCATTCCTGTATGGGGAACCTCCAGAAATGTTAATTCTCTTGAGAGATTCTCTGGGATTAAAGGAGTGTCTCTAGATTTATGTCGACCGGATTCGATCCAAGATCTGTTGATGTTTTTTGATGATAGAGGTGTGGAAATCGATCTCCTCATTAATAACGCCGGTTTTGGTGTCTTTGGCTCATATACGAGCCGCTCTTTTGAAGACTGGTCCCGACAGGTCAATGGGATGCTGACTGGAACGATGGAATTAACCCATGGTATCTTAAAGAGAATGTTTCTGAGAAAGACTGGATCGATCGTTACGATTTCTTCACTAGCGGCGGAATTTCCCATTCCCTACATGTCCGGCTATAATGTGGTAAAAGCCGGATTATCAGCGTTTACGGAGAGTTTAATGATTGAAGTGGAAGATTCGGAGGTTACGGTGGTCGATTTTCGCCCGGGCGATTATGTTACAGGATTTAATGAATCAATGAATGTAGAGGGAAAAGCTGCTGCTCGAGAATCAATTGAGAAGACTGTTTGGTCATCTTTATGCCGAATTATGTCAAAAGCGCCGCAGCCGGAAAAAGCGGCAAAAGATCTTCGGAATACGTTACTGCGAGGTAAATCGGGCATGGTTCGCTCGGGATCTTTTTTTCAAGCGAGAGCCGCTCCTTTTTTGGCTCGTTTTGGCACTTCTTCCATGAAGAGGTGCGGGATGATGAAGTATTTTGGAATTCGTTAATTGTGTCTAATCTTCGTATTCTTGTCTTAACCTCAAGTACTGGTGGTGGGCATGATGCCCGTGCTCTCGCATTTTCTGAATGGGTGAAGAAACTCTATGGCTGGTCTATTGAGGTTCGTGTAGAAAATATATTGGAGAATTCTTCAGCCATCGCTGGTTTTGGGGTAAATTTTTATAATTTCATCCAAAAGTATGCCCCATGGTTCCATCATCCATACTATTTGTTGATAGAAGGTTTTGGGTTTATTAACAAAAATAGAGTATCACTTGGAAATCGTTATTATAGCGAGGTCATTGAAAATTTTCGCCCTCATCTTGTTTTTAGTGTCCATGACTGTCTGAATCGGGGCTATTTTCAAACAGCACGTAAAATCTTGGGAAAAGAAAATGTTCGATGTGCTACCTATTGCAGTGAGTTTTCAGGTGGGTATGGTTATAGTGCAAATTGGATAGAACCAAGCGTGGATCTTTACATTTCACGGACACAGACAGCGAGCGATTATGCTGTAAAACTAGGCCTTGATAGAAGTCGGATAAAGGTCAGAGGGCATTTGATGCAGCCTCGTACTTATGAAGAAAAATTTACTCCTAAGAACAAGACAGATTTTCTGAAAAACAATTTGGGGCTACGAGGTGATCGATTTACCGTTTTTTTAGCCACAGGTGGAGCCGGTGCAAATAATCATATGGAATTATTGCCCACCCTAACTCAGTTTGCCGATACCCATCAGGTTATTCTTGTTTGTGGTCAGAATCAGAGGACTTTTCACCGAATTAACGAATGGCGAAAAAAACACCCTGAATTATTATGTCATTTAGAAGGGTATTGCTCGCACATGCATCTTTTAATCCAAGCGAGTGATGTGATTGTGACGCGCGGAGGGACAACAACATGTGCCAAAGCATTGCACTATCGTTGTCCGATCATATTGAACGGATTCAAAGGTGTGATGCCTCAGGAGAGGCTGACGGTTAAATTCTTTACTCAAAATGGAGCTTCACAGATCATCTCCAAAGGATCTGATCTAGCGCAGTTACTTCAATTGTGGATGGATGATCCTATAGCATTTAAGAGGTTGAAGGAGAGTTTTTTTAATCTTCGCTATGAAGAAGATCCTGTATTGGTTATTAAGGATTTAGTCGAATTAGCCCGACAGGCGGCTGATGGGGGACAGATGGAAATGCCTTTGACTATCGTTTAATAGATGATGAAAGAAACAACCAAGGAAGCTGTTTCTTCCGACCGTATCGCAATTTTTTATACAACATTTCCTGTATTAAGTGAAACTTTTTTACAACGGGAAGTTAGGGCTCTGACCCAATTGGGGATAGATTTGGAGATTCATTCTTTACACCGTGGAAAGAATTTATTCGAAGGTTTGCCAGTATCTTGTTTTCGAAAGTGGAATTTAGGGGCTCTTCTATGGAGATTGCCGATGGAGTGGGGGCTTAATCCTGGTATCATGAATCGGATGTGCCGGCTTTTGTTCAGTCGGCAGCCACCTTCGGGGTTAAATTTTTGGGAAAATTTGTTCGGTATCGGTTTTGCTTTAGTTAAAGCTCCTTACTTTCGGAAGAATAGACCGGAACATTTTCATGCGGTTTGGGCAAGTCTTCCGGCAATGGCAGCATGGCTCCTTTCACAATTAACTGGTATTTCTTTTTCTACTGGTGCGCATGCCTATGATGTTTTTGAAAGTGGAGGTGATTGGTTTTTGCGTGAAAAGACCAAAGAGGCTATTTTAGTACAAACGTCGACTGCTGCTGCCTATCAAAGACTATTGGCTATTGGATGTTCTGGTGAGAAGGTATTGTTTGTCAGACGAGGATTAATTCCTATGCCTCGTTTTAGGGGTGCGCGTTCCGATCGAAAAGATCTGAAAATCCTTTGTATTGCTCGTTTGGTGGAGAAAAAAGGTTTATTCAAGCAATTGAAAATATACGAATTTCTGCAAAAATCCGGTGTGTCCTTTTCAGCTCGTATTATTGGAGATGGTCCATTGAGGAGAAAATTAAAGGAGTCGATCAATGAGTTGGAGCTCGAGGATGTTGTCACTTTGCTTGGAGCTATTTCCCAGGAGGAAGTGGCTATGGAGTTACAAAAATCGGATATTCTGTTCCACACGGGAATTGTCGCTAAAAATGGCGATAGAGATGGTTTGCCGAATGTGATTCCAGAGGCGATGGCTTGTGGCGTAGCGGTCGTTATCAGCCCGGGTGAAGGGGCAGAAGAGGCTATTACTGATGGAAAGACGGGTATGGTTTGTGGAATTAAGGATTTAACTGCATGGGTGAACGCTGTGAGTCGAATTCAAAATGACGATGTTTTCGTTAATGCCATGTTAAATGAGGCGCGGCTTTGGGTTGAAGAAAATTTTAATGCCCTTCAAAATACGAAAAAATTGATCGCACATCTGCCTATCAAATCATAAATACCGAATTTAGATGCTCTTCTTTGATGTAACAAAGGCTCTTAATCATAAAAGCAAATCGGGCCTTAACCGAGTGAGTGAGAGACTAAGCAAGGAACTCTCCTTGGCATTACCGAACAAATTTGAACCGATTGTCTGGTCAAAGCGGAAGAGGGAATTCGTCTTAGTGAATGAGAGCTCAAAATCGACTTTTTCTGCAAATGATTGGGTTTTAACTCCGGAATTATTTTCGCCCGAAGAAAGAAATGGATTCGATTTTTTTAGAATAAATTGTCCTGCGAAATTTGCCGCTATTTTTCATGATGCAATTCCGTTGAAATACCCTGAAATCACCTGGCCGCATAGTGTGGAACGACATCCTTCCTATATGAAATTGCTGGCGAATTTTGATCTTGTGTTGAGTGTATCTAAGGCGAGTCGGGTCGATTTGCTTGGGTATTGGAATTGGCTGAAAGCAAGCGAGTATCCAGAAATTAAGGTTCTTCAATTAGGCTCTAATTTGATAGACTTAGATCGAGTCAAGGAAAAGAATCCCTCAGCTAATCATGATATTCTGTTCGTGGCGATTATAGAGCCGCGAAAAAATCAAGAAAGATTGTTGGCTGCATGCGAACGTCTATGGGAACGAGGTGTAGATTTTTCAATGACGTTTGTGGGAAGAGTAAATCCTCACTTTGGAAAACCGATCCAAAAAAAAATCAGGGCGTTGGAGAAGAGAGGATTGCCGATCTGTCATTTGACTAAAGTATCAGATAGTGAATTGGCTGTTCTTTATCAGAAGAGCCGATTTACGGTTTATCCTTCATTGGCAGAAGGTTGTGGCCTTCCGGTATTGGAATCTCTTTGGTTTGGCAGGCCTTGCGTATGCAGTGATATTCCTCCTGTTCGGGAGTCTGCTGAAGGTGGTGGTTGTGTCCTTGTCTCATTAGATCATTCAGGACAACTGGAAGAAATTCTTTACTCTTTGTTAGCGGATACAGATCGAATGAAACAATTGGAGACTGAGGTGAACGATCGGGTGCTTCCAACGTGGAGAGAGTCTGCGCAAAGTATTATTGAGATTTTGCAGTTAGTGTAAAAGTGGCTTTTACGATGAGCTCTGACGAAAAATGATCGATGATTAAAGAGTGGTAATTCTCTGATAATATGGATACGAATAAAAGAAAATCTTTCAAAGGAGAACCTGAAGTTTCATTTATCGTCCCGGTTTATAATTGCATTGGCCTAACACGTGATTGCCTGGATAGTCTTGTGAACACGGTAGAAGGATTGATTGAATACGAAATCATAGTGGTTGATGATGGTAGTGAAGAAGTGGATTTGTGCTCTTTTCTCAATAGTTTAACTATTCCGTTTCGGGTGGTTAGAAATGAGATGAATATGGGTTTTGCGTATTCGTGTAACTTTGGTGCTAGTCTGGCTTGTGGAAAACAGATATGTTTTCTGAACAATGATTTAGTCCTAACGGAAAACTGGCTGAATCCTATGCGTTCATTATTAGCGCACGAAGAAAATATAGGCGCTGTGGGGAATATACAAATAAATCCAAGCAATCAGTTAGTTGACCATGCCGGTGTGTTTTTTGATTTGGAAGGGATGCCAACGCATGCCCATAAAAATCGAAAATATCCTCCGAAGGGTTCCTTTAAGGAGCGCAGTGCTGTAACAGCTGCTTGTCTTCTAATGAATAAGGCTGTTTTCGAAGAAATGGGTGGATTTTCTGAAGACTACCGTAATGGAATGGAAGATATTGATTTATGTGTTCGATTGAAAATGGCTGGTTACACCTTGCTCGTTTCACATGAGAGTATTATCCAACACCATGTGAGCCAGTCTCCTGGGCGACATGAAAATAATGATGCCAATAGTGCTATTTTTAAGAAACGGTGGAGTCAAACGACAGCTGTTTGGGGAAAGGATGAATGGGCAATTGAGTATTTGCGCCGATATGCTCGTTTTTGGTGGAAACTAAACTTAACACAAGGTTTTAAAGCGGTCATGATGGTGCTAACGCGTTCATTGACAGGTGCCAGAAAGGATGTTGGCTTAAGCGACTCTTGAGTAGATCCAAATCTCTTATGGAATAGGACATGAAATCTCTTTTTGCTCGTAAAAGCCAAAAACCAATTCTCGAAAGGTGCCGAAAGGACCAGTCTTCTTTAATGCGACAGAAGTACGCTCCTTGGTATCATTCCATGGATGCACAACGAAAGACACGTGTCGAAATGAATGGCCGGGATATGGTAATGCTTACAAGCAATGACTATGTTGGTCTTACTTTTCATCCTAAAGTGATTGAAGCAGGTAAGATGGCCTTGGATAAATGGGGAAGTAGTACGACAGGCGCGCGCCCCGCCAATGGTAGTCGACGCTATCACATAGAACTGGAAGAGGCGTTAGCTTCTTTTTTAAATAAAGAAGCGTGTCAGGTGAGCTCGGCAGGTTACATCTCTTGTGCGACAGGGATTGCAAGTTTTGCGCAGAGAGGTGATGTTATTTTGGCGGATAAAAGTCTTCACTCATCATTGTGGGATGGGATCCGTTTGTCACATGCTTCTATGGAACGCTTTAGTCATAATAGCGCCAAAAGCCTGCGAAGTGAATTGGAATTGCTGGATCCTAAAGTGGCTAAATTGTTGGCTATCGAAGGAGTCTTTTCTATGGAAGGGCATATTTCACCTTTACCTGAATTATTGGATGTTTCGGATGAATTTGGGTGTTTTGTGGTAATGGATGATGCACATGGCCTTGGTGTTCTGGGCAAAGATGGGCGCGGTACGGCCAGTCATTTTGACGTTGAAGACCGTGTTGATATCTTGGTGGGAAGTCTTTCGAAATCATTATCAAGCACTGGGGGGTTTGTTGCTGGGGATAGAGAATCGATAGAGTATCTTCGAACCCATTCTAAGCAGACTATTTTCAGTGCGGCCTTGTGCCCTTCTCAGGCAGCTTGTGCCAAGATGGCACTACAAATTATGCAAGAGGAGCCTGAGCATAGAGAGCGATTGTGGGCGAACACCAAACGGTATAAAAACATGTTGCTTGATTTGAAGTTGGATACTTGGGGAAGTGAAACGCCAGCTGTTCCCGTTGTTTTGGGTTCTAAAGAACGAGCTTATGTTTTTTGGAAAAGCCTTTTGGAAAAGGGAGTCTTTACCGTGATGTCAATTGCCCCAGGGGTTCCCCCTGGTAAGGATTTGATTCGTACCGCCATTTCAGCGAGTCATACGGCCGAAGATTTCGAAATTATAGCAGAGGCTTTTGCCTATGCAGTGAAAAAACTTTAAAGCTTCCAACTGTGACTGCTCTAAAACCGGAGGATTATAGTCGATGAGATTTTACTCCTGGTCTGGCTTTTATTATTGCTGATGTTTTCATCTAATGGAGAGACCTAAGAACTAGAGATAATGGGGAAAAGTGGCATCGTGAAGCGTTTAGTTATTAAAGGTCTTCAATTTCTCGGTGCAGTTTTGATTTTAGGTATTGTAGGGGGGGCTATCGGTTTGATTTGGCGATCCGAGATTGCTCAATATGTAGTTGATAAGTCCTTATCCAAAATAGAGTTAGATGAGGCACAGGTCACAATTGTTGAAATTGGTTGGAGGGAGACTCGAGTTGAGAATATCAAATTATCGGGAAATGAATGGGATTTAGAGGTCACTTCTGCGGTTGTTCAGTATACAATAAGGGATCTGTGGAAGAAACGACAGGCCGATTTCGTCACTATAAATGGGGGTTCTTTTTTGTTTGAGCAAAAGGAAATTGACGGAGAGCGGAGGGTTGTTGACCCAGAGGAGAGTTTCATCGTAGCACAACTACCTGTCAAAGGAGTAAAGATAGAGAACTTTACAGTAAACTGGTTATCTGGGGGGCAGAAACGGGAGTATAAACTGGAGGGAGGTTTAAGAGAAACTGGAGAGGGCTTTTTCGAGATAACCGGTAATGAGGAGTCGGGTGAAATTCGATGTAATTTTAATTCTGAGGCAAAAACTGTTTCGAGTACCATAGAAGGTGATTTCGAAGACCCTTTCAGTTTTTTTTCGTTTATGTTCCCTCAGATGGTTACTGCAACATTTGTGGAGAAGGGAGTATCATTTAAGAGTAATCCTTTAGAGTTTCTGTTTAATATCTCGATCGAAAATGAAAGGGAACCAACCGGTGATTTCAGTTCAAAGTTTGGTGCGGCAGAAGTGAATTGGTCTGAAATAACAATTGATATAGGTGAGACTTTGTTCAAAGGAAATTTTAGCGGAAATGAATTTTCTGAAGTGAAAACTTCGATTTTTTTTCAAGAGATTGAGTATGAGGATTTTTACGTGAAGGAATTTCCTTTTAAAGCAGAGTTTGCGAAAAATTTAGATGAGGCTGGTGGGAAGGTTGGCCCTTTTCAATTTAAGTTGGGAGATTGGGGAAATGGTGAAGGAAGCGCTGTTTTCGAAATCATAGGTGGACAGGATAGGGAGTTTTTCGGGGAGATTGACTTGGAAGTAGACAAATTAAAAATAGTCGATGTATCATCTAATTCATTACATTTTAAGATCAAGCGCGACACTGATGAGATTCAGGGGGATTTACCATTTTTTCAGTTGAATGAATATCCGATGTTTTCTTTTCAGAATACAGATTTCCAAATCACTGGTCTTCAGGAAGAGGTCACTTCAGTTGTCGTAAGCTCAATGCTTGGATTCGATCAAGATAAGCGGGGGTGGGGAAACCTCCTCGAAAATCAAACGATTGGTATCATGGGTAATTATGAACGAAATTTGGCTAAAGAAGATTCGATACTATTTTTTGCCAAACCCATTGGAAAGGTTTTTAACCTTAGATTGGCGGAGGGTGAATTTGTTAGAGCTTCAGGTGAAATCAGCTTACAGGGAAACATTGAGGATGAAGGGTGGAGTGTAACAGGTGAGGCCAGTTTTGATGATTTTTCAGGAGCATGGGATGGCACTGTTTTTGATCTTCCTAGTCTTACCGTTACATTAGAAGCTTCGGATGAGGTTGTGAGTGAGGTAAAACGATTTACTGATAAATCTGGCTGGAGACATATTCCTGCGATTCTTTTTACTCTGGGCGGCAAGGCTCAAGTATTGGGTAATCATTTTCTCTGGCCGGATCTTTTTTCAATGGAATGGTTTGAAGGTGAGTTGAAGATTTCAGAAGCCAACTATTTGAGCAAAAATTGGAAAATTCTTTTACAAAGTGGTATTCTCCGTTTTGGAAATGAGGTACTCACTCAAGCCAATCTGGACGCTGAGATAAAGATAAGTGAAACCAATGAATCTGCCATAGCTCTTTCCCTGCAAGGACAACTTGAAGGAGAACCGCTGTTTTTACGATCTGACCAAGAGCTGACTTTTTTGGAAAAAGACATTTCTTCGATGGGAAATTTTCACCTGGAACCTCTACGCTTTAAAAACAGTGATGTGTTATCCCGTTATTTACCGGAATATGAGGGGATTGCTTTTTCTGGTTTGGTTACGATAGAGGGGAAATTTTTCTGGAAAAACGATGGTGATTGGGATCTGGCAGGTTCATTGGTGCTTGAAGAAGGAATGATTTCCTATCCTGAAAAGAATTTGAAAATTGAGGGTTTAGAAGGAAAGGTGGTTTTAAATTCACTGTCTGATTTTCGATCAGAAGGTTTGAGTGAATTTATCTTTAGCCGAATGGCTTTGAATGATCTGGATATTACGGAGGGAAGAGTTTCTTTTACATTAAGAGGAGAGGAAGAGATAAGGCTGGAAACAGTTGAGATGACTGTTTTTGGTGGGAAATTTTCTTTGGAGCCTTTTTCTTTATCTTTACCAGAAATGGATGCTGACCTGATATTACGGATGGAAGGCATTGGAATTGGTTCTATCGTAGAGAGTTTGGAGTTGTTTAGCGGGACATTTGAGGGGCGTTTAGATGGAGAGCTCCCAATTTCTGTAAGGAATAAAGAGATTTCTTTGGGGGAAGGATTCCTGGATTTAGATAGTTCTTATCCGGCGGTTTTGAGCTATGATGCAAAGGGAACTTTTACTAAAGATCTTCCCAATGAGTCATTTTCGGAAAAATTACAGTATTTGCCTTACAATCTGGTTGAGCAGGGATTGGCAAATATTAAGGTCAATCAAATGAGGGTTGATTTGTTTCACAAGGAATTAGAAGGAACGCCTATTCGGATCATGTTGAAGGGAAATGCAGAGACTGAAGAAGCAGATATTCCATTTGATATTACAACGAACATTAATGGATCAGTAGCGGAAACGCTAAATTTCCTGCTCCGGTTAGCTTCGCTTTAAATTTGTTTTAAGGAGAAACAAATTTGGTTGTGAAAGGTCTTAAAGTTGAATTAAATGGCAATAATATGGATATGAAGAAAATCTTCAGTCTGGGCTGTCTTGGTGCGCTGGGTATGTTTTCAGGGTGTATTTCAGTCAAAACTCATAGCACTGTAGATCCTATTTACATGACTTTGGATGTAAATTTAAAGGTGCAGCTTCAAGATGAACTGGCAAATGCATTTGGAGCAATTGATGCTGCTTCTGAAACAGTGATGACACCTAAAGATGAATAAGCTTTTTATTTCAGGAAAAATTCTATGAAAAAAATAACACTATTCTTTTCTCTTTCACTGCTGGCGCTTGGTTTTATAGGATCTCTTCACGCAAAGGAGTCCACTGATGAAGCCACTATTCAATCAAGAATGATTGAAAGAGTTTCCGCAGTAGATGCCCTAAAGAAAAAGGGCTTGCTTGGTGAAGACAATAAGGGGTTTCTTCAGCAGCGTGGTATGCTTAAACCGGATGAGGTGAAAATCATGTCCGCTGAAAATACTGATAGAAAGGCACTTTATGGAATTGTCGCGAGCCGACTTGGTCTGACTATCTCAGTTGTAGGTGAGGGGCGTGCAGAATCTTTACGAAATGCATCTGCTCCAGGCGTTTGGTTACAAGCACCAGATAATACCTGGTACAAAAAAAAGTAAGTCCATCGCGTGTTTTTTGTAAGATTTTCTTCGTTAACTTCGAAGATCATCCATGCTGATTTTTTCCTTTGGCAGAATGTTGTCGGTTTTAACGACGGTAACTGGTAATTTGGTTTTAATGGCGATATATTGTTCTTTAAAGAATTTGGCACTGACCGCTTCACATGCTTCTCCGATACTGTTAACCGGGTATTTTTGACCTTTTTTGCTAATATTAAATTCGTATGCAGATTTTTTGATACGATCAATGACGCTCATGGGACTGTCCATCTCGGGAATCTGAACAACCCATCCAACCAAATCATCAACTGGAATTTCGTTTCGAGTATCGGACAGAATCATGACGAATTGCTTTTTAACTGGAGGCTCTCTTGTTGCATCGTTCATCTCCGCTTCTTTTTTTATTTCTTCCTGGATTTGATGCATAATTTTGCTGGCAACTTGAGGGTCTATCTCGTTGCTCTTGAGAACTTCTGCGATGAGATCTAGGTCGACTTTTGGCATATACTGGAAAATAGATTGTTGGATTGGAAAAGAGGCGATCTAAACGCTAGATTGGATAGAATGAAAGGCCAAAGGTAGAAAAATGGCAGTAGACGAAATTTTTGATGTAGTAGATCTCAATGATGAGGTAGTGGGTCATGAATTTCGGCATGAGATACATCGTCGAGGGCTGATGCATAGAGCTGTGCATGTATTACTTTTTAATAGCAAGGGAGAGGTTTTTCTTCAGAAACGATCAATGCTTAAGGACACTTCACCTGGATTATGGGATTCTTCTGCGTCGGGCCATGTTGATCGAGGAGAGTCGTATGATGTTTGTGCCGTAAGAGAGACTGAGGAAGAATTGGGTTATAAAGTAAAAAATGATCAGTTGAGACGGATTTTTAAACTGAACCCTTCAGAAGTAACTGGTTTTGAATTTGTTTGGGTTTACCAGGGGAGAGCAGAAGGTCCTTTTGTCCTTCATTCTGATGAGATTCAATGCGGTGAATGGTTTTCTAAGAAAACTTTAACTGATAGGATCAGATCGGTAAAAGCTGAATTTTCAACAGCTTTCCGATTTGTTTGGGAAAGGTTTATTACTGAGGAGAATCGATAATCTCTGGTTCAATAAGAGGGGGATAAAGGTTTTGTTAGCAATGGTTACCAGGCGTTTTCGGCTTGTTTAATGACTGCGTGTATTGCATGCAGGAGTTATCATTTAAAAGAAAAATA
>JANQKU010000136.1 GCA_028280955.1 Opitutaceae bacterium
ATTTCAGTATTGAAGCTGTTGAATACATCGATGGTGGAGATGATCAGACTGCTGATGCCAGAGCGAAGTATAAAAATGACTTTCCCAGGCGAACGGCTCGACGTATGACTCATCTGGGAATGATGGTCGGTTTATGCCTTCAAAAGATGAGTGTCGAAAAAGGTGTGCCGATTGTCTATGCGTCAGCTTTTGCGGAATCGGCATCGCTGGAAAAGTTTATCGATAGTTTTCCGCAGGCTAGCCCGGCTTTGTTTCAAAGTTCCATTCATCCTAGTGCAGTTGAGCAAGCTTTGATTCCCGGAAAACAAGCGATTGATCGCTTTTATCCAATTACCAGCGATACGAATTTGAGTGGGAAAGCCCTTGAAACTTGTTTTTTGATGAGAGAGGAAAGCGTGGTTTTAGTGGGAGGAGAAGAACGTGGAACTTGGCTTTGTGAGCATGATCTCGCCAGCCGAGAATCGTTTGCGTTTGGTTTAAACTTAAAACGAGGAAAGGGTGGTATCGGATGTATTTCGATCGATCGTTCTAAACCGGTTGATTGCGATTATTATGTGAGTTTTCCCTCGTTTGCCAAGGCAATCAAGAGAAGAAAAGCCATACAAATGCCTTCGTTTGCCTTGGATGCCTGGATACGGATCGATTGGCAATGAGCGAAACTGAAAAACTTCAGAAACGAAACCCAGGGCCTACGTGGGGGTATGCTCTGATTTACTTTGTGAGTCGAATCCTGCCATGGCCGGTGATGCGTTTTGTTTTGAGAATAAGCGCTTTAGTCAGTTTGGGCTTAATGAAGGAGCAACGTTGCCATTCCCGGCAATTTTTAAGAGATGCTTTGGGGCGCAAACCGAACTGGAGAGATAGTTGGAAGCATTTTGCGGCTTTTGCGGAATTTCTGGTGAGACGGTTTGATGTGGCGAACGGCAGTGATCCGGTTTTTGAATCAGGCGATGACTCTCAGGAGAGACTGAAAAAACTGACTGATGCTAAAGAACAGGCTTTTCATGGAACCTTCCACTTTGGAAATTCGGATTTAATGGGTTTCTGGCTTTCCCATTTTGATATTTCGATTCGAATGGTGCGTTATCAGGTGGGTAATTCAAGTGACTTGAAATGGTTGGAGGAACGTTTTGGTGATAAGGTTGGTTTCCTTTGGGTAAATCAACCGGAGGATCTCTTGTTTGCCCTGAAGGGGGCTGTGGAAGAAGGACATAGTATTGCGATGAAGTGTGATCGCATTGAACATAGTTCAAAGTTGGAGAGTTTCGATTTTCTTGGAAAGAAACGATGGTTCCCTTTTACGATTTATCATTTATCGATTCTCTTTGATTTGCCGGTTGTTTATTCATTTGGCCTGCCGTCCAATCGGCATGGAACTCGCGTGTACACCTCAAAAATATACAGACCTTTAGGAGAGAATAAACGGGTGAAATTGGAAGAGGCGCGTCTCCATTTTCGGGCAACATTGCAGATGCTTGAAAATTTAGTGAGGAAAGAACCTTATCAATGGTTCAATTTTCTCGACGCAATTCCTTTGGTGAATCAAGAGAAAGAATTATCTGTAGGAGATCAGTAAAGTGAAATCTCTCTTTCGGGTTTATTTGATTTTGGCATATTATTTTGCGGTTACCGTTTTTTTGATCGTGAGTTTTGGTATCAATCTGCTTTGCCTGATTGTCGGGTTTGTTCCCGGATCACGTGTGTTATACCATCTGCTTCGATCCGTCTTGCAATTTCTTTTTCGCAGATGGGCGTGGTTTATGGGATTTATTCGCGTCTTGAATCTTCAGACACCAGCGAAAACAGTGCGAAAAGAAAAAAATGGAGAGATCTGGGTGATGAATCACCCTTCGCTTTTAGATGCATCGTACATGCTGAAGTTTATTACCAATGGGGTTTGCATTTATAAGCAGGCAATTGCCGTTAATCCATTTTATGGGGCAACGGCGAAGTTAGCTAATTATCTTCCAAATATTGGAGGCCCAGATATGGTTCGTATGGCATGTGAAGCGTTGGCCAGAGGTGAGGATTTAATCATTTTTCCGGAGGGCACGCGGTCGACAAAAGTAAACTTGGATAATTTTAAACCTGGTTTTGCTCTTATTGCCCAGCGAAGTAAGGCGTTGATTAATGTTATGTGGATGGATTCTCCTGATGATTTCATGACTCGAGAGGTTCCTTGGGGGAAAGTTCCTGAATTGACAGCTCATGTGACGATTTCGCAGATCAATCAAATTGATCCAACCGTAATAAAATCAGTTGAAATGATAGTAGAGGAAGTAAAACAGAATTATAGGGAGAGGTGTGAAAGATGAAATGGAAATCTCACTTATCTGCAGGACATTTGTGAATAAGCATCAAATCTATGTTGATTGATTTCCAGTTCGGTAATGGTGAAGCACGATGATTAAACCCATTGTATTGATACCTTCCTTTAATACGGGAAAATTACTCGAAACCACGGTTAGAGAAGCTATCGCAAATACGGACAAACCGGTTTTGGTGGTGATTGATGGCTCCAGGGATGACAGTGAAAAAACTGTTTTAGATTTGGCAAAGAGTGACGACCGTTTGACTGTGATAGTGAAGCCTGTAAATGAAGGAAAAGGTGCCGCTGTCCGTTCAGGATTGATCGCGACAAAGAAGCAAGGCTTTACCCATGTTTTAGTGATGGATGCAGATGGACAGCATCCGACTTCGGAAATAGATCGTTTTTTTGGACACGCTGAATCTGAGCCGAGAGCGATGATCCTGGGCCAACCTGTGTTTGACAAAAATGTGCCGATTGAACGACTCTATGGACGTAAGTTGAGCGTATGGATGGTGATGCTTGAAGTGATGAGTCGAGCCATAGGAGACCCGTTGTATGGGTTTCGAGTTTATCCCATTAAACCTTTGTTAGAAGTGATGAATAAAGAGAGGCGCAGTAATCGATACGATTTTGATCCAGAAGTTGCCGTCCGATTATATTGGATGGGGGTGCCTGCGATCAAAGTCGATGCTCCGGTAACTTATATCAGCGAAAAGCAGGGAGGGGTTTCGCATTTTCATTATTTTCGTGACAACGTGCGTTTCGTTGCTCTGCATATAAGATTAGTTATTGAGGCGCCTTTTCATTGGCTCGCAAAAGTGTTTAGAACTTATGGTAAATAGAGGTCAGTCAGTTTTACTTGTTTTATTGTTATTATTACCTCTGAGCAATCTGAAAGCAGAGAAGGTTGAAACTATTGAAGATCCACTTCAGGACAAGTTGATTGCCTTGGAACACAACGTCAGTAAATCGGGTGTTCGTCAGGTTGAATTTACGGAAGAACGTTTTTTTTCTTTTCGAAAAAAACCAATCGAATTAGAAGGAATTTTACGCCTCTGGAGTGGAGTTGGTGTGAGTATCTCATATCCGAAGAAAAAGACTTTGTTGATTGCAGATGATTTGGGTGTGCTGGTGCGGAAATTCCGTAACAATGGCTCTTTTCGACAAAAGAGCATGAATGTTGAAAGATTGGATACAATTTATCTACTGAAAGCTGCTTTTGAATTTGATCGAACTGGATTGGAGCGTCTTTTCCATTTGGAATGGGAAGAAAATGACGATCAGTGGTCCATAATCATGACACCTCGACGTGAGGATGAAAAGAAGATTAAAGAAGTGATGATGAGCGGTTGTGAACTTGAGATTAAAAGAATTGATTTAGTGTTTGTAGGAGAGAAAAAAATCGTGATTCATCCGAAAGAAGAACAATTGAAAGAAGCGTTTTCCCAAGAAGAACAATCAAAGTATTTTCGAAGTCCGATGGATGAGAAGGGATGAATGCCAGGATATTGAGATTTTGTTTTATTGTCGCTCTTGTTCTTGCTGGCATTTATCTAACTCAAGTTGATTATTCTTCGAAGCTGGAGACGGATGTCTCCAGCTTGCTGCCTCAAGTGGAGACTGAGGAAGCTCGTGTAGCTCGTCGATTGATCAGTGAAGAGCAAGGAAGGGCCGTTTATCTGGAGCTTAGCGGATTACCTATAGGAAAGGAAGATGCGGCTGTTTTTGAAAAAATTGTCTTGGAGCGATTGCAGGGTGATTCAATAGTGGGTTCGGTGGTTAAGCTTGATCAGAAGACCCATTTGGATGCTTTCAAAATAGTGGCAAATCATCGGTTGGAATTGCTTTTTCCAAAATGGATGGAGGGGAAACGTGAGTCTTTTTTAGAAGAAAGAAGCGAAGGGGAAGATTTTTTTAAATGGGCAGCTATTTCCGCAGTTGAAGATATGGACGTTTTTTTAGAGTCGCCCTCCGCTATGGAGTTGGCACGACCTGAATTAATGGACCCTCTCTTACTGAATATCAGCAATCTTATAGCGTTGAATGAAAATGAATCCGGAGGTTTTGCGTCGATGTCATCTGACATGGAAGAGGGAGTCCAATATTACTGGTTAACCTTGGCAGAACCTCCTTTGTCGCCTATCACGCAAGAAACATTGGAGATCTTGATCGACGAAATAGAGAAAGAGTTGATAGAGAAAGATTCAGGTTTGCAGTTTAAGTATGGAGGACTGGTTAAGCTGGCCGGAGCGAGTCGAGAGAGAATTCAGGGTGATATCTTTAAGATCAATCTTCTTTCCGTTCTAGGCGTTTTCATTGTTTCATCTGTTTTGTTGCGAAAGCCGTGGATGCTTTTGTTAACAGTGCCGACTTTGCTGGCAGGGGTAATCGGCGCGATGTCTGTTTTATTTTTAGTCTTTGATCAAGTAAACATTATCGTATTGATAGTGGGAGCGATTTTGATTGGGACAGCTATTGATTACGCCATTCATCTTATTTTCACGGAAAAGGCAGAAGCTGATTTTCCGACGAGAAAATTGATTACCTATGCGTGTCTCTCGACTGTCGTAGGGTTTTTCATATTGCTCTTTGCGGATTTGATCCTGATTCGCCAGATTGGAGTATTTGTCGGGGCCGGATTATTATGTGCGTATTTGATGGCGAGACTATCGATTGGTTCAAAATCCAGGCATAAGCAAATGGCTCTGAGAGGAATCAGGAAAACAGAAAAAGGGAGAGCTTTTGTGGCTGTGGTGGCTTGTGCTGTTATTCTGGTAGGTGGTTGGGGTTTGTTTGGACTGGAATGGAAGGATGATATCCACAATCTTGAGGCGCCAGATAATGATTTGGTTCAGGAGGATCTGGCGCTTCGGGAACGTTTGGGGTCGAATTCGACTGGTAGTTTATTTTTAATTACAGGTAACTCCTATCTAGATGTGTTTGAAAAAGAAGAGCATTTGATGGAACTGGTCAGTGAGCGGTTTCCGGGAAAAGGTGGATTTGGTGTTTCGAAATTTTTACCAAGTCGATCAGAGATAGAGTCAATAGAAATGACGAAGGCAGAGTTACCTCGTTTTTTCGATGCATTGAGTATTGCTTTTGAGGATGGAGGTTATGCGATCGAAGAATTTGGTGATTTTTTCATCAGTGCGACATCATTTGTGGAAGCTTTGAGAAATAAGAGTGAAAGGTATGAGATCTTAATAGAGGACTTTGCCAATGGGTTAAAGGGCCCGATGGCTGGCGTAATCGGTGAATCTGATGGACATTATTGGAGTTTGAGTTCGCTGAATCTATCCACGGAGGAAGCGATCGAGATTTCGTCATTGCAGGAGGAAGTGACTTTATTTTCCCAACTGAGCTTCTTGAATAAAACTTTGGATAAGCATCGGAAAACACTATTGTTTTTCGGAGTTTTTGCGATGTTATTTGTCGCTGGTGTGATCCTGTTTGCCTTTGGAGGAAAGAAGGGAGGATTGGTTGTTTTTTATCCGTTTCTTGGAGGAGGAGTTGCTATTGGTATCTGTGCGCTTCTTTTTGGAGAGTTGAATATGTTTCATTTGATAGGTTGTTTTTTGGGTGGAGCGATTGCTTTAGATTATGCTCTGTTTGCAATCGAATCATATTCAAGAGCGAGCGGGATTCCGCATTCAGTTTGGCTTTCTGCCGGGACGACAACGGCGTCGTTTTTGGCCTTAAGTTTTAGCGCCATTCCAGTGGTCCAGAGTCTTGGTATGATGGTGGCTCTTCTAGCTTGCGTCACTTTATTGCTGTTGCATGTATCAAGAGCATTTTTGACTAAGAGCTTACATGAGTGAAAACGTATTGGAATTCTGGGATCGCTTAGTGGAGGAAGCACCGAAGTCAGCGGTTCTATTCTGGCCGGATGGTCGTGTTGTTTCAAGACAAGAAATTGATGAAAAGGCTGATGCTTTGTCTAAGAATTTAAGAACAGAAGGATTGAAACCTCATCGTCTTCTTTTGCTTCAGTTGCCGAATGGAATCGATTGGATAGTTTCTTTTTTGGCTTGTTTGAAATTGCGGGTGATTGTCATTCCCATTGACCAGAGTATTGAAAGGGAAGAGGTTCTGTCTTTGCTCGAAGATCTGAAAGCTCAGGGCTTGTGGGATGGCAATGTTTTGCAAAAAGCCGAGATCACGAAAGTTAGACAGCTCCGGAATAAAAAGATTGTTGTCGGTAAGTTAACTTCAGGCAGTACCGGAAATCCGAAAATTCTTTTCTTTTCAGATCGTGAAATGATTGCAGATGGGAAGAATATTATTCGTGCAATGAGAATCTCCAAGAATGATATTAATCTTGGATTGATTCCCTGGGGGCATTCTTATGGTCTGGGTAGTATTATTTATCCTCTATTGATACAGGGGACAGGTACAACGTGGGTCGATGCACCTTTTCCCCGTGATATTGCCGATGCATGTGAAAGAGTTAAAGCGACGATATTCCCTGCAGTGCCTACTGTTTTGAGGGCTTTGGGTCGAAGTGGTTGTGAGAGAGAAAAACTGTCGAGTTTGCGACTGGTTATTTCAGCAGGAGCTCGTCTGGCGCCTGAAGTTGTCCATTGTTTCAGGGATGCCTATGGAATCGTGCCGAAAAATTTTTATGGATCGACTGAAACGGGTGGGATTTGTTTTGATGAGACAGGAGAGGCTGCTTTATCGGGAAGAAGTGTTGGCAAACCGATTGGAGGTGTTCGGATTCAAGAAACGAGAGGAAAGCGGTTTTATGTGGAAAGTGAGGCTGTTTACAGTTTTGGGAATAAGAAGGCAGGGAAGGGGCTTGTGTCTAAGCATCTGGTTGCCGACTACGGATACATTGATGCCAGGGGTGAATTAGTTCTGGAAAAACGAGCTAAGGGGATTGTCAAGGTGGGAGGGAAACGGATTAATCCCGCTGAAATCGAGTCGCGATTGGAGGAACTAGAATTGGTGAGAGAGGCAATTGTGTTTGGCTTGGATCTTGAAGAGGAAACAGTGCTTGCTGCCGCAGTGGAGTCATCTGCTTCTCGAGCAACTTTGTTGGAGGTAATTCGAAATGAATTACCGAGACGATTGAGACCCAAAAAATTGATTTGCTTCGAATCCTTTCCCGCTACTCGTACAGGGAAGGTAAGCCTGGGAGAAATCAAGAAAGCGTTCGACTAGACTGTCTGGATGACGGCCTTCTGAGAAACATCAATAAAGGAAAGTTCAATTTCTGCCAAGAGTTCCTTGCGGCAGATATCGGACTCCAGATAAATAAACGATGGGGCGCTTTCGGGAAACCGTTTTTCAAGATAAGAACGCGTTTCTTCAAAGTCTTTGGCCTTTCGAAGATAAACTTTCCCGCTTCTTTTACTTTTTAAATCGTCTGTGTCGGTCTGTCCGTTCAGGGTCTGCTTTGAAATGAGTTCCAAATTGTTACAGGTAATTTCGAGTTGTTGCTGGAGATTATTAATACCCTGTGATTCGTGTCCCAGCACAGCGGCCGTTCCCGAAATAAAACGATAATGTTCATTGTTAAGATGGACTGAGGTGGCACGAGCAAAGGAGGGGGCTTTGGGCCCGTATTGGCGAGGATAACGATACGCGGGGACTTGGTTGGGGTTTTCGTGATGGTCCGGGCTTTGGGATCCTGCCAGAAAGCAGACGACGATTTCGTCTCCTCCTATGCCAACACATGTGCCAGCAGGCATGTAAGTGAATTCGTTTTCACCAAAGGTTTCGTGGAAGGCATGAGATCGGCCTTCGCAAAATTGTTTATAGCATTCCGAATCGCCTTCCCCGGAATTTAACTCAGGGAGGTAGTTCCAAGCTCGATACAGAAAAGTTCCTTTGGTGATTTGGAACAATTGCTGATAGAGTTCTTGAGATATTTGGCTGTCCGTTGTCGGGGTAATGTTGGCTTGAGTGAAACCAAAAAGTAAATGATCATCTTCCCACAGGTGGAAAGTTCCCTCTTTCCGATAACGAGAATTTCCAAGGGGGATTTTTTCGAGACACTGTTTTCCCAAGACAGGGAGTGGAAGATGGAGCTCGGTGGGCTGCTCCGATTTTGACTCTATTTGAATATGTTTGCTCCCGTAGCGAATGAACATGTGATAAGGGGGACTGTTCGAAAAATAGTACTGTTTACGCTGAGAGAAAAGAAAGAAAGCCAGGCATATATCCCCTGGCTTTCGAAGGCATGGAAATTATTTAGTAATAATCAGGTATAACGTTCACGATTGAGAAATACACCGATATCTTTTTTGATGTTTTCGATCCAACCTCTTGGGTCTTTTTTCTTTTTTCTTTCACCTGATTTTTTGACGACCCAGGAATCTGAGTATATTTCAACTATCTTTTTTGTATAGATGATTGTTAGAGTCGAGTCGTAGCCTCTGTTGACAAGGTTGATAATGACCTTTCCTTTAGCGGTTTCTATAATATTCCAACGGCGACCGATAGCTGCTTTGACAACGGATTTTTTGACCTCTTCCATAGTCATTCCTTCTGGAACGGTTACCGTGCCAACGAGATTTGTTGGTTTATCCTTTTTTTTGGAATCGCCGGCATGAGAAGCGCTTAAACCTACGGCAAGGAAAAGGACGGAAAATAGCGCATAAATAGATAGTTTTTTGGTCATCTTTGAGTCGAATTTGGAGTTAATTTTTTCGGACTACACAGTCGGTCCAGACTGGAGGCAAAATATGCATGGGGATTATTCTTTTCCAAGATAAAAGTTGAGTGTGGAGCGTAAAGGAAAGTGAATGGAATACCAAATCTAATAGAGATTCTTAATTCATATAAGTTTTTGATTGGGAGAACAGAGCTCAATGGTTGTCCATCGGTTGGAAGCCTTTGATTGAGGCTCTTGATCTATCTTAACTGCTCGATTCTTCTTGCTGTCAGTCACAATCAGGTCCCTAATCCGCCCCTTTTGCGACCTTGTCGGGAGTGCTAGTCGTTTAATCGAGTGAAGAAAATGACTGAGAATAGTGATAATCCACAAGGTTTTAACAGTTTAGGGCTTTCCGATTCAGTGCTGAAAGGCTTGGATGAGATCGGATACGAAACGCCTTCACCCATCCAGGCAGAGATCATTCCGCACGTCTTGGAAGGTCGTGATGTGATTGGCCAGGCTCAAACAGGGACGGGAAAAACGGCAGCCTTTGCTCTGCCTCTGCTTTCAACGATTGATCTGAAACGGAGTAAAAAGCCACAGGTGCTTGTCTTAACGCCTACTCGTGAATTGGCTATCCAGGTAGCAGAGGCGTTTCAAAAATATGCGGCAAAGTTAAAAGATTTTCACGTGCTTCCCATCTATGGTGGGCAGGATATCGGTTCACAGCTCAGGCAGTTGAGACGCGGGGTACATGTCGTTGTCGGTACACCGGGCCGCATTATGGATCATATGCGTCGGGAGACTTTGGATTTGGAGGCTTTGTCCTGCATCGTACTGGATGAAGCAGATGAAATGTTGAGGATGGGGTTTATTGAAGATGTCGATTGGATCATGGAGAAGACGCCTTCCAGTCGCCAGGTAGCGCTTTTTTCGGCCACTGTGCCCGAGCCTATTAAACGAATTGCTCAGCGTCACTTAAACAAGCCAGTCGAGATCAAGATCAAGACCAGGGCAACGACAGCTGAAACAATTCGCCAGCGTTATTGGATGGTAAGCGGATTTCATAAACTCGATGCTCTGACGCGAGTTCTCGAAGGTGAAGAATTCGATGCAATGATTATTTTTGTTCGCACAAAGACGTCCACTACGGAATTGGCAGATCGTTTGCAGGCACGTGGGTTTGCAGCTGCCCCGCTCAATGGAGATATCGCCCAAAGTAAACGAGAACGAACCATTGAACGTCTGAAGGCGGGTAAATTGGATATTTTAGTTGCGACGGATGTGGCCGCTCGAGGATTGGATGTGGCGCGTGTCAGTCATGTGCTTAACTATGATATACCGTATGATACGGAGTCGTATATCCACCGTATTGGGCGGACGGGTAGAGCCGGGAAGGCAGGAGATGCGATTCTCTTTGTCGCGCCTCGCGAAAAACGTCTCTTACGATCGATCGAACGGGCGACGAATAATAAAATTGAGTTGATGAATATGCCGACAACGGAAGCCATCAACGATAAGCGTATTGAAAAATTTAAAACAAAGATAACAGAAACCCTGGATCAAGAGGAGTTAGAGTTTTTTAAAGATATTATCGAACAGTATCGTCAGGAACATAATGTGGCTTCCCTTGAAATAGCAGCTGCACTGGCCAAGATTGTGCAGGGGAGTGAACCGCTCCTGCTTTCGGAGCGAAAGGAATCAACTAATGATACACGTGATGATGATCGCAGGTCTTCAAAAGATCGTTTCGGAAAAGGTGGAAAAGACGGTCGATCTCGTAAAAATCGTGGTAAAGGTGAACGTGAATCTCGTTCTCGGCCCAAGCGAGACAAGAACGAGTATAAACAAATGTTACCGGGAGCCGGAATGGAACGCTTTCGTCTTGAAGTGGGTTATAGACATGGTGCTACACCAGGTAATATTGTGGGCGCCATTGCCAATGAAGCCGGTTTGGATAGCAAGCACATTGGCCGTATTGAATTATATGACGATTACAGCACGGTTGATTTGCCCGAAGGAATGCCGCGCGAAATTCTGAGTGTCTTAAGAAAAGCGTGGGTAGCTGGGCAAAAAATGAGAATTGTTCGAATGGATGTCTCATCGAAGAAGAATAAATCTCGTAAGAATAGAGAGTTCGACAAGGCGAAGAAAAGTAATGAGGAGAAGCTTTCCCCTCAGAAGGCAGCTTCTGGAAAACGTAAAAAAAAGCACTAAGCTTTTTCGAGTTCTGATTTAGTGAACAAAGCCCGAAGTTCTAAATTTTCTGTCTGTAGATTTTCTTTTCCTCCGGCTTCGCGATCAATCACACAGAGGACGGTATCGATTAAGGCCCCTTGCTCTCTTAATGCTTTTGCGGAGAGTAAGATTTGACCACCTGAGGTTACGACGTCTTCTATGATGACCATTTTCTGCCCTTCGATTTTTCCTCCTTCAGCCACTTTACGGGTTCCGTACTCTTTTGCTTTTTTCCGGACAAATAAGGAGGGGATTCCAGATGCCTGTGAAAGCATTGTCACTACCGGTATCCCGCCCATCTCAAGGCCGGCTAATGCATCGATGTTTTTTGGAAGAAGCGAAACCATTGCTTCGCTGATCTCTTTCAAGAGATGAGGTTGGGCTTCGAATAAATACTTATCGAAGTATTCATTGCTGGTGACTCCGGATCGAAGAAGAAATTCTCCCTTGATATTAGAGGTCTCATAAATGGCTTTGGCTAATTCTTTTCTATTCATTCTTTTTAAATTTTTTTCTGCCAGATTAATTGGATTTCATCCGGGAAATCCGGGTAATGAAATCGATCGATACTTTTGAGGGCAGATCCTTTTTGGGCATAAAAGTGACAGGCAGGAACATTGTTATTTTGTGTTTCAATGTTCATTATTTTGCAGTTGTGATTTTTGGACCATACTACTGCACAATCAAATAATTGAGAGCCAATTCCTTGTCTTTGGAAGTTAGATGAAACTCTAATATCCCATAGAGCTGTTAAATCTGAACGTTCTTCCAGAATGCTAATCCCTTTTGTATCGTATGCAACAATGCAGCCACCGGCGAGTTGATCTTTCACATGAGCTGTTATCATTACCCAATTGGATAAATCCCACGCCTCTGCCCATTGTAACGGTGGTTCAATAAAATCATAGTCTTTTTCTTTTACATGAGACACTGCCTTTTCAACAAATTGGATACCTTTGAGGTCTTCATTAGAAGATGGTATCTCAAGGATACGTGAAATGGTGAAACGGCTGGGTGCTTTACTATATTTTTTAAGTTTATGAATGGTGTTTTCTTTAAGAGAAATTTCTAGAATTTTGATCATTTGGTAAATGCTGAAGCGAATTTTTTGGTAAACCAGGATGTAGTGAGATAATTCAGCGGTTTGCTTGATTATTAATGTAAGCTCCATCCTTAAGTATTGGCGCCACATCATCACAATTCAAGGTAGCTATAGGAAGGATGTCGGAGGCAAAGCCTTTCACACTTAGTTCCTTCCCAGAAGAGCTATTTTTCAGTATGGTAAGGATGTTATCTTTACTGCTTTCATATGCTGTTAAAGCTATTTCAGCTTCTGGAGAAATTTTGCCTTCAAGATGAGTAATAATGGCACCTGCTCCAATCCAATCTTCAATGGCAGGTCGAAGACTGTCATCCTCTTTCCAGCGTTCTCCGCAGGCGATGACTGAAATTTTAGGACCATATGTCTGAGCTGCTTTTGCGACGGCTTTGGCGTTGCGAAGGCAACCGGCAAAGGTAGGGGTTTCCCCTGTAGAAAGTGAAAGAGTCGATCCGTTTGGAGAGGGAAGAACGATACGATTTCCTGTTTGGAGTTCCATTAATGAGAGAGGAGAAAGCGAATATTTTCCCTTGCCACGTGGGCCCGCTAATTCTGCTTTGAGAGATTTTGCATAGTCGACTCTTGAATTATCTTTCCATTTATATGGAAACACAGTGGCGCCTCTTGCTGTAGCAATCGTTACCGCTGTCGAAAAGGACATGATGTCGACAATGATGATCGCATCGCTGATTGGTACTAATAATGAGACACCTTTTTCTCCCCACTCACATCGTATGTCGAATTCAAATTGGTTATGTATCATGGGTTGTCTATCAGTTGAAGGGTGTCATTTATGACATGAACTTATATTTGTAGATATTCAACTAATATTAAGGTAGGGTTCTTTACATTTTACTGTTTTCGATTTTTTCCAGTAAGCCCCTAGGATAGAGTAAAGATCCGGGTTTTGCTAAATCTGTAATGTTTTCCCAAGTGAAAACCTTCTCTGTTCCATTATCTTCGGAGATGTTGAATTGATTGGTCTGAAGAACAGATGCATCCTTGGGAATAGCGAAATAGACGAAGGAAATTTCATGTTCTTCTATTTCATTGATAACATGAAAACTCTCGAAAGCGCCAATGAGTTTTTCATTTTGAATGCTCCAGCCAAGCTCTTCCTTAATTTCTCTTTTTAAGGCTTCCAAACTGGATTCGCCATATTGAACGCCACCTCCTGGAGGAACATACCAAATCTCTCCCGAGGTTCGGTTTTCCTCTCCGTGTACGAGAATTTTTCCTTGATACATAAAAAGGGCCGCGGCTCGAAAACGTATAGAATTTGCCTTCATGTTTTTGTTTCTCGTGGTTTCGCATTTGGCATTCGAACACAAGAGAACTGGAGACTTGATTGAATAACGGCGTCTCTCAGTGGCCAAAGAGAAGAGACTATTCTCAATTCAGCTCCTCGTGAGATTAATTCTACCAGTGGATTTTTAATCTTTCGTTTGCCTGTTGGGGTGACGGATTTCTTAGAGGCAAAATAGCCAGCTCCTTCATCAACGACGGAAAATGCATTGGGTTGAAATTCGTATATCCATATTTCACTCTCCAGCGCTTTTTCAAACCAAAGGTCTTCGATGGCGACAACGTGACAGGATGCATTTGAGTTTAAAAGAGTATCAATATCTTCTTTGTTGCTTTTTTCGATAGCATAATAGGTCACCCGAGGGCACTCTCGAGGAAGCAAGTAGTTAATGAGATGTTTTTCATCAATTGTCCAAACGACTGGCTCAGTCACACCAGGGACCACAGAAGGGGATGGTCGAGGGTCGAACCGTTTGATCGATCCGTGTTCACTGACATGATACAATTTTTGCATTTTTCATTTTCTGGCTCGAGCAATGCATGGATGGTAAACAGTCCGAGAGACTGGGATGTCTCCGTTTTTGACTTCGATAAATGGTTTCTCATTTCGAACTCCGGCGGTGCCGTATCCTCTTTCCGTACAGAGAAAAGAATGAAAATTGCCTGCAATGCGTGGTTCAATAAACAAGGTTTGATCGGTTGCATCGTATCGAATGCCGGTTAATCCCTGTAATAAACCGTAGGAAGCTAGCGCTCGGGCGTACCAATGCCCGCATTCGTATTCATCAAAGGGGTTACGGACACGTCCATCGTAGCGGGCACGGGCAATGCGCACAATTTCCAAGCCTTCTTCGATGCAACCCATTAGCATTAGATGTGATGCGACTTGGTACTCGATGCCTGTCCAGACTTCATCGCTATAGACAAAGGGTAATGAGAGTTCGCCTCCTTTGGGCCAGGTGCAGAGGAGTAAACCACCTTCGCTCCCGGCGGCATAGCTCGGTCGCTGTGGATTGGCATGATTGCTTAAATCACGCTTTAGGTTGTAACGATAGATGGAGAGCAGATGACTACGGATTTTTTCCGGATCGAGAATTTCATCGATACCGCACATGGCAGCGATCCATGCTCCGAGGACACCATCGGAAAGGCAGCCTATGCCGTATTGATACTTAGGCCCCTCTTTGCGAGCTAAGGCAATGGCTTCAGGGGACCAATTAATGGGAGCTAAGGCTTTTGCTTTGGTTGGATCTCCGGCACGTAAATTTGTCCATTGGATATCCTGAATGAAGTATTCGCCATCGAAAAGTTGCTCCTCCATGTAGGCGCGTCCACTTGCATAAAGTTTTGCGTAGTGAGATACGTCATCGTTCAAAATTTCTCCCATTGTGACAGCAGCTTTTAATGCCCCGAGATAAAAACTACTGCACATGCCATCCGGTCCCCAGAACTCGATATCATAGGTATTGTGATGCGGTTCCACCAGGATGCCGAGTTGTTGTGGATCCCATGTTTCGATACAGTAGTCGAGACTCTTCCGAACAAGCGGCCAGAATTCACGCAACCATTCGATATTCCCGCTGATTTTCCATTCGCGGTAGATTTTCATGATACCGCCAAGTTGCCCATCAGCGGCCGCATGATTCAGTGACGGGTACTGTTGAAGTGGTAATTCAGGTATCTCTACTCGAAAGTTTTGATAACCATCTTCATTCTGGCTTTGTTGGAATTCACTCTGACGAAAGCCTCGTTCCAGATCTGGAAATAGATGGGGTAAGGCCTGGGCATAATTCCAGACATGGGTGCAGGAGCCATAGCAACAGCCACCTTCATCATGACAGCCTTCCCAGGCCCAAAGCCGGCCGTCTTTTTGACGGAGAATTGTGGGTGACTTCAGAATACTCAGGTTTGCAGCAACGGCTTCGACGATTTCCGGTGGCAGGGAGGTGTCAAAAAAACAATCTCGAAAGCGAGCGCTTTCTGTGCGCAAACGCTTTAGATTAATCTGGGCGTATTTAGTTAAGGACTCTAACGATGAAAATTGTTCTGCGTACCATGGTGTGTACAGATTAGTATCTTCACAGCAGCAGGATTCTTCTGTTTTACCTTCGCGTAGGTTATTTTTTGGTACGTACCAGATGAGGAGAACTGTTACCGTTTTTTTCTCGCTTGGTTGCAGAGAAAATGGCAGGTAAACACTACCGCCGGGACTGGGGGGAGGTTGAGCTAATGGTGGGTTGTTCGGTATATCTCCATTGTTAATATGTCGCCAAAGCATTGTCGCGGCATCAAACCAACCACCTCTAAACCAGGCACAGTCTACCTTTGCATCTGAATCGAGGAGAGTAACCGAAAAGGCACCCTCATCGGCAGGATTTTGAGCTGATCCAGTTTGCCGAAGAACGAAACCACGTTCAATCTCGCCAACCGAATCGCCCTCGGTGGCAGTGGACATAAAATTAGTGGAATGAAATGAAAAAACAGAATCTATTGTTTCCTGGATGGGATTCTCAAAACTGTATTCCAATATGGTGAGTGGTAGGCTGGAATCATCTGCGTTTCCGGGAATAAAGGGGCTCCATCCGGTTACGGTACATTTCAACTCTATTTCCGGATGGGTTAGATCGATGCTGGCGAAGGGGAATCGTGCTTCGAATATTGCCGAATCAAAACGAGGGAACCCGTAACTATGACCACGGGCTCCGTTTCCAGTGCCGGGTGAACCGAATAATTTCCAGTCTGGCACTGGGCCTTGGAGGACGCGAGCGGGTTGGTCACTACCGAGTCGTTTTAAAGCACCGAAGATCATTGGTTCGTGGAAGACTTCCGGTGTATTTCGCACTGAAACATGAGAAAGGGCTCCGTTTCCTTCGAGACAAAGCATCCCGGCGCCAATTCCTCCCAAGGGGAAAGCAATACGTGAAAGATGTGGTCCTTCATACGGACCGTTGTAGGCTCGTTCGAATACTTCCATGGGTCGTTTTTTTAAGAGAAGCGTAAGGGTAGTGTAGTATAAAGGAGTAAAAAGTTTTACGTGTCCTTTTCTGTGATTTAGACAGTCTCTTAGTGATCAATGTTCTCAGATTTGCCAGTCTGAAAGATTGTTCTCTTAATCTTTTATGTTTTTTTTCTTACCAGTTGATTTGGCTTTTGCCATATGATCCGGGCTGCCCAAATCGTGTTATCACTACCGTATTGTTCGCAGCCTTCCGGTTGCATCCATTCTGAAACCACCACCCATGTTTCGTTCGGAGTGACATCACAGACAGAGAAGTTACCCAAGCGAGCTCCACGATTCGAAACGAGTTCTCTTTCGGTCTCTCGCAGAAAACAAGGTTTTCGGGGTCAACCTGAGCGATCATTAAGGGAGCACGATGCCGGAAAACATGATCGTTGTTTAACCCACGGCGGGTATAAACGAGGAAAAGAGCGTCGCTGTGGGTTACCCAATGCTGTTGCGTGTTGTAGTTTTCCAGTTCGGAGCCATCGTCAAATCGCCAGGGTACAGGTGAATCGAAACGAAGACCGTCAGAGCTTTCGGTGACATAGCCGCGCACATCATTACGGAGTGTCAGGTAGTAGCGGTTTTGGTAAAAGGTGATGGATGGTTCGCAGAGGCCACGTGGATCCGGTACGGTTAATTCTGACCCATGTTCCAAGTACTTTAATCGTAATCCGTCAAATGCACAGCGAAGTACAGTTGCTTTATGACAGGCATTCCAATCTTCCGAAATCTCCTTGAAGTAAATCGGTAGAAGGATAGTCCCGTCTTCTAAATCAAACCGTTGGGTTGAACCAGCGCCTGCATTTTTGAATTCGGGATGATGGGGCATTTCCAAAGTCTGCCATGGTGTCCAGATTCGTTTTGTGGGTTCGTAGGTTGCGTAAGCAGTTTCACGATGTCGGGCCGTAATGGGATGTTTCTCATCAGAATAGCGAACGGTGTGTCCAGTGGAGAGAAGTGTCTGTGTCGCTTTATGCCAACCGGGTGTCATGTCACAAATAGCGACGATTGTTCCATCCTTTTCCTTTCGTCGACCTAAGGTGTTTGTGTGTTCAACCGGACCATTCCATGTTTTACCTAGATTATTTGACCGCCACTCAGACAGAGCGAAATAAACATCGGATCCACTCCGCAGTGCCGGTTGGGCTGTTATGACAATAGTCGGTGATTGATTTTTCTCAGAAGGAA
>JANQKU010000216.1 GCA_028280955.1 Opitutaceae bacterium
GGGGATTTGGCGGTGACACCTCGTGCGGGTAAGCCGGTGGAGGTTCAGGCGCTCTGGTTAAATGCTCTCAGGATAGGCTCTTTTTACGATAGTGATCTCGAAGCCCTTTTTGTGAGGGGTCTAAATTCTTTTCGGGCAAAATTTTGGAATCGAGCAGCTGGATGTCTCTATGATGTGATTGATGTGGAGGGAAAAGAAGGAATAGTCGATAAAAGTATTCGCCCCAATCAATTGTTTGCCTTGGGGGGATTACCTTTTCCACTGTTACAGAAACAGCGGGCTGTAAAAGTGTTAGACGTGATTGAACGTAAGCTGTTGACACCTCTTGGTTTGAGATCGCTCGATCCTTCAGATATGAATTATCGAGGGTTTTATCGAGGAGGGGTTTGGGGACGTGATGGCGCCTATCACCAAGGAACGGTTTGGCCCTGGTTAATAGGGGCATATGTTGAGGGTTGGATGCGATTTCATGGCTCTAATGAGCATTATTTAAGAATGATTCGACAACGTTTGATGGACCCACTCTTCGAACATTTGCAAAAGGCAGGAATTGGACATATTTCTGAAATTGCTGATGGGAACCCTTCGCATAAGCCAAGGGGTTGTCCCTTTCAAGCTTGGTCTTTGGGAGAATTTATTCGGATTTTGAAAAAAATAGAGGATTTAGAAAAAGAGAGATGATTTCTGCTGAAGAGAAACGTTTGCAGGAGGACTTTCGCAGAGAGAAAAACTGGAAGCGATGGGGCCCGTATTTATCAGAGAGACAGTGGTCGACGGTTAGAGAAGATTATTCTGAAGATGGTCGTTGCTGGGATTTTTTTCCCCATGACCATGCGCGAAGCAGAGCGTATCGATGGGGAGAGGATGGCTTGTTGGGGATTACAGACCGTGAATGTCGATTATGTTTTTCGTTAGCTTTGTGGAATGGGAGAGATCCTATTCTAAAAGAACGTCTTTTTGGCGTTACAGGAGAAGAGGGAAACCATGGGGAAGATGTAAAAGAGCTTTATTATTATTTGGATTCGACACCGACGCATTCTTACATGAAGGCTTTGTATAAATACCCGCAGAATGCTTATCCGTATGAGGATTTGTTGCAAAGGTCGGCAGAGAGAGGGTTAGATGATCCGGAGTATGAATTATTGGATACAGGTATCTTTCAAGAGAGTCGTTATTTTGATGTGTATGCTGAATACGCAAAGGAGTCACCCAACCATATTCTGATACGGATAACAGTTGCCAATCGTGGTCCAGATAGAGCTGTCCTGCATCTTTTACCAACGTTATGGTTTCGCAATACCTGGATATGGGGATGTCGGCATGAGGGATGTAGTTTGAAGCCCAGGATGAGGGTTTCTTCTGCAGGAACGATCGAGGCGGAACATGAAACATTGGGAAAATTTCATTTTCTTTATTCAACCCTGAAAAACGAAGCGTATCCGAACTTACTTTTCACAGAGAATCATACCAATAATGAGCGGTTCTGGGGTCAGCCAAATGTGACACCTTTTGTGAAGGACGCTTTTCATCGTTATCTAATTGAGGGAGAAGAAGAAGCGATCAATGGAGAAAAGATAGGGACAAAAGCATCTCCCCTGTATGTTCTCTCTCTAGATGAGGGAGAATCGAAAGAGATTTGCCTTCAACTGCACGCTCCAGGGGAGTCGAATCCCGTTTCTTTTGGAACGGAATTTAACAGGATCTTTGATTTTAGAAAACGAGAAGCAGATCAGTTTTATGAATTAGACGGATGTCATAAGATAAAAGAAGACGAATTGAATGTCAGGCGCCAGGCGTATGCCGGTTTACTTTGGTCGAAGCAATTTTATCATTACGTGGTAGATGACTGGTTGAAGGGTGATCCCAATATGATAAAACCTCCAGAGGTTCGGAGAGAGGGAAGGAACAAGGAATGGAAGCATTTGTTTAGCAGAGATATCATCTCAATGCCTGATAAGTGGGAATACCCTTGGTTTGCGGCTTGGGATTCAGCTTTTCACATGATTCCTATGGCGAAGATTGATCCCGATTTTGCGAAGCGGCAACTTACCCTTTTTTTGCGAGAATGGTACATGCATCCAAATGGACAAATCCCTGCCTATGAATTTGCCTTTGGTGATGTGAACCCACCTGTCCATGCATGGGCTGCCTGGAGGGTCTATAAAATATCGGCAAAAAAAAGAGAGCGTGATCGAGAGTTTCTGGAGGGTGTCTTTCAGAAGTTGCTTTTAAATTTCACTTGGTGGGTCAACCGAAAAGATGCTGACGGGAATAATCTCTTTGCCGGGGGATTTCTTGGTTTAGATAATATAGGCGTTTTTGATAGAGGAAAGCCGTTGCCAGGCGGAGGTGTTTTAGATCAGGCGGACGGGACTGCATGGATGGCTTTTTATGCCAATACGATGCTTTCGATCGCTTTGGAACTTGCTTGGGACAATGGTAAGGTGAATGCAGCTTATGAGGACATGGCCTCAAAGTTCTTTGAGCATTTCATCCAGATTTGTGATGCGATGAATACGCTTGGAGGGAGTGGGCTGTGGGATGATGCGGATGGTTTTTATTATGATAGCGTGCGTTCATCACAGAAGATTACTCCGTTGCGTATCCGTTCATTGGTTGGATTAATACCATTGATTGCGGTTGAGGTGATCGATAGCGCTTTGATTGAAAAATTGCCGGGGTTTCGTCGCAGGTATGAGTGGTTCTTAGAAAACAGGCCTGATTTGGCGAAGCATATCAGCTATTGTGACAGGAGTGAGGCATCGATTGACAATCGAATGCTTTTGGCCCTTCCTTCTAAAGATCGGTTGCTGAAGGTTCTCCGTTACCTTTTGCATGAGGAAGAGTTTTTATCTGATTTTGGTATCCGGGGAGTTTCAAAGTATCATAAAGAAAATCCGTATATTTTTGAAGCTGGAGGTGAAAGCCATAGGGTTGACTATGTTCCCGGTGAATCGACAACTCATTTGTTCGGGGGGAATTCAAATTGGCGAGGTCCTATCTGGTTTCCTCTCAATTATCTCATAGTGGAGGCTCTCGAAAAATACCACGAATACTATGGAGATCGTTTGAAAGTGGAATTTCCGGTTGATTCCGGACATATGGCGACACTCAGAGAAGTGTCGCGCGAAATCGCTCGGAGATTGATGGCTATTTTTCTTAAGGACGGCGAGGGTCGGCGACCTTGTCATGGGGAGGATACCCTGTATCAAACGGATTCATTTTTTAAAGACCTGGTCCTATTTTATGAATATTTTCATGGGGATAACGGTCGTGGAGTTGGGGCAAGCCATCAAACCGGTTGGACGTCGTTGATTGTTCGGCATTTGGAAGATTCATATACGGAGGAATAAAAAGGCAGGTTCTTTACTCTTTGTCGGTGATTAGACGTATACATTTTCAGGAAACTTCAGAAAAAAGAGGTTGTGAATAAAGGTTTTTAGGTTTCCCTAAAGCTTGAATATCTTCAGTCCCCGTAGTTTTGCTCAGAAGCTGATTTTTACATGAAGGAAAAAATTCAAGATAATATTGTGGCCCTCAATAGGGGAGTCGCTCTTCTGAGAAGAATAGATGACGATCTTTATCGGCAAAAAATTAAGGAGGTATATGAGGGTTCTCTAGGAGGACATGTGCGGCATAATCTCGATCACTATTTGAATTTTTTGGATGGGTTTCTTTCCGGTAGAATTGATTACGAGGCAAGAAAGCGTGAACAATTAATCGAGACCAGTTCGGCCTATGCTATTGAGGCCATAGAAGAGGTTATTCACCAGCTTGAGGAAATTGCCGATAAGGAAGCCGATAAGACCATTTTAGTTAAAATGGAATCAGATAGAGAATCCGTCCGGTGGGCTGAATCATCTGCATTACGCGAACTTGAATTTTTATTGAGCCATACCATTCATCATTATGCGTTGCTTTCGGTAATGATTCAGCTGTCCGGAGTTGATTTGGATCCAGATTTTGGCGTTGCCCCATCCACTCTGCGGTTTCGTCGCGCGCAGACGCCATGTGCACCGTAAGTTGGGCTTTTTCCAGTCAGGGCTACGACCTTTTCTTTAATCGAGATGAGCAGAAATCTCGAGAGAAAGCGAAACCGCCCAGTATGGGAGAAAAGAGTGGCGTCAAATATATTTCTCCCGAAGATGGCAGGAGCCATGGCACATGGCTTCTGGTAAATGAATATGGTATTTCCATTTGTCTACTGAACCATAGTATCCCTGTAGAAGAGAGGAAAGACAGGAGTTTTCTCAGTCGAGGGCTGTTACCTTTGAGAGGGATTGATTGCCCTGTTGTTTCAGAGGTGGTTGAGATTATTCGATCAATGGATCTGACTGAATTTGATTCTTTTCATTTAGTGGTCATCGGCCCGCCGAGAGAGCTTTGTTTATTGACCTGGGATGGTACAACTTTGAAAGAAGAGCATCTGGACACCGTTGAGGTTCCTTTAACGACTTCTTCTTATCGATCGGACGAAATTATATCTTTTCGAAAAGGTCTTTTTGCTGAAATAACTGCTGATGTGAATGATGAAATGTCTAAGGCTTTGCAGGATTTTCATCACTATAACGACCCTGATACAGGGCCTTTTTCGGTAATGATGAATCGCTCTGATGCGTGCACGTTAAGTATATCTCATATAAAAGTGGATACAGATAAGATTAAATTTTTATATGAAGAGTTGGCTTGGGATGAGGGTGGTGAAAGTTCTTCGACGCAGGTAGTATTGCCAAGGAGCGGAGATAAATGTCCGGGATGATGATCTTTCTTAAGAGGCATAAACGTGCGATGATTGGGACGTATATTATTGCATTGTTGTTGTCTTTTGCGGTTCGTCATTTCCTTTCGGAAAGGATAGATCCGAAGGAAGGTCAACAGGTAGCCACCGTTCGAGAGGTGAAATCTGACGGAACTTACGGTGAAAGGCCCATTGATATAGCTTACTATGATGTTGTGCCGGAGGGACGGAGTGAAATCGAAACAATCGTTCTTCTTCATGGAACGCCTGTTGCTTCCGGATCGTTGAAAGGTTTAATGATGACTTTGAAAAAAGAGTATCGGGTGGTTGTTCCGGATCTTCCAGGGTTTGGCAGATCTTCACGTAATATTCCTGACTACTCGATACGGGCTCATGCCATTTATTTAGAGCAACTCCTTGATTCGATTGGAGTGTCGAAAGTTCATCTGGTGGGGTATAGTATGGGAGGAGGGGTTGCTGTTGAATATGCGGACGATTGGCCAGATGAGGTCTCGTCTTTGGTTCTGCTGTCGGCCATCGGGGTACAAGAACATGAATTGTTTGGGGATTATCATTTGAATCACTCTGTGCATGCGCTGCAGTTAAGTGTTTTGTGGGCCTTGCAGGAGATGCTTCCTCATTTCGGTCTATTGGATGTGTTTCCTTTGAATAAACAATACGCACGAAATCTATTTGATACTGATCAGCGGCCGTTGCGGGTGGCATTGGAAAGATATAAGGGTCCTGCGCTGATTATTCATGGTGAGGATGATGGACTAGTGCCTTTGAGAGCAGCTCGTGAACATGCACGTATTCTTCCTCAGAGTGAATTGGTTCTCTTGGATGGCGGCCATGGTTTGGTTTTTCAAAAACCAGAAAGGATTGCGGATCCTTTAGTCACATTTGTCAGGAAAGTTTTCAGAAAAGAAGGTATTACGCGAAAGATGGCTTCTCTGGAGAGGGTGGAGGAAGCGCAGAAAACAATGGATCAGATGGAGAAGTTCAGGTTTGAGGGATTTGCTCTATTGATTGCGGTGTTGGGATTGGCTTTAGCGACTTTTGTGAGTGAAGATCTTACCTGTATTGCGGCTGGGTTATTGGTCTCGAAAGGAATTATAGCTTTCTTTCCTGCGATGATGGCTTGCTTAGTGGGGATCGTGATTGGGGACATTTTGTTGGTCCTGGCTGGTCGGTTACTTCGCACAGGTTTATTTCGTTTATCCTGGTTTCCCATTAAGGAGGAGAGATTGCAACGAGGAGAAGCCTGGATAAAACGAAGAGGGGCGATGGTAGCGATTATCAGTCGTTTTACTCCCGGAACGCGTTTGGCCACTTATATGGCTGTGGGCGTTTTAGGTGCACCCCTCAAAAAATTTGTATTTTATTTTCTGGTAGCTGCGATTCTGTGGACTCCTTTATTGGTGGGCGTTGCTGTTTTGTGGGGAGAAATTGTGGGAGATTTGTGGGGTAGTTATGAAGAATATGCGATTATTTCTCTGATTGTTATCGCGGTTTCACTTTTGTTTCTGTTTCGAGTGATTTTTCCTTTATTCACTCATCGTGGCAGAAGGTTATT
>JANQKU010000217.1 GCA_028280955.1 Opitutaceae bacterium
TTGTTAACACAATAATCCCGTTGCTGATCAGCCGGCAGAGCCCTGACTTGCTCTAGGGTTAGATGCACCCCATGAAGTGGGTCCTGGATGACCTGGAACACTTCCTTAGCCAGAGCCAGACTATTGGCCCTCGCATCTTTCAATGCCTTGGCACTAGGTGCCTCGGCGATTTCTTCGTTAAGGTCGTAGATTGTACCGCCATATCGGTACGGAAGTTTATATGCCACCCGTTCAAGCAATTGCGTTTGGAAGTCTGGTACAAATTGATCACCAAATTCCTTCACAATGTTTTTGGAAAGCTTGGTGGTGATTGCCGTATTATTCCGGGCCCACAGAATCCGATGGTTAATGGATCGGCGTGTCTGCTTCTCTGCCGTTTCTATAAGAAGAATAGCCTTTGCAGCTTCTCTGGCGTCCAAGGGAGAGGCCTGGACAGGAATGATAACCAGATCGGAAAAAGTGATCGCGTAACTGACTGCCAGGTTGGCGGTCCCCTCAAGATCAACAAAGACAAAGTCGTGCTTTTCTGCTGACTGCTCAATCTGGTCAACGATGTTCTTTTCTGTAACATCGGAAATGACCTCAATATTTTCCGGGATTGGCAAACCATCATCGCTCTTGCAAAGGGCCTCCCAAGTTGCAACGGGATGGTTGGGGTCCGCATCCAGAATGGCGACGGAATTCGCGCTCCGTGCGAATTCGCAGGCCAAAATTAGATTCGCTGTTGATTTTCCGGCTCCGCCCTTCGGGCTGATCATTGCAATAACCGGCATGGGTTCAATTCCTTTTGGTCTTAGATACCCGAATGATACTGGATAGATATCTGGTATCTGTAATATATCCACTACCTACTATCTATAGGATATCTTTTATATAACGCCTATATTTTGGATAGTCAATATCTTATGGATATCCGCTATAATCAACTTACAGACTATCTTATAGATATCCACTATCTAAGAGATACCAAATAGTCTCTTGATATGCATTAAATTCGTTTATTATTAATATAATATAATGGTCAGGATTCGCAGGTTTCTAGGAAACGTATACCAGAAGAGAAGACCTGATGAGGTGATCGCAATAATGGTGTAGAAATGAGATATCTAGTAGATATCCACTATCTTCAAATGAAGACTATACATTGTTGCCTCTGCAAGGCTCTGCCTATAGTCAAGGAAGATGACTCAAACTGATATCAGCAGACGCCATCTATGCTTCGGTTCATTGGTCGGGTTTTTCTCCGCCAGTCTGCCTACTTATTCCTGGGCTTATTCACCACGAGAACTGATGCAGGAAATTGGTGCCGCAGAAAAACGTTTTGGGATCCCCGAAAACCTCCTTCTCGCCATGGCCAAGGTGGAATCGGGAAGGGGAGGGGACCGAACCCCCTGGCCCTGGACCGCAAATATTGATGGAAAGCCGGTCTACTATGATAATCGAACATCAGCTGAGGCAGGGATAATGAAAGCAAATAAGCACACCGACATGATTGCTGTTGGTGTGATGCAGCTCCATTATCGCTGGCAGCAGAAATACTTCAAAAATATCAGTGAAATGCTGGAACCTGCCACCAACATTCAATATTCGGCGGCGCTTCTCTATCTAAACCATAAGCGCTTCGGATCCTGGACCAAGGCTGTGGCCAGCTATAATTCATCCAAGCCTGCAGCAAGGCAGGAATATGTTTGTCTGGTTTTTCATAGCTGGAAAGAGATGATCCGAAATGTTGATGTATTGACCGCAGATCCACAAGGTTATTGCGCAAAAGGGTAGGGGGCTGCCCTTCTCAAAAATAAGCTTTCAAGTGATCTCAATCAGTCGCCTGGTAATAGCTGCCCGAAATGCCTCGGAATTAAAGACTAATTCCCCTTCAAAAATCACCAAAGGTTGATCACTGGCAATCTGCAAGATGAGATCTGACAGTTTTTCACCAGTTACATCGTGATTTTCATATAATCCCATTACAAATTTATCATCCAGGGCCTCAGCTATGGCCTCCAGTCTAACCAATAGAACAAAGGATTTATCCGGACCAAACAGATCCCGGAGAATCTCTTTCATCTCGTCGATACAAGTTGTCGAGCATTGACTTAACGCAGAACTCGCCCTGGACATCTCTTCACAAGACACTTGCACAGATGCTGAAGATATCAGCTCAATCAAACTAAAGACCCACTTCTGAATTCACCTAGGTGACAGTGCGACAGCATTCGTAAAAATAGTTATATCGATAATTAGTTATCGCTTAACGATTATGACAGTTTTCATTTGTTGGATAAACAGTGATTTCCAACATTTCAACAGATCTGTGGGAAAGCCTATAGATTACCACGTTGCGGGGGCAGGGAGCTGCATATAACGTGAGAGTCCGGCTTCAATCCACCGAAGCCGGCTTCTCAGAAAGGCGCAGTCGGGTTTAACCGCTGCGCCTTTTATCTTTTCAGGTCAGAAAATCGCGTCCGGTCTTGTTCGAAAGCCAGTTCTACGGTTCCTACTGGTCCATGGCGCTGTTTGGCAATGATGAATTCCGCCAGTCCGCGGCTCTCTGCCAGGCGTCTTTTGTGATCTTCCTGCCGATCGATGAATTGGTCCCGACTTTCCTTCACCCGTTGCTCCGGGTGGTCCTTTTCAAGATAATATTCAGGTCGATAAACAAAGCAGACCATATCTGCATCCTGCTCAATAGAACCGGACTCCCGCAAATCTGCGAGTTGCGGTCGTTTGTCTTCTCGATTTTCAACCTGTCGGCTCAATTGCGAAAGAGCGATCACTGGTACATCCAGTTCCTTAGCCAAGGCTTTTAGTTTACCTGTGATCTTGGTTACTTCCTGTGTTCGGGTTTCTGCCCGCTCGTCGGAATGCAATAATTGCAGATAATCGACGACAACCAGGTTGATATTATGTTCCCGTTTGTACCGTCTCGCCTGAGCACACAGGCTTTCAACACTGCGCCCACCTTTTTGGTCCAGGATCAGGGGTAGATTTTTCAAGGTCTCCCTTTCCTGCGCCAATCTACGAAAATCTTCTTCATCTATCTCTCCCCGCCGGATTTTGTCTGTGGAGAGTCCGGCGCCGGCAGCCATAATGCGCATTGCCAATTGGCTGTTCTTCATCTCCAGACTGAAGAAGGCGGTTTTCCCGCCTTCGGTCAGCTCATTGCCATGATCATCCTCGGAGCAGCGATATGCTTTAGCGGCATTATGGGCAATGGTAGTCGCCAGGGCGGTCTTACCCATGGCTGGCCTGCCGGCTAGTATGATCAGATCGGAAGGATGAAAACCACCGGTCATGTCATCGATGCCAGCCAGGCCAGATGTAACACCTATCAATTGGCCTGAGAGTTTATAGGCCTTTTCAGCATCAATAAGTGCTTCATAAGCCGCATCTCCCAGGCTGGCTGAATGATTTTCGTGGATTCTGCTTTCCATCAAGCTGTAAAGGCTTGCTTCGAGGCCCTCAGACAACTGTTCCGCTGATCTATCCTGGGTTAAATCGTATGCTTCATTGACCAGTTCCTCACCCAGTCCAATGAGTTCCCTTTTGAGATAATGATCAACAATGGTTTTGGCATAATCGTCTGCATTTATGACCGTGACCACATTAGCGGCCAGCGAGAAAAGATAGTCCGCGCCATCAACATCTCTCAGCATTGGATCACCATCAGCAAGGTGAGCAAGCGTGGTCGGACGCGCTTCCCGGCCATTTTGCACGGCATGACAAATCATCTCGAAAATGCGCTGATGTTCCGGTGCAAAGAAATGCTCCGGTGCCAAAGATGTTCGATCCAGGACTTTATCCAGCGCCCGATTATTCCTCAGTAGTGCCCCTAGAAGGGCCATCTCAATTTCTTCATTCCTGGGGGGGCGTCTTTCTCCCAGTCCCCGGGTCAAACCAGGAGCTGGAGACTTATATCCGGTTTGTGGCTTCATTGGACTGTCCTTTCCATATGCTCATCCTCAGCCGATTCCAACTCAGCGACAAGATCCTGGATTTCAGCCCAGGCTCTGCGTTTCCAATGAATGCAATTCGGTGAGGAGGAATGACGGGCCTTGGAATCAGACGTTCGGGGAATTCGGTATTTGTCGAAGAGCCTCAGTCTGGTCTCTTGTGCCAGTTTTCCTAAGGCCGCGTTATATTTCATAGCTTCCGGATCTGTGGAGCTGCGGGTAGAGGGGAGGGGGATATGACCGCCATCCGCTGCCTTTCTTCGCCCGTGATCAGCCAAACAGATCCGGTCATTGATACTGTGAATTGGATGACAATCATCAAGCGGCTTATTCAACATGCCGGCAAGATATGGAGCAGGCATTTTCGGTGGCTTTTCATCCAGGATGAGTTTGAGGCTTGTGGCCAGCAGGCATAGAACCGCCAAGATTCCCCTTTCCCTAAGCTTCCTTTCGAAAAACTGTGGGTTCAGACCGGAAAAACGTTGTTCTCTCAACTGGTTTACCAAACTAGCAAGCTGACTTGGATCCTTTTCAAGGATTTCGGCTTTCAATGGATCCACAAGCTTGAAGGATTTATTTACATACTCCCATTCTTCCGGGCTGGCGGAATCAACCAATTTGGATGTGAATTCTGAAATTTGACACTCACTCCCCCTGCCGAGCATTTCAGGGGTTTCCATTATGGTTTGGCCTGTGCAGGGAACCTGTTCAACACAGGAGTGATCGCGAAATTTTGAGCATGAGCCCGAGGCAGATTGATCTTTAGATCGAGATGCTTCGAGGGCACTTTTTGTAGTAGCTGAAGGCTTACTTTTTTGTGTGGATCTCGTTGTATGTATAGAACTCTTAGACTCTGTAGATGAAGTATCGGGGGATTCCTGACTCTGATTTTTTACTACTGTTGAAAAATTTTTGGATTCTCTTGTCCGCCGGGAACGCTGCTGAGTTTTTGATGGACGCTCAGCCTGGCGTGTTGACCAATAAGTCTCCATTTCGTCACGAAGCCATGGAGCCAGACGGATCTCATTGATCTCATTCTTGGGGCGGCCGTCTTCAAGAAATTGGCATCTTGTCCGGTTGATTGCCCACATTTCGTATTCTTCCCCGATCTTGAGCGTCTCAAACCAAGTAGGAACAGATGTAAGGGACAAATTGAATCCCTGCTTTCCTGACATAGCCAGGAAACCACGGTTTGCCCATTTAAGGACTACATCGATGACACGTAACTGTTCATCGGACCAGGTCCGCATTCTCAGAATTTGAACTGGTACCGACTGCCTGGCCCAACGGGATGCTTGTTGTTGACGTTCATGGTCGAACTGTTTGCTGGGTCGGCCGCGACCGCGTTTAGGCGCGCGCCATGGCTTGCCCGAATTATATGCTTTCGGGGCAGGGGCCTCCGGAAGATCCGGCATTAATTCCTGTTGCATGGGCTCCTTTCAGGAACCAGGCACATCAACAGCTTTTCAAATTCAGGCAATAGAAATCTGTGTCGTGAATACACGATTCTGGTTGCATGGATTTTCGGGAGCCTCTAATATCCTCGGAGAATATCTCGGGTCGAATGGGTGTCGCCAAACATCATTCTCTTTTTTCCGAGGATATTAAATGGCTCGAGCGGCGGTTAGGACGGCAATCCTTCCGCCGCCGCTGTTTTTATAGCCCCTGGTTCTTCATCACTTCTCCTGTTCAAATCATCCATATCCGTGCATGAAACAGTGCAACGGATACACGCCACCTGTTCACGAGCATCCTCTCAACCAGGAATCATCCCAGTGTCAGATACAGTCGTTCAGGCTGTAGGGATTCGAAAGGAGGGTCAACCAAACCACTAGATCTGGTAAAACTCTGCCTTTCGAACCGCTACATGGGCTGTTTTTGGTATAGTGGATGATGCTAAACAGGTGCCCAGGCAAATTGCCTGCGCAAAGCCCTTGCCCGCATCGGAGGCAGAGGGTATCTTTAAGGACGTGATCGACGTAGGGGAATTGCTCATTTCTTTGCCTGTCTTTCACATTTAACCACTGACGGCTCTGGGGCGCCCACCCCGGGGCCGTCGTCGTTTGAGCTTGAATTAAGCCTTCAAGCCTCGTACGCTTACCATTCACAGGTTGAGATAAGATAAAACAGTTTCTCCCTGTGCTTCACCACTTTAGAAACTATGTTTTTACATTTCAAGCGTTTCTGCCCTATTCGATAAAATTTTTATGTAAAATTGCAGATACTTACGGATTTAACGCACGTGAAATTGTAAAAACATTATGTTTTTCAACTGCTTCGGCGCTTCCTACTTGGCTCAACTGAGACGAGAGAGCTTAATAACGAGAGTGGAATCAATAGAATTTTGAACCCACACACCATTATGGGACAGCTTTTGGCGATGAAGCGGTTCTGTTGGTCTTTAGAGAAGAGGTCGGTTTTATCCCTCTTGTCCATCATCTTCCACATACCCGGAAACGCTTAAACTTAGGTGATCACTCTCCATGTGACCAAACAATTCGCCGAGATACTTCATGAGGAGCCTAAAGCGGTCCTTAGCGTTCATAACCCAGTCTCTAGAAATCTGTGTGTACCAGTCCGGTTGCAATTCACGGCGGAGGCAATCGTCAACTTCACCTAAGTCGAAGCATGGCGGACCTTCTACTCGTTCAGGCTTGCCGTGAGCCAACTTGTCTCTCAGCATAAAAATCTCAGACGCAAACTGAAGTGGGGATTCGCCCCATACTGCTTCTTTTCCTGCGCTTTTGTGCAAAATCGAAATCTTAGTTTTCCAGGGCAATCTCTCCAAGTCCTCCCAAATAGAAAGATGGCGGGCCCCTAGATTGTTCACATACGCCTCAATGGAGAACGCCATAAAGACGACGATCGGCGTAAACTCCATGTAGGTGTCAGGATTTTCTTCCAACTGTGCGTACATACCGTAGAGTGCAGAAATTGTTTTGTTCTGAGCGGTGAAATCTGTGTATGGCGTGTAAGTTTTCATGTCTTGATATCCTGGACATCAATGGATTCATTCGTTGGGATGATGTTTTATCCTTCCTTTGAACTCCGGCGAAATGATTTTATCAATAAAGTCAGCTGCCTAGTATATAAATGACATATTGGGGGGGTAACTCTTTCGTCCCAGCCCACTCCATTACTGGCCCATCCGGTGGCACTGCGACAGGTGAGTTTATGCTAGGGGGCCATAGCCCCTAAAAACTGAAAACACGCTTGACGCGATACAACCATAGAATAAATACTTCTTTCCAACATCACTTTAAAAGAGATGTTTCTGAAAAGAGGCAGAGTTCAAATTGAGGGCATTCGGCGGGGGAAAACATGCATAAAATCGACCTCAGAAGAAAAGAGGGCTACAGAGCCTGGGTCGCCCGGATGAAAACTCTGGGATGTCAGGATCCCGATATATTCATCAGTAAAAGACGAAATACCCGCTGGGGTTTCAGGTTGTTTTTCAGCCTTATGATCGGCTTTTGGCTTCTGGCCATCACGGCATTTTTCTATCCTGATTACACCGCGGCGTTTTGGCTTGCCCTTCCTGCGGCGTTATTCACCGCCGCCTATGGTTTGAAAGGCATGACCCGGCGCTATTTCGAAGAATTCGAAAAGGAGTTTTTCGATGGAGACGCCTTATCATTCGGTAGTGATCGTTCGAACTCACAATAATGGTTATAGCTGCGTACCAGTTTCCCATTTTAATTCTGGATTGACTAAGTATCTAACCGAAGGCTGCCCGTTATGAATGATAAACTGATGAAGCTCTTCATATTGCCGATCGCATTGGTCGCCATTGCCTGGTCCAAGACCCCGGCTCATTCCGAAGAAAATGGCAACCTCGTCGAAACCATGTTTACGGGAAGTGCATTTTCAATGTCCAAATTCCTTGAACTGGGGTTCAAGGTCGTTAGTTCACATCAAACTGACATTGGAACTGCATTCGTCTTGGTTAGTGATGATGGGAAAAGACATTTGTTTTGCCAGGCCGTGATCGATTTTCAGAAAGAAGAAGCGTTGTCCCGATGTGGAACAATCGGAATACGCAGGTAGGGTCTCAAAACAGGGCAGGGGCCAATGTGATCCAAACCAAGTACATGCACCGCGTATTTAGGGCAACGAATCCGGTTAAAGGAACTCAAAGATGATAAAAACATTGCTTGGAATCTCAGCTACCGTTGCGACAGCAATCTGCATGGTCGTAGCAACAGATGCCCATGCAGATTCAAAGCTTCGTTTTAATGGTCACATCGAGACTCTTTCTCCCTTATTTGAAAAGAAGAAGACTCTTGGCTTGGCGAAAAACACAATCTGTAACTTCTCACTCACAGAGCCCTGTCTCATTGAGTCGGTTATAGGAGATGTCCAAGTCATCAAGGTTCAGAACAATAGTTTTGCGATTGTAATTCATGGCAATCGTGGTGCCAAGGTGCCGTATAAATTACCTGTGAAACAATCTGAACTTATTGAGGGCGTGTCACTTACCCAAAAAGAATGGACTAAAGCCGGCGGCTATTCCCGGTACGAAAACAAAGTGTTTGTTTTGCACCTCACGGCCGAAGAGATATAAATGACTTATCCAGTTCCATCCGTTGGTGAATGAACCAAATATGGTTGGTCACTCTACAGTCATCAGTGCCCAGATCCGCGCAGCTCGTGCGATGCTGCACATATCTGCTCAACATCTCGCAAAGGAAACAGGGCTTGGTATTTCCACGATCCAAAGAATGGAAAATCGTGGCACCAATACAGTGACCAGAGCCAATCTAAAACGGGTCATTCAGTTCCTGGAAGAAAGGGGCATCATGTTTTTGGGGCCATTAGAAAACGGCTCTAGTCATGGAGAAGGCGTCTATTTGAAAGCGGATTCTGAGCGACAGAATTCCTGATATGGGTCCAAAGAGCATGGATGAATTTGGTCGAAAAGGGTTCATTAAACCCTTCCCCTATTTGCTGTATTCAGCAACCATCATTGTTACAGTTATATATCTCCTGTTGATGAACAATGATGCGGGTCGCCAGATACCAAACCAAACCACCTTTCTGAACCCTCACAGCATCCTTCTAAGCATAGCTCTGCTGGGACTGGCATCAGGTGCCCTTATTTCCGATTTGCTCTCCCATTTTGAGATTTTCTTCTCCAGCCTATCTTCCAAGATACTGCTGGGTTTAATCCTATCGAGTTGGATTCTTTATTCCACATCCGTAGCTTATGGTGACGTGAACCGAACTATCTTGGCTGACCCAGGGAATGCACCAATCACCGTAGCCTACTTGGCCGCGGTGCACGCCATATCACTACCGTTTTTCCTTTTAACCCAACTAGTGGAAAACCTTTTTCTTTATCCCGCCTTTCGATGGTTGTTGAGTTTTTTTAGTTACCTGTTTTGGATATTAGTCATCCTCTATGTAGCGTTTAAGGTATGGAAAAGGTTCAACAAACAAAAACAGGCTTATAGACCTTGGTCTGAACTGAGTTTAGATCTTAAACTGAAGCTCCTTAAGGAAACTCTTCCTATGCTGGTAGGCTGGGACAGCATCTATTTCACCATGGTTCGGATTTTGGCCTGTCTTGTGGTTCTAATTATGAGCGCAGTTGTTACCCAATCGCTGGAGCATGAATACCCTCAGGAATCTTCTTTAACTGGGTATGACAAGAATCTTGTTGAATGGATGGTTATCAATCTCGATCTGAACCGCGATTACTATTGTCGCAATCTATTAGAGGATCCATTGGCATACTCTGCTATCGGGGTTCTCTATATCGAACCCGGCCGGGTTGTCACGGTCCGTCACGGGCCAAACAAGGAATACCAGTTTCAGGTCGAGAAATGTGAGTTGTGAGTGATCTGCTCAATCCGACAATCTTAGGAACACCTTGATATGTTCCTCGATCATTGGGTC
>JANQKU010000253.1 GCA_028280955.1 Opitutaceae bacterium
CAGCCTCCATATGCAGACCGATTCCGAACAACTCCTTCTCGCTGGCGTTGCTCTAGCTAAAGAGACCTGGATTGAATTCAAAAAAGAACTTACCTGGAATGAAACAACACCCGATAAAATCATCTGCCACCAGGTGGGAGCAGTTCATCGACGAAAACTCTACGAAACCTTAAAACTCGATCTGGAAAAAGATTTTTCCACCTTCGAAACCTTTGGAAACGTCGGCTCAGCCTCATTACCCCTTACACTGGGCAAGGCGGCCGAGAGCAAAGCTATCCAGCAAGGGGATTCCATTGCTCTTTTGGGAATCGGCAGCGGTATCAATTGCCTCATGATGGCAGTGGAATGGTAATGCAGACAAAAGACGCAATGATCCCGGAATTACCCGATTCCTTGAGACATCTCTATCCTTTCGCTGCAAATACTCTTACGCTGAAAGATGGTGAAAAGCTTCACTATCTCGACCAGGGAAAAGGCGACGAAGCGGTCTTAATGGTCCACGGAAACCCTACCTGGTCCTTTTATTATCGTAATTTGGTCAGTGGATTAAAAGACCACTTTCGCTGCATCGCGCCAGACCATATTGGCTGTGGCCTATCCAGCAAACCACAAATCTATCGATACCAACTGGCCCAGCATATCGAAAACCTGAGCCAACTGATCGAATCCCTTTCCCTTAAAAAAATCCACCTCGTTCTGCACGATTGGGGAGGCGCAATCGGAATGGGCGCCGCCCAGGCCATTCCTGATAAAATTGGCAGTATTGTCTTACTCAATACAGCAGCTTTTCGCTCCACTCATATTCCTACGCGCATTGCTCTTTGCCGAACACCTCTTTGGGGAAGCCTCATCATCCGTGGCCTCAATGGCTTTGCCAGACCTGCCACCTTTATGGCCATGTCTCAGCGAAAACTCACTGCACAGGAAAAAGCCGGTTACCTGTTTCCCTATGGTAATTGGGAAAACAGAGTCGCTCTTAACGCCTTCGTCAAAGACATCCCCTTAAAAGCCAACCATCCCAGTTATCAAACCCTTTATAAAATCGAAAACAACCTGGGACTCTTTTTAAAAAAACCTATGCTGATAGAGTGGGGTGGAAAAGATTTTTGCTTCGACCATCGTTTTCGAACGCAATGGCAAATATTTTTTCCTCAAGCCAAAACGACCATCCATCCCAATGCCGGGCATTACGTCCTGGAGGATGCTCCCGAGGTTATCCCCAATATTCGAAATTTCCTGATCTCCTGAGATTTTTCTTTCCGCAGATTACGCAGATTTTATGTAATAAAGGTTGTGGAATTTTTTAGACAGAATTAACAAAATCTTAGAAACCCTTAACGGCTTAGCCTGAGAATCTACTTATACAGTTTCTGATAATCTGTGAAAATCTGCGTAATCTGCGGATAAAAACTTCAGATTTTCTCTGAAGACCTATAAACCATCGATAATTCAGTAAAAAATCAGCCACTTCGGGTTGCAAGCGCTCTAACCTTTGATTTTCTCTTACTTCAGTAGATTGATAATCCTATCAAATTCATCCCAATACTTTATCTAAAACTATGAAAAAACCTTTCTTTGCTCTTCTCCCGGCCCTGCTAATGATCGGATGTTCCAATCCTGCAGATGATGTCACCGAAGCCCAGGTTGGCGCTGAAACCAAAACCGATTCAGCAGCGGTCAGCGGTGGGGATTATTTTGTAATTGATCCAGCAACCTCAACCATAGGCTTTATCGGATTCAAAGTAACCAAGAGCCACCCAGGCGGCTTTAAAGAATTTACCGGAGAATTGCGGGTCGAAGATGGTAAAATTGCCGATCTGGGGAATAAAGTTGTCATCGCCACACCTTCGATTTTTTCCGACAGTCAAAGGCTAACCGATCATCTGATGAGCCCGGATTTCTTTGACGTTGCCACACATCCGACTTCCACCTTCGAAAGCACATCCATCTCAAAAGAAGAGGATGGTATCTCGACCATCACCGGAAACCTTTCGTTGCATGGAGTGACCAAATCAATTTCGTTCCCTGCGACAATTAATGTCACTGCCACAGACGTAACGGTAAAAGCGGAATTCTATATTAACCGATTCGATTTCGACATGAAATATCCCGGCAAGGCAGACGATCTGATTCGCGACGAAGTCGTGCTCAACTTTGATATCAAAGCCAAACCTGGGCGCGCTGAATTTCCCATTCCACAGGGAAATGCAGATTAAAGTAGAGTGCTTCGATACGAATTCTAATCGGAAATTCTGGAGATTTTGTCTGGAGTATATTTGGACAGGATCGACAAGATTTACAGGATACTTCTGAATGGTTGAATTGTTAAATTTTGATTATCCTAGGCTAGGGCTGTTAAATCTGCGTAAATAGTATTTCAAATCTGCGGATAAAAACCCACCAACGAGTTCATAAAAACCCTTAGTGGCTCTGCGGCTTAGCGTCAGAACCTACCGGCCATAGAGATCAGCTAATTTTCGCAAATAGGCGCTGCTTTCGCTTCGCAGCTTACTCAACTGGTTTTTTCGAAAACGCCAGCTCCAGTTTCCCTGCGCTTCACCAGGGCGATTGAAGCGGGCCGATGAATCCAGATTGAGCAGATCCTGAAACGGGATGATACAAAGCCTTGCCACAGAAGCATAGCTGCTCCGGATAAAATCCCAGGCAATGGTATGGCCACTGATGCCCAGATAGCGCCTTACATGATCCTGTTCTTCCGCTGAAGCATTCTGGTACCATCCTAAAGAGGTATCATTGTCGTGTGTTCCTGGATACAAAACGGAATTTGCCACATGATTATGCGGCAAATAGAGATTGTCAGCTTCACCACCAAAGGCAAACTGCAATACCTCCATTCCCGGCAGCCCTGTCTCATCCCGTAATTTAATCACAGAAGGGAAGAGCTCTCCCAAATCTTCCGCGATAATTTTTGCTTCAGGAAATGCCTTTTTAATTTCTTCAAAGAAAGTTAAACCGGGACCTTTCAGCCATGCACCGGCAACGGCTGTTTCAGCCTCAGAGGGAATAGACCAGTAAGTATCAAAACCACGAAAATGATCGAGACGCAGTACATCGTAGAGTTTAAAATTGGCTGCCAGACGATTTTTCCACCAGGCAAAACCATCACGTTTCATCTTATGCCAATTGTAAAGAGGGTTACCCCAAAGCTGGCCATCCTTAGAGAAATAATCAGGCGGACATCCAGCCACCGCTGAAGGCAAGTGAGATTTCTTATCCAATTGAAAAAGTGCAGGGTTTGCCCATAAGTCAGCGCTGTCACCAGAAACAAAAAGTGGAATGTCTCCAATAATAGATACACCTTTTCCATTTGCGTATTCTCGTATTTCTTTCCACTGGCCGAAAAAGAGATACTGATAAAACTTATGAGCCTCAATTTCCGTGGCCAATTCCGCAAAAATCTCAGATGCCAAAGCAGAAGAATAGGATAAACATTCCTCAGGCCATTCATGAAAGGAAACACCGTCAAAATGGCTCTTTAAAGCCTGAAAGAAAGCGTAAGCATCCAGCCAATCTGCATTTTCCTGACAAAATGCCTCAAAATCGCCGTAGGGAAGATTTGCTTTTTTGTGATTATCTTTCGTGAAGGTATTGAAAATTCGCCGTAGCAGCGTCCACTTGACCTTATAAATACCACCATAGTCGACCGTGTCGGAGGAGAGAAAAAGTAAAGGGCCGAGTTCTTGATCGGGAATCAGGCCAGCCTCAGCCAGCGACATCATATCGATCAAATAAGGATTTCCGGCAAAAGCCGAAAACGATTGATAGGGCGAATCACCATAACCCGTAGGCCCAAGCGGACAGATCTGCCAATAACTCATACCGGACTCGGCCAGGAAATCGATAAAGGTTTTAGCTTCAGCCCCAAGACTACCAATGCCAAAATCTCCCGGCAAAGCTGTCGGGTGAAGCAAAACACCTGCGCTGCGTTTATCTAACCAGTTAAAAAGTGGAGTCGTCACGAGTTCTATCAGAAAGGAATACGTTAAAAACCCAAGAGCATAGAAAGACGGTAACTCGTGGCAAGCCAAGGAGACCCATCGAAAAACTCTATATACCCATCTGTCTGGAATGGAACAAAGGCATCTATATCTCTGGCTTTCCCAGAGGGGAATGAGTAATTATACCTATTTTATAATATTAGACATAATGTATATTGTGCGTTAAAACCTCATAAACCATTAACAAACATAAGCTTATGAATATTAGAATCAAATTAGACACTTCAGACGGATCAGCCTTAAAACTGTATCCTCTACCGAAGAGTAAAAAAGCTGAAGACGCTGAAAAGAAACCCGGCTGCTTCATTCAATTTATTGGTGGTCAAATTTTCTCCTACAACACGGCTCTCTTTGAAGCTGGAGACTTAGAAAGCGTTGAGCTAGTTGGCTCGATGTTTCGTGACCAAATACGCGCTGATGATGTTGCTTCAGCGATCTATAAAAATTCCGGTTCAACCGGTGCTAAAAAACCAGGTTCTGATGGCTCAAAATCTGGCTCATAAGCTAAACACGGTCACCGCGTGAGGGGTGGCCGTGCCTTTAGCTATTGGTTCATATCTACAGAATTTGTAAAAAAAATTCCTAAGTTATTGATAATCAACACCCGAAAAAATGGCCTATTTTGCCCGTATTTATCGGGGTTTGGCGGAGTTAAATGACCTAGAAAAACCAACACCAAGAGCATCAAAACATGATCGATCTAAACGCGAAAAAATCACGACTTTCTCCAAGCCGTCACAGCGTCGACTTTTGCGGACGCTTCACCGGGTTAATCGTCGCGATAAACCCTTTTTCATTACCCTCACCTATCCTGAACAGGATGGGTTTTTTACGAATTGGAAACCTCACATCAATCGATTTATTGAATCGCTTAGATACTACGATCGGAGATTTTGCGGACTCTGGCGGCTTGAATTTCAGTTGCGAGGCACTCCACATTTCCATGTCGTGGCCTTTTCGGAATCGCTACAATTTGAGTCTGAAGTTGTTTTTGCCTCAAGAGTTGCCGAATCCTGGTGTCGCATCATTGGTGCTACTTCGAGGGACGCTCTCCAATACGCAGCCCGAGCGGAGCGAGCGGTTTCTTCAAATGCCGTTTAC
>JANQKU010000235.1 GCA_028280955.1 Opitutaceae bacterium
TCACATGTCGCAACGATTCACATGCTGACAGGCGCTTTTCTCCTTGCTTCCTGTTGGGCGATTACCTTTGTTTCCCACCGTTTTTCATTTGGCGCTTCCGAAGATCCAGCCCGCCATCCAACTACTCAGTCTGAACCTCTGAGTCGGAATATCGAAGCTCCCAGATCCGATCATGCCTCCTAAAACCAGTGCCGAATACCAAATTGATTCTTCCGTCGAAGTGCTTGTGGACACGCAGAGTAAACCAAAAATATTGACTGGTCTCTGGGAGCTAACAAAACCACGGCTCAGCTTTTTATCTGTTGTGACGGCTCTGGTTAGTTATCTAGCCGCGCAGCCAGATCGAAACTTTCTTCTTCTACTCAACTTTCTTTGCGGCACGGCTCTTTCTGCTGGTGGCGCAGCCGCCATCAATCAATGGATGGAGAGGAAAACGGATGCTATCATGCTGCGAACCCGAGATCGACCATTGCCTTCCCATATGGTAACACCGATGCACGCGATCCTTTGGGGAATCTTTCTCTCAGTCACTGGGACGACTCAGCTTTTCTTCGGAGTCAATCAGCTGGCCGCCCTTTTCGGTCTCAGCACGATCCTTTCCTACACTCTGATCTATACGCCTATGAAAAGGCGTTCCCGCTGGGCGACTGAAGTGGGCGCCGTCAGTGGATCATTGCCTCCGCTCATTGGCTGGGCAGCTGCTGAAGGAACCATTTCGACCTTGGGTTGGATCCTTTTTGGGATTCTCTTTTTCTGGCAAATCCCTCACTTCATGGCCATTGCATGGACTTACCGAAATGACTATGAGTCGGTCAATTTTCCGATGCTTTCGGTGATCGACCGTTTTGGACATAAGGTCGCCAATTGGTCAATGCTTCACACTGTTCTGCTGGTCGTCATCAGTCTGCTGCCCTTTTTTTTAGGGTTTTGCAGCTCCATTTACCTTATCATCGCGATTTTTCTCGGCAGTTATTTTCTCTGGAGAGCCAATGCCTTTCGAAATGCTCAAAAGAGAGAAATTGCAGCCCGGCAACTTTTCATCGCATCGATCTTTTATTTACCTGCCCTTTTGGGTTTTCTCGTTCTGGACAGATGGCTATGGTAATCCGCGAATTTTCTAAGAGACTGTTTTAAAGATGACAATGGACAACATTCCGGCTCTCAATGCCATTCTCAATACAATTGCGACCATTCTCATGACCATTGGATTTATCGCTATTAAACAGAAAAAAATAACGATTCACCGGGCTTGCATGGGATCAGCCTTTCTCGTCTCCATACTTTTCCTTATCGGTTATGTTTCCCACAAAATTTATGTTCAGGGAGTTCATACACCTTTTGGTGGTGAAGGAATTATACGAGCAATTTATTTTCTCATGCTCGTTTCGCACATCATTTTGGCAATAGCTATCGTTCCACTTGTGCTGACAACCCTCATCCTTGCCTTAAAAGAAAAGTTTGAACGACACAGAGCGTGGGCGAAATGGACATTCCCCATTTGGTATTACGTTTCTGTAACGGGAGTACTGATCTATTTTTCCCTCTACCACTGGTTTCCTGTCTAAAAACAACTCGTCTATCTAATACTCTCTATTACGTGATTAACTAGTTTCCATCATGTGATTGCTTTAGCAGGTATTTTCTGTGCATTTATTGGCATTAGGCGGTCATATTTTATAAAAGAACCTTTTCGTTCATCGGTAACGACTTTCCACAACAACTCTCTCACTCCAGTCATTTCAACATAAGTAGATCTTCAAGCTAAGTCTTAACAACTATTTCCTGTTTGACATTCAGACGGATGCAAAAAGATAAATGCCGCTTATTTTCCCAATTCGCGCTCTTAATAAACCTATGACATTTAGGAACTTCTTCACCTCTTCCGCCCAAAAATCCGGAAAAGTCATTTCCAAGACATTGATTATCCTTCTATCACTTGGTTTGACTCAGGTTGCCCTGGCGGAAGATGAGCCCACGGAACACATAGATGACCTCGTTCGGGGCAAACAGCTTTATTCTCTCTGCATGGCTTGTCATGGAAAAGATGGATTGGGAAATGAATCTGTCAATGCACCAGCCATCGCAGGTCTTGAGCGCTGGTATGTTGAAGCGCAGCTTCGCAAATTTGGAGAAGGACACCGCGGCACTCATATTGATGATCTGCCCGGAATGCAGATGAGGCCCATGGCTCTCACTCTTTACGTCAACGAACACGATCCGAACGTGGAAGATCAGGAGAAAAAAAAGAAAAAGAAAAAAGGCCTGGGTGAGAAAAATGTCAAAAACGTCTCTGCCTATATCGAGACTCTTCCAGGTAAAATACCGGAACGAACAACTGAAGGTGGTGATCCCGAAAAGGGAAAAATAGCATACGCTGTTTGTATGGCTTGCCATGGAGCGGACGCAAAAGGCAATCAACTCTTAAATTCTCCCAGCCTAATTTATCTACAGGATTGGTATATCATTCGACAGATTTCAAATTTCAAAAGCGGGATTCGAGGCTCTAACCCTAATGACATTACTGGAATGCAAATGAAACCAATGGCTATGGTTTTAGCTGACGAAGAAGCAGTCAAGGATGTCATCGCCTACATTAAAACTCTTTCCAACGAATAAACACGTCAAACCAACCCATTCCATGAAAGACGAAAAAGAAGAAGAACTGCCAGATATCATTTCCCGGAATATATTCAAAATAGTTGTAGTCGCCTGCTTGCTCTACGCCATCCCTGTTTTTCTGGTGATTCTAAACTAAACCCATAACGATCTCCTTTTACTTATGTTAACACATTTCATCGAGAACGCTTCCTCTTTTGGGCAAGACATCGACTCCCTCTTTTCTCTGATAACGATTCTGGCGGGTTTTTGGTTTATCCTGGCAGAACTGATTTTGTTTTACTTCATTTTCCGCTTTCGTCGGAAGAAAGAAGAGCCCGCCAAATATGTTACAGGGGAAAAGAAGAGCGAAATGAAGTGGATTAAAATCCCGCACCATCTCATTTTGGTCTGTGATGTTGCCATCGTGATTGGCGCCATCTTTGTCTGGGTCAAAGTTAAACAAGATACTCCTCCGATTGATGAAGAAATCCGTGTCATCGGGCAACAATGGGCCTGGAGTTTCGTTCAGCCAGGACCTGACGGGCTTCTTGATACAGCCGATGATATTTCTACCGTCGACAAACTTCATATAAAAGTGGATACGACCTATCGTTTCCATCTCGAGTCCGTTGACGTGGTGCATAGTTTCTCTGTTCCCGTTTTCCGGTTAAAACAAGATGCTGTTCCCGGCAGAACCATTAGCGGTTGGTTCAAAGCAACCAAAGAAGGAGAATTTGACATTCAATGTGCAGAAATGTGCGGCCTAGGCCATGGCGTAATGGCTGCCCGGATTTTCATCCAATCTGAAGAAAAACATAATGAATGGATGACAGCTAGTGCATCCCGCACCAACTCAACTCAACTGTTGGCTACTACCCCTTCCCAGAAAAACAAAACCAAGCAAAAACAAAATGGCTAACTTGAGTTCTAGCGAAGCACTTTCTCACTCAGATTCTGGACACGATACCCACCACGAAAAGATGAGTTTCTGGAGTAAATACGTTTTTTCTACCGACCATAAGGTGATTGGGATGCAATATCTGTTCACCGGAATGTTTATGGCCCTTATCGGTGGCTTCATGGTCTACGCTTTCCGTATGCAGCTGGCCTTTCCCGGAGAAGCTGTCCCCGGATTTGGAAACGTCTCGGCAGGTGCTTATAACGCCTTGGTAACAAACCACGGAACAATCATGATCTTCTGGGTGGCGATGCCTGTGTTGATCGCAGCCTTAGGAAATTTCCTCATCCCATTGATGATCGGTTGCGACGATATGGTGTTCCCTAAGATCAATCGGTTATCTTACCAAATCTTCCTACTCAGTGCCCTCGTCCTCATTGCCTCCTTCTTTGTTCCCGGTGGTCCATTTGGTGGCGCCTGGACTGCCTACCCTCCACTATCCGCACAAGCCAAGTTTAATCTGACGCCACTTGGGGCGCCGATGTGGGTGATTGCCGTCGCTCTGGAATTTGTCGCCTTTCTGTTAGGTGGTATCAATTTTATAACGACAACGATGAATGCCCGGGCCAAGGGAATGAAGATGTACGACATTCCTATCATCGTATGGATGATTGTCATCGCCAGCATCCTTTTCATGGCCTCAGTCGGTCCTTTGATGGCAGGAGCTATTATGCTTCTCTTCGATCAGACACTTTCTACTAATTTTTTCAATCCGGAGTACGGAGGAGACCCCGTTCTCTGGCAACATCTTTTCTGGTTCTTCGGTCACCCTGAAGTCTATGTAGTTCTGCTTCCGGCAATGGGCATCGTGGCTGAAGTCATCACCGTTTTTGCCCGAAAAAAACTTTTCGCTTATAAAACAGTTCTTTACACGACCTTTGCCACTGGTGTCATCAGCTTTTTTGTCTGGGCTCACCACCAGTTCATTTCAGGTATCGACCCACGAATGGCGAATGTCTTTACCATTACAACGCTACTCATTTCCGTGCCGATTGCTGAAATGCTCTTTGTCTACATCGCGACACTTTATGGAGGATCCATCCAGTTTAAAACACCGATGCTTTTCGCACTCGCCTTTCTAGCCGAGTTTCTCATCGGAGGTGTCACCGGAATTCATCTGGGGGCAAGTGGAACGGATATTTATTTCCACGATACTTATTTCGTTTTAGCTCACTTCCATTATACATTTGTTCCCATCGCCATCATAGCTGTCTTTGCCGCTATCTACTATTGGTTCCCAAAAATGTTTGGCCGGATGATGAATGAATTTTGGGGTAAAGTTCATTTCTGGGGAACGGTGATCCCCTTTAATTTCATCTTCATTCCACTCTTCATGCTCGGGATGGCCGGGCAGCACCGAAGAATCTACAATTACAATCACTTCCCTGATCTAGCGACTCCTGAACTGCAGAACTTGCGAATCATTGCGACGGTTGCTTTGGTCATCATGCTGCTTTTCCAGATTCCTTTCTTGGTGAACTTCTTTGTCAGCATGTTTAAAGGCAAAAAAGCAGAAGCCAATCCATGGAAAGCCAATACACTCGAATGGACCGCGCCCTCTCCTCCTCCACACGGGAACTTCAAAGTATTCCCGGAAGTTTACCGTCCACCCTATGAGTACAGTGTTCCTGGGCGTAAAGAGGATTACTGGCCTCAAGACTCCAAAGATTAACCACTTTCACTGTAACCCCTGATTTTATCTTTTTTCTATGTCTTCTCAAGTTCCCATTGCTACAGGCCGCAGTTCAACCGGTATCCCGACAGGTAAATTGGCTGTCTGGTGGGTCATTGCATCAGAGATTGTTATCTTTGGCGGACTCATTGCCTGCTATCTTCTCTACAGATTTCGCTTTGATCACTGGAGTGGCTTTGCCGGCAAAACAGATACACTGGCTGGAGCTTTCAACACATTGGTTCTTTTAACTTCCAGTCTCTTTGTTGTTTTAGCTCACCAAGCTGCCCAGCGAAAGGATACGAAAGATGCCTTCAAATATCTTTGGCTTACCATTGGCGGTGGTTTTATTTTTCTTATCGTTAAAGCCTACGAATACACGAGTAAGATCCTTCACGGTTACACTTTTACTACTGATAACTTCTGGTCCTTTTACTATACCGCAACCGGACTCCATGGTTTTCATGTCGTCGCAGGAATGGTCATTATGGCAATAATCTCCTTCGACGTTCGCAAAGGAAACAACCTGCACCGGGTAGAGAACATCGGCATTTATTGGCACTTCGTTGATCTCGTCTGGATTTTTCTTTTCCCCCTTCTCTATATCGCAAAATAAATCCTCATACTATTTTTTCCATGTCAGAAGATTCGCATTCATCAGAACACATTCACTCTGTTGGTTCTTACGTCAAAATATGGGCCATTCTTGTCGTTCTATTGATCATCAGTGTTATCGGCCCAGAGCTTGGAATACAAGTGATCACACTGATTACCGCTTTTGGTATCGCCATTGTCAAAGCCCTCATGGTTGCCGCTAAATTTATGCATCTCAACGTGGAAAAACGTTACATCTGGTACCTTCTCTACACCGGAATTCTTTTTATCTTTCTCTTCTTCACCGGAATCGCTCCCGATATTATGAAAAGTGAAGGGACAAACTGGGTGAAAACGGATGCTGCTTACATCGAAAAATCACAAGCTATTATCCAAGACCACGCTTTACATGAAAGTGAAACCCACGAAAAGGAAGGAGCCACTCACGAAGAGCATTCCTCCCACTAAATCTTACCATTATTCTGAAAACTTAGCCAATCTGACCAAAGGCATCTAATGTCCACTCAATCCATCAGCATCTCATCAACAGGTCATAACGACAATAGAAGAACACCTCTTCTCTCCAATCCTGTCCTAGGTATGCTTATCTTCATCGTGATGGAGATGATGTTTTTTGCAGGTCTGATCAGTTCATACTCTATCATTAAATCAGGCGCTCTTTTCTGGCCACCGCCTCAGCAACCCAGGCTTCCCGTAGAAGTTACCGCCGTCAATACACTGATCTTGATTACCAGTGCGATATTTTTGTTTTTGGCAAACCGCGCTTTTGCCAAACCTGAATGGCAAGCAAAAGCCCAAAAATTGCTTTCACTGTGCTTCCTGGGCGGATCGTTATTTGTGTTGATCCAGGGATTTGAATGGGTCCGTTTGCTTAGCTATGGTCTCACCATGACTTCCAGCACTTATGGTAGTTTCTTTTATCTTATTATCGGAGCCCACGCATTGCATGTTATCAGCGCCTTGATTATTCTATCCGCCTGCTTCATCCGATTTAAAAAAGGAACTATTACACCTGCTTTTTTCCATGCAGCACAAATCTTCTGGTATTTTGTCGTAGGTGTCTGGCCAATTCTCTACATTCTAGTATACCTTACCTAATAGATAACTCCTCACTATGAAGACGACACGATTCATCCTTTTTCTATTCTGTGGAATTCTTATTTCGAATTCCTCAGTTTATGGCTGTTCGGTTTGTTTTTCAGCAAAAGAAGGAACCTTATTAGCCTATTATCTGACGACTATCCTCCTTTCCTTGTTACCCTTAGGCATGATTGGCGGCTTCGCTTACTTTTTCTGGAGTCAGGCCAAGAAAAAGAGAGAAAACGAAGCTCCGGCTCTTCCCTATTCCGGAAAAGAAAGCCTGGAAAGTTAATCAAAGAGGTTCCAGAATACCTTATTTCTTTTTAAAACACATGTGCAGATTTTTGTTGGGCATTGAGAACAACTCCTGCTAATACCCTATGGCAATGACCTGGGAAATTGCCTTTATCTTTTTTCTCCTTTTAGCAGCTCTTGTCAGTTTTGCTCTGGAAAAAATACCACCGGATGTAACGGCTCTCTCCCTTTTCGCCATTCTACTATTGAGTGGTCTGCTTTCAGCAGATGCAGCTCTAACCGTTTTTTCCAACCCGGCACCCGTAACCATTGGTGCGATGTTTATCCTCAGCGCAGGACTTGAAAAGTGCGGACTGATCGATAAGATGGCTTTCGCGATGGGGAAAATAGCCGGTCTGGGTCATATCCGACTCCTTTTGTTTATGATGCTGGCAGTCGCTATTATATCGGCTTTCATCAACAACACACCTGTCGTTGTCGTCTTTATGCCAATTGTCCTCAGTTTGGCCAAGAAACTGGACATTGCTGCATCCAAACTGCTCATCCCCTTATCCTACGCCTCAATCTTCGGTGGTATGTGCACGCTCATCGGGACAAGCACGAATATTCTGGTAAGTGGTATCGCTCAAGGGGCCGGACAAGAACCACTAAGAATGTTTGAATTCGCAAAAGTCGGAGTTCCCATGCTCCTAGTGGGTGTCCTTTACATTCTCTTTTTCGGTCGAAAACTATTGCCGGTCAGAGAAACACTGACTGCTATTCTTTCCGAAGAAGAACGCCGCGAATATATCACAGAAGTTTTTGTGGAAAAAGGCTCTTCCATCGTTGGGAAAACTCTCACTGAAGCCAACATTCTTAAAAAGAAAGGTATTCGAGTCATCGAAATTGTTCGATTTGGCGTTGTGCTGCAAAATGATTTAAACTCCATTGTCTTAAAAGAAGGAGATCGATTAATCATGGCCTGCCGTCCTTCTGGAATTGCCCATGCCCGCAATTTGGAAGGTGTTGATTTTGTTTCTGATACCGGATTGGGACTCGGACAAATTGCTTCCCATGAAGGGATGCTGGTCGAAGGTGTTCTCGGTCCCAATTCTTCTGTTATCGGAAACACCATAACCGAAATCAATTTTCGCCAGCGATATCGTATGATTGTCCTGGCAGTGCACCGTAGAGGTGTCAATCTCCGTGAAAAACTGGGGACTCTACGTCTGGAATTTGGGGACACACTGCTCATGTTAGGAACAGATGGAGCTATCAACCAACTGAGAGCCAGCGAAGATATTCTACTCATTGATCGCCCCCCTGTCCCCGTTCAAAGCAACCAACGTAAGATGCCAATTGTCCTCGCCACGGTCGCAGCCGTTGTGGGATCTGCTTCCCTGGGGTTCGTTCGTATCGAATTCGCCGCTATCGTGGGCTCTATTTTTCTCTTCCTGACAGGCTGCGTTCGCCCCAAAGATGGATATGCCTCCATACAGTGGAATATCCTCTTCCTGATCTGCGCCATGCTCGGCATGGGAATAGCGATGCAAGATACAGGCGCTTCTCTTTATCTGGCGATGAAGATTGTCGGACTCGTCGACAGTTTCGTGCCTTCTGATTATAAAGCATTGGTCATGCTGGCATGCGTTTACATCATCACCAATATCTTGACTGAAATCCTTTCCAATAACGCTGCTGCCGTTATTATGGCGACACTTGTTGTCGGTATCGCAGCGACACTCAACGTGGATGCCCGACCCTTTTTTATTGCGGTTGCCATTGCTGCTTCCGCCAGTTTTGCAACTCCAATCGGGTATCAAACAAATACCTACGTTTATGGCGTGGGCGGCTATCGTTTTTCAGATTTTATGAGGATAGGAATTCCCTTAAACATCATCTGCTTTACGATCGCAATGCTTCTGATTCCCTACTTCTGGAGTTTCTAACCCCCCAACGAATTAACCCGTAACCCATCGTATGACAGGTTGATGGTCTCAGGTAATTCTCTCTCCATCATAGTATGTTCAATCGTGTGAGTCATGTGAATTAGAAAATTTTGTTTGGAGCCAATGGAAAGAGCCGTTTCACAAGCTTCTTTAATACTCATATGGCTGGGATGAGGTTCTTGCCGAAGACCGTCCAAAATGACCATATCTGCTCCCCTGGCTAAGGATCGTTGCTTTTCGCCGACTTCCTTGCAATCGGTGTAATATACCACCCTTTTTCCACTACTCCTCTCTTCAAAGATCAATCCAAGTACCTCTGTCGAGCCGTGGGGAAGTATTGTAGAACGAATCGTTCCTCCCTTCGTTGCAAAAACTTCCGGCATCTCTTTCACCTCAAACGCCGGATAACCTTTCTGAAGCGGTTTACCACCCATTGCATATGGATAAATCGCCTTAACTCTCTTAACACCTTCTTTCGTACTTAAGACTGGAATCGCTTCTCCTCCTCGAATATCGCAATATCGCCTTAAGTCATCCATCCCTAGAATATGATCTGCATGTCCATGTGTGAGAATAAATAAATCAACCTTCGGTATTCTATTGCGAAGGCATTGCTCTCGAAACTCTGGAGCCGCATCAACCTGAATATGGAAACCATCCATGACAACGTGAACACTGGAGCGAGTTCTCCGATTTCTGGGATCTTCTGAACAACAGACGTCACATTCACAACCGATCATTGGAACTCCCTGAGATGTGCCTGTTCCTAAGAAGATGATTTCCATAACTAGGACGATAGAACGAACGAGAGAGACTAAAATGAAAAGATAAAACAGGGTTGCTCACGATTTTTTGAAAAAACTGTCGATCGCAACAACTTAAGTCTCTCAAAAGAAAAAGGCGCCTCATTTCTGAAGCGCCTTTGATAAATGTTTCTAAACTTTGGAATGATCCAGGGAATGGAAAGACAGCTTAGAAGCCGCCCATTCCACCCATTCCACCCATTCCGCCGCCCATTCCACCCATATCAGGCGCAGCAGCTGGAGCTTCTTTTTCCGGGAGGTCTGTGATCATGCACTCAGTAGTGAGAAGCAGACCCGCAATAGAAGATGCATTCTGAAGTGCCGTACGAGTCACCTTGGTTGGATCGACAACACCTGCTTTGACCAGATCTTCATATGTATCGGTCGCAACGTTGTAACCTTCGTTACCAGACTTGCCTAAAACATCACGCACAACAACTGACCCTTCGATACCCGCGTTTGTGCAGAGATGACGAAGTGGGAAAGTTATCGCGCGATGAACGATAGAAGCGCCCACCTGCTCATCCCCTTCGAGCTTAACGCCATCAATTGCAGCAAGTGTGCGGATAAGAGCAACACCACCTCCGGGAACGATCCCTTCCTCAACAGCGGCACGAGTTGCATGCAATGCATCCTCAACACGAGCCTTCTTTTCCTTCATCTCAGGCTCAGTAGAAGCGCCGACATTGATCACTGCAACACCACCAGCCAATTTGGCGAGGCGTTCCTGCAATTTTTCACGATCATAATCCGAAGAAGTTTCGTCGATTTGGCGACGAATCTGTTTAACACGACCTTGGATGTCGGTGGCAGATCCGGTTCCTTCGATGATTGTCGTGTTTTCCTTATCAACCGTTACGCGTTTTGCAGATCCGAGATCACTCAACTGAACGTTTTCAAGCTTAATGCCGAGATCTTCGGTAATGCAACGACCACCTGTTAAGACAGCGATGTCTTCCAACATAGCCTTACGACGATCACCAAAGCCTGGAGCCTTCACAGCACAAGCATTGAGCGTTCCACGAATCTTATTAACTACCAATGCGGCCAATGCTTCACCTTCAATATCTTCAGCAATAATAAGGAGAGGTTTACCGGATTTTGCGGCAGCCTGAAGAAGAGGAAGCAGCTCCTGAAGATTGCTGATTTTCTTTTCGTGAATCAGAATAGCAGCGTCTTCGAGGACACATTCCATGCTCTCATTGTCGGTCGCAAAGTAAGGACTGAGATAACCTTTGTCGAACTGCATCCCCTCAACAACATCGAGAGTTGTTTCGATCGACTTAGCTTCTTCAACTGTAATCGTTCCATCTTTACCAACCTTATCCATTGCGTCTGCAATGATATCACCAATTTCGGTATCCCAGTTTGCCGATACGGTAGCAACCTGACGGATTTCTTCGCGGTCATCGACCTTCTTGGAAATCTTCTGCAGCTCAGCCACAGCCGCTTCAACTGCTTTATCAATACCACGTTTTAAATAAATCGGGTTGGAACCAGCAGTTACATTCTTGAGACCTTCGCGGTAGATAGCTTCGGCCAGAACGGTTGCTGTCGTTGTTCCATCTCCAGCGGCGTCCGAAGTCTTGGAAGCGACTTCACGCACCATCTGAGCACCCATGTTTTCGTACGAATCCGGAAGATCAATTTGCTTTGCAACACTCACACCGTCTTTGGTTACGGTTGGGGAACCGAATTTCTTGTCTATTACAACATTGCGACCCTTAGGTCCCAAGGTAACTTTGACCGCCTTGGCCAGGGTTTCGACACCGTGCAGAATTTTCTGCCGTGCGGCTTCATCAAAAAGGAGTTGTTTTGCTGCCATGATTAATTCTCTGTTTTAATTTTAAGATTACTTATTTTTCAGATCAGGAAACGATTCCGAGAATGTCATCTTCACGGACGAGCATAAACTTCTCATCGTTCAGCTTAACCTCAGTCCCACCGTATTTACTGATTAAGACACGATCACCAACCTTCACCTCGAAAGATTGGGCATTCCCCGAATCATCCTTTTTTCCAGAGCCCAGAGCAATAACCTCAGCTTCCTGGGGCTTCTCCTTGGCTGCATCAGGAATAATGATCCCTCCTCGGGTCTGTTCTTCCTCTTCCTCGATGTATTTAACTAATACACGATCTCCGATTGGTTTAATTTTAACGCTCATATTTATTACTTATTTTTTGATCTATATTATTTAGAATCAGAAACAACCTTCATAAATTTCAAAGCTGTTCCAAAGTGGTCTATTTTTTCTCTTCGTCTTCAACGACTTCAAAATCGGCATCAACAACATCGGCTTTTTTAGGTTCTGCCTCTGCTTCGCCCGTGGAGGCTTCTGCTGGACCGCCAGCTTCTGCTCCAGGTGCACCAGCTCCTTCAGCTGCGGCAGCAGCTTGATAAAGGTCGGCTCCCAATTTGGTGAGGTTTTCCATGGCTGCTTTCATCTGTTCGTTATCATCGCTTTCGAGAGCTTTCTTCGCTTCAGCGATCGCACTCTCAATTGGAGCTTTCTTGTCAGCTGGCAGTTTATCACCAGCTTCACCAAGCATTTTTTCCATTTGGTAAACAGTGGAATCGAGTTGATTGCGCGTCTCTACGGCCTCTTTTCTCTTTGTATCTTCCTCGGCGTGCAATTCAGCCTCTTTGGTCATCTTATCAATTTCTTCAGGCGATAATCCGGAAGACCCTGTAATGGTAATCTTCTGATCCTTTCCTGTTCCGGTATCTTTAGCCGAAACATGGAGAATTCCATTTGCATCAATATCAAAAGTGACCTCAATCTGCGGAGTGCCACGCGGAGCTGGAGGAATTCCATCCAAGTGAAAATTACCCAAGATCTTATTGTCGTTGGCCATTGGGCGTTCCCCTTGGAGAACTTTAATTTCAACCGATGGCTGATTATCGCTATAGGTTGAAAAAATCTGGGACTTTTTAGTTGGAATGGTAGTATTCCGTGGAATCATGGGCGTTGCCACGCTTCCAGCTGTTTCAATACCCAAGGTGAGAGGTGTTACATCAAGCAATAAAACATCACGCACATCACCTTTGAGAACAGCACCTTGAATCGCAGCACCAATGGCAACAACTTCATCCGGATTTACTCCTTGGTGCGGCGCCTTGCCCGCTAAATCCTTCGAACATTCGATGATTTTGGGCATACGCGTCATGCCACCAACGAGAACCAACTCATTGATATCTGAATTGGAAAGTTCGGCATCTTTCAAACAGCTCTTAAACGGGGGGGTGATTCTGGCAAAAAGGCTCTCGCATATTTGCTCTAATTTAGAACGAGACAACTGAACATTCAGATGCTTGGGGCCGGATGCATCCGCCGTGATAAATGGAAGATTAATGTCATACGACTGCGTGGAAGATAACGCAATCTTGGCTTTTTCCGCTTCTTCCTTAAGACGTTGAAGCGCCATTGGATCGCTGCGCAAGTCAACTCCGTTCTCCTTTTTAAATTCATCAACCAACCAACTGATGATGGCATCATCCCAATTATCTCCACCCAAATGAGTATCCCCATTGGTGGCTTTAACCTCAAACACGCCATCTCCAATCTCGAGAATGGACACGTCAAAAGTCCCACCACCCAAGTCAAAAACTGCGATTTTCTCCTCACTCTTCTTATCGAGACCATAGGCCAAAGAAGCAGCTGTCGGTTCATTGATAATACGTAAAATCTCCAATCCGGCGATTTTACCGGCATCTTTGGTCGCCTGACGTTGCGAGTCATTGAAATAAGCGGGAACAGTCACAACTGCTTGCGTGACCGTCTCACCCAAATAGGCCTCTGCATCAGCTTTCAATTTAGCTAAGACAAAAGAAGAAATTTGTTGAGGAGAATACGTATCCGTTTTATCAGCACTGGTCGCTTCAATATAAGCATCTCCGTTTTTAGCTTCAACCACACTATAGGGAATCCCCGCAACTTCTTCCGTTACCTCACTGAATTTACGTCCAATCAAACGTTTGGCAGAAAAAATGGTATTTTTGGGGTTCGTTACTGCCTGGCGTTTGGCTGCCTGACCCACAAGACGTTCACCGCCTTTTGTGAAAGCTACAATTGATGGAGTAGTCCTCGCTCCCTCAGCATTGGGGATAACAACAGGCTCTCCGCCCTCCATGACTGCCATGCAAGAATTAGTGGTTCCTAGATCGATTCCGATTACTCGACTCATGCCAACCCATTAGCAACTCGCATGCCAGTGGCATTTTTTATATTTAACTAACTAAAAATCAATTATTTACAATAATTCCATCATATTCTCACCTTAATTCTATTCCTCAATTGACGCCAAAATGTCACACCCTGACACACTCTGACCAAGGCATGACACATCCGGCTGTCCCACTTTTCGTCCCTCACTGTCCAAAGCTAGCTATATTCGGTGATCCTTTAGATCACTTAACACTTGCCATCATTGTAACCCTTGAGCCATTAACCTAGGTTTCAAACGGAAATTCTGCCGGGATAGCTCAGTTGGTAGAGCAGTGCTTTCGTAAAGCAGAGGTCGTCGGTTCGAGTCCGATTCCCGGCTCCATTTCTCATCTTAAAGGTTTTTGGTAAACCTTTCGTCAAAGATCATTCAAGCTATTACCTTACTTCGGTATCGCTTTCCAAATACCCGAATACATTTTTTCGGTCACAAATGTATCGAAATTAGCAATAATTCTCCGTCCATCTTTTTTGAGAACCAGCATATTAATGCCCCGTTTATTGGGAGACAGTTCAATTCCATCGACCATAATACTGGAATAATTCCCTGAAAAGAGACCTCCACTCTCAACATAATCAATGCCTTTAGACTTCAGTATAGGTGAAGAGAGATGAACTGGGGCACTATTGTCTATTTTCTGGGCAATCACTTGTCCTCGATCCATAACGGCAGCAAAAGAACCTCGATAGTCCAACGCCGTTAAGTCCAATCCTAAATTGGATAAAAAGTTCATTGTCTTTTCAGACAAACCATTACTCGCTTCATCTCTGACGGAAAAAATAATCGTATCGTCAAGATGCCTTTTGATCACAGTCCTGAACTTTTCTCCAAGAGGATGTCTTTCCCATGTATAATTTCCGTTCTCTCTCACTAAATGGAGATCTTGGGAAAGAAAATAAAATTCCTTATCATCCGGAATAGAATTTTCATATTTTATTTTTTTATAGTAGTATTTTGAATACTTAAAATATTTATCAATAGACTCACCTTGCTTCGGCTTTGAATAAAACACAATGCTTTCTCTGGGAATATCAGCAACCAACACTTTTATTTCCGGAAGAATATTCACCTCTCCAAGCCCCCTTTTTTGTTTCTGATAGGTTCCTTCATCTGCAACACTCGACAGCACTTCCTCCAGCTGATTATGAGTAATCTGATAACTACCATCAATTCTTGAACTGATTACAGGCACAGCACCAATTCTTCCGCCCACGACGGAATAGTATCCCGCATTCAGACTGAGCCTTGGATCAAGGCGTTCTATCTTGCGCGCTTTGTCTATCCAAATAAACGGGGTTCCTTTCTTTAATTCATAAAGGTAGTCATAAAGTTTTTTAGAACTGGAAAACTCAAAAAGAATATTCATTTTCATTTGATCATCAAACGTGATCAAAACCGGAAATTTTATAAACTGGTCCTCCATTTCAACCGAATGCGTGTCCACATCTATCTTCAGTGCACTTATTTCATGAATATCCCAAAACTCAGAGATTTCGTCTCTCCAGCTAACTAATACCTGATAAAAGTTTTCTATCTCCTCAACCAGAGATACATCATCACTCAACAAATCACGCCCCAAACCAATTTCTCCCTCAAAACCCAAGTAATTTAAAACGGTTGGGCCAAGATCAAAAGCGATTCCCCTTTTATCTATTTCCTGAGGATTTTTATCTTGTGGATCAATGATCATAAAAAGATTCTTCCTTTCTCCTTTCGCTAAAAGTGAAGAAGCCCTATTTCTCATAGCCAAATGATCTGAGGCGATAACAATAATCGTATTTTCACTGTAAGGAGAATTCAAAATCCTATTGACAAACTGACTCAGAAGATGATCCGAAACCGCCACTGCATTTAACATCGAATTACGTCCATCTTTATAAAAAAATTTCTCATATTTTTTAGAGACATGTCCTTTCGGATGATGTGTATCCAGTGTCAGTAAAAACTGACCAAAGGGCTTATCAGCAGACGACAATTCCAAAAACTGTTCGTATGCAATTTCTAGAAGCGAATCATCATACAATCCCCACCCTGTTCGGTAAGACTTATCTTCCAAGAGAGGTAATAATTCTTTACGACCACGAACATCTTCAAAACTGTGAGACTTATAAAAATTACCCTTTCCCGCAAAATCCAAAGACGCTCCACCTAAAAAGGAAAGGTAATATCCCTGCGCCTGCAAAAGATCACCTAAACAAACAGCACCCGAAAGAAATCGATTCATTCCGGACATAGAATTCTTTCCCGAAGCTGTCACCAATGGTATACTACACTGAGATGCTACCATCCCACCAATCGTCCATGAGCTGCCGTAGGTATTTTCAATATCCGTGAATGTTTTACTACGAGACTCCAGTTGACGAAGTCCCTTGATCAAACCAGGGAAAATCGACTCATCAAAATAAGTCCTCTCCAATCCTTCAGCATAAATAAAGACTAAATTACGTTTCCTGACCGAAGACTTTTTTACTACATTCGGCTCTCGGTAATATTTATTAAAATCCAGCCGGTTAACGGCTTTAACTTTGGTGACTATGGTGTCTCTTTCCGCCCTACTCTTATAGAATTCAAACCAATCTCTGGTAGCCGGATTTAACGCAAAAGCACAAAGGACTAAAATAATCGATAATCGATTAAGGTATTTTCTTCCTGTTCCTCTACGTTTTGCGAAAAAATATATAAATCCCCAGGATGAAACGACTCCAAAAAGCAGGAGAAGGACAATACCCAATATCATCAAAATATACTCTGAAAAACCAACACCACTTAATCCATAAGAAAGGTGATACAGGACCGCATCATTCACCCCTTCATTCGTAAAATAATCCGTCGCTAAAAAGAATGTAGTCAGTAAAACAAAGATAAAAAGGCTCGAGCTGATAAAAACCGCATTTACTCTGTTTTTTTTACCTATTGAACAGAAAAAAATCCCCGCCAGGAATAAAAAATTCGAAACACTAACTAATAGCAGACTACTCATACTTATCTATATCCGAACACTCGCCAGAAAACATTCTGTTTTATCCATGGCATTTGTTGCTTATTGACAAGTCCAGATCATTCTAAGGTCAATCTGTCCACCTATCTTCATTTACCATTGTCATAGTGAACGTAGACATGGAAAAAGGAGAATGAGATATTTAATGAATTTCCTGCTTTCATAAATAACGAACTTGATCCCGCTTTTAGAAAACCAGAAAAATCCCGTTATTAGATGCCGTGAAAAAAACCATTCGTATCATTTCCGACTTACATTTGGGACATAGAAGCAGCCTTATTCATCATCCGGATCAGATTGATTCTCTGCTTAAAGATACATCGACTCTCATTTTTAATGGGGATACTTTGGAAACTCAGTTCAAAGACAGACGAAAAGCCGCTCAAGCAACGATGGAAGAGCTCAAAAGTCTCTGCACTTCCAATCAAGTTGATCCTCTTTTCGTCAGCGGAAATCATGATCCCAGTATTTCTGACCTTCATCACATCACTCTGCGAAACGACAACATTCTCATTACCCACGGTGATATTCTTTTTCAAGACATCGTGCCTTGGAGTCCTCATGCCCCAAGGCTTTCATTTCTCCATCAAAAGTATTTCAATGAGCTAACTGAAAAGCAGCAAAACGATTTCTCTCAACTTCTTCAGGCAAATAAAAAAGCGTCCTTAAATCTCAATCCAGAACCTCCTTCCCCTATTGGAGGAATCATGGGGAAACTCATGCATTTCTTGGGACATGGACGAGCTCCACAAAGAGTTTACAAAACGTTTTCAAGCTGGCTGAACACACCGGCCATCGCAATCGACTTACTTCAAAAGCACTGTCCAAAGACCAAATTTTTCATTTTCGGGCACACTCATTTTCCGGGAATCTGGAGGAAACAGGATCGCATTATTATCAATACAGGTTCTTTCGTTCCTTTTTTGGGCAAGCTCTCCGTTGATATATTTCCAGACAAATTGTCAGTTCGTACCATCAGAATGCACAAAGGGCAGGCTCATTTAAGCCGTGAATTGGCGTCTTTCAAAATATAACCAATCCTCTAAAACTGTCTCAGAAAACGTCTAAAAGCACCCTTTATTGACCATCTAATGATGGTAAGTGATTTGCAGCTTGATCTGATCTAACTTGCTCGCCACCCATGCTCTAAGAATGCAGACTGAGTTATTTGACTATCACCTTCCCCACGAACTGATTGCCCAGGTTCCAATCCCCAAACGTGATCGATCAAAATTACTGGTGGTTGATCGCTCGACTAAAAAAATTTCACATCACCTCTTTAGTGAAATCGATCAATTTTTGGCTCCCGGAGACTGCCTCATTCGAAACTCTGCTCGAGTCATTCCCGCTCGTCTTTTCGCGCAACGTTCAACTGGAGGCAAAGTCGAATGCTTCCTCTTGCGACCCACATCAGAGAAAAATCAGTGGTGGTGCCTTCTTAGACCTGGAAAAAGATTACCCCCAGGATCTACCTTCGGCATAACCAATGAATTCCGGGCCCAGGTAATCGAAAAGAATAAAAAAGCTGAATTTCGAGTTCACATAATGCCTGAAAAAAAAGAAACCGTTCTTTCGCTGGCAGAAAGAATCGGGCACATTCCGCTACCGCCCTATATTTCTCGCAAACAAGGAATTTCAAAGCAAGCCGATGAAACAGATCACTCCCGCTACCAAACCGTTTATTCAAATAAAGAGGAATCTGTCGCTGTCGCTGCCCCAACCGCTGGGCTTCATTTCACAGAGACTCTTCTGCAACGACTGGAAAAACAAAATATCGCTTTTGCCGACCTCTATTTACATGTTGGACTGGGTACATTTCGACCTATTGAAACAGATCAAATAGAAGACCACCCCATCCATCGAGAACTTTACGAACTGCCTACTCTCGCCAGAAAGGCCATCGAACCAGGTTCCTACACCAGGCGCATCGCCGTCGGCACCACCAGTATGCGTTCCATCGAAGACTATTTTCAGAAAAATGCTATCTATCAAAACAGTCCTTTCATTGATGAAGCTGAAATTTTTATTTATCCTCCTTTTAAATTTCGGGCAACTGATGCGCTCATTACAAATTTTCATCTTCCCCGATCGACACTCCTTTGCCTTCTATCGGCCTTTCTCTCACCGGGTTCAACAGAAGGCATTCAGTGGTTTAAAGACATTTACGCTGAAGCTATTCAAAATAAATACCGCTTCCTCAGCTATGGGGATGCCATGCTCATTCTTTGACGAATTCCTCACGAAGTGCTAAATTATATGAGCAAAGGAATAAAATACGCCCCCAATTGTTCTAACTACAAATACTAAATGGCCACATCCAGCTTTCAAAACCTCGTAGACAATTACTACGAAGCACTCTTTCGCTTTGGAGTAAGCCTAAGTGGGAATGCAAGCGATGCCTCAGATCTAACTCAACAGACCTTTTTTATTTGGGCAAAAAAAGGACATGCTTTGAGGGATCGATCCAAGGCGAAATCATGGCTCTTCACGACATTGTACAGAGAATTTCTTAAAAATACGCGCAGATCCCAACGTTTTATCTATCAGGAAGAACAAATGCTCGAAAACGAATCAGCCCCTATTGAAGCCGATGTGGTTGAACAACTGGATGCTTCCATTGTCATTGAGAGCCTTTCTAAAATTGACGAAACCTTCCGTATCCCTCTCAGCCTTTTTTATCTAGAAGATTTCTCTTACAAAGAGATCTCCGAAACCTTGAACATCCCAGTTGGAACAGTCATGTCCCGACTTTCCAGAGGAAAGAAACACCTGCGTAAACTCCTCGATGATTCACAAAAAACCGACAAAGAAAATATCGTTCCCATTGCAAATATTCAGGAAAAAGAAAAGTCTAATGGATAACAAAGAAGCCAAATTCATACTGCAAGCCTATCGTCATGGGGGACAAGATGCCGATGATCCAAAATTTGCTGAAGCCCTTCTCAGAGCCCAACGCGATCCGGAACTCGGTAAGTGGTTTGCAGAAGAAAGAGCCAGAGATAGAGCCATTTCGAATAAATTAAAATCCATCGAAATTCCATATGATTTGAGAGAACAGATCAATGCAGGCCTGCGTTTTGTTGAGAACGAAAAAACTCCCTGGTGGCAACGCCCCTCCTTTATAGGAATAGCAGCTACTTTGGCAATTTTCATAGGAATTACCCTCTCTTGGTCCTTTGTTTCTTCTCCCACAGAATTCGCACAGCTCAGATCCAATGCTATCAAGTATTCAAATGATTTTATGACTGTCGATTTTCAGTCGAAAGATCTGTCCAGCATGAAAGTTTGGCTGGAACAAAACGACGCTCCGGTTCCTCGTGACCTTCCTAGGAATCTAGCTTCACTGACAGGTATGGGTTGCCGAAAAATTGGATGGAATGGAAAGACTGTTTCAATCGTATGCTTTAAAAACTATGACCTGTATATTCTGGACCGTTCTGACTGTCCCGATGCACCCAAGGGAAAGACGCCGACATTCTATAGCAAAAAGAATATGTCTGTCGCTTCATGGCAGGATGAAAACCAATTGTATCTCTTGGTCCATAAAGGCAGCAAAAAAGATCTTCAGCATTTTTTATAAGACACTTCCTAAAGCTTGCTCAGGCAATTCTTCTCGACTCCTAGACTAGAACAAATGAGCATAACTGCATGCCCTCCGATACAATACAGGCAATCATTGAAGATGCTACCTTTGATTTCACTATAGGAGAAAATGCTTCTGCCATAGCCAAACTCCAGACAGCACTCGAAAGTGAACCCGAAAGCTTTGCCGCATGGCATGCCCTGGCAGAAATTCAATTCAGCGAACGCCATTTCGATGAAGCCCTTCAAGCAGCAGAAAAAGCGCACTCCATTAACCCGGATGACGTTTTCATCAACACTAGTCTTTCTCGAATTTGGATGGAAAAAGGTGATAAATCAGAAGCCGAAAAGTTTGGCGCGAAAGCTAAAATTCTAGGATGGAAAGACCAACTGGAAAACCCATCTGAAATTGACGAAAACCTGGCCTAAAACGATCTTTCATCTTTCACAAAAGCATCAATTCGGTAGATTGACAGTTCACCAAACCCTGCTTTACCTTCCGCGCCATGGACAAACCTCTCTATTCTCTAGAGTTTGAAAAACCCATTCGGGACCTCGGTAAACAGCTGGAATCCCTCCATCAACTTTCTATTGAAAACAACGTTGATGTCTCCAGCGAAATTTCTGCTATCGAAGAGAAAATCAAAGCCACAAAACGGTCTATTTACAATAACCTGACACCATGGCAGAGAGTCCAGATAGCCCGGCATCCTAAACGACCTTATACCACTGATTTTATCTCTCGCCTCTTCACCAATTTTCAGGAATTCCACGGTGACAGAATGTTCAAAGATGACCATTCCACTATTGGAGGAACTGCTTTCTTTCAGGAGGAACCCGTAATGATTATAGGCCAACAGAAAGGACGAGACACCAAAGAAAACCTACTGCGAAACTTTGGTATGCCCAGCCCTGAGGGATACCGAAAAGCCCTTCGGCTTATGAAGATGGCCGAGAAATTCTCACTTCCTATCTTTACCTTTGTTGATACAGCAGGCGCCTACCCAGGGATCGCATCCGAAGAAAGACATGTGGCCGAAGCCATCGCAGTAAATATCCGTGAAATGAGCCAACTCAATGTTCCTATCATTACTGTAATTCTAGGAGAAGGCGGCTCCGGAGGTGCCCTTGGCATCGCAGTTGCCGACAGAGTCCTTATTTTCGAGAATGCCTATTACTCAGTTATTACACCAGAGGCCTGTGCCGCCATTCTATGGCGAGACAGTGCAGCAGCTCCACAGGCTGCCAACGCACTTGGTCTGGGCGCCGAAAATTTGAAAAAATTCAATATTGTCGAAGAGATCATCGAAGAACCTCTCGGAGGTAGCCACAATTCTCCCGACTTCGCATCTGAGAAACTAGGCCATGCTCTTGAAAAGCACCTCAATGAACTCAAAACAATTTCTTCTGAAGAACGGCTCAATAAACGCTACGAACGATTCAGAAATCTCGGAGTCTTTGAAGATAAAATGGCTCAAGTCACAGCCTAGAGCCTATTTTAAGTCAATTCCTCTTCATTTTCTTCAATCAACTTTTTGCAATCCGTAAATCGTTGGATAGCAATCGCCCTGCCCGATTCAATCTCAATCAAAGCACCGGATGTACAAACGTTATCTTCGGCTACTCCAAAGCGACGAGGCATTCCATCCAAAAACTTTTGTAAGACAGGATCAATCTCTCTCCCCAAGACAGATTCATAAGGTCCACTCATACCCAAATCCGTAATGTAAGCAGTTCCCTTTGGCAAAAGACAAGCGTCCGCAGTCGGAATATGTGTATGCGTACCCACGACGGCTGCCACTCGACCATCCAAGTAACGCCCAAAAGCAACTTTCTCTGAAGTCGCCTCACAATGAATTTCCGCTACAATCGCATCAACTCGCCCAACAAGTTTGCTAATCATCTCATCGGCCAAACGAAATGGGCACTCCCTGGGAGGCATAAACTGACGACCTATCACAGAGAATACACCCAAGCGAAATCCTTCTCTTTCGATAATGAGGTGATCCTTCCCCGGACATTTCGGAGGCAAATTCGCTGGGCGGCAGACATTTTTCAACGATTCGATCTCTGTCGAAAATCCCCGTTGATCCCAAACATGATCACCCAAAGTGATGCCATCCACACCTGATTCAAGCAGTCGATTGACAATCTTCCCGGTTATACCAGCGCCTGCTGCCGCATTTTCAGCATTCGCTACCACAAAATCCAAACGATTCTGCTCCCGCAGGTATTCAATACGTTCATTGACCCAATCTCGACCGGGTCGACCCACAATATCTCCGATAAACAGAAGCCTCATGACAACACCTAGCCTTCTCGCATTGAAGGCAAGCGCAAGTTATTAGAGCACTCAGAACCAGAATCAGGGCTTGATTCCATAAAAATAGCCCCCATCTTACAGTGCCTATTATATTAAACCAATGAAAACAGATTCATCCATCGCTTCTTTTCCAAAACCGGAAATCGGTCCAGAAATGAAAGGCGCTGACCTTGTCATCGAGTGCCTTGCCCGAGAAGGCGTGGATGTTGTCTTCGCTTATCCAGGCGGAGCCTCTATGGAACTGCACCAAGCTCTGGCAAAATCAGATAAAATTCGGACCATTTTGCCAAGACACGAACAAGGAGGTGGTTTCGCAGCCGAAGGTTATGCTCGATCTTCCGGAAAAGTCGGTGTTTGTATGGCAACCAGCGGCCCAGGCGCTACCAATTTAGTCACAGCTATTGCCGATGCTTACATGGACAGCACCCCTCTGGTAGCTGTCACCGGTCAGGTTTACCGAAAATTTATCGGCAAATCCGCATTTCAGGAGACCGACTTCTTTGGGATGACCCTCCCTATCGTGAAACACTCCTATCTGGTTATGGACGTTAAGGATATTCCTTCTATCGTAAAGGAAGCCTTTAAACTGGCCCAATCAGGCAGACCGGGACCTGTTATTATTGATATCCCCAAGGACATTCAACAGGCGATCTCTCAGCCCGTATTCCCTAAAGAAATTCCTCTTCATGTATCGCAGCAACCAAAACTCGCCAATGATGAGAACTTAAAGCTCATTCTAGATCTTATCAGCAAAGCAAAGCAACCTATGCTCTATACCGGAGGTGGGATCGTCTCTGCAGAAGCAAGCGAAGATCTAAAAACATTTGTCGAACACATTCAAATCCCTGTTGCATCCACTCTTATGGGAGTTGGTTCATTTCCAGAGTCCCATCCACTTTCTCTAAAATGGTTTGGTATGCATGGCAGTGTCTCTGGAAACTGGGCCGTTCATCAATCCGATCTTCTCATCGTTCTCGGAGCTCGATTTGACGACAGAATTACAGGTGATGTGGAAAAATTTGCGCCAAACGCAACGATCATCCACATAGATATCGACGCCTCGGAACATAATAAAAACAAAATTGTTCATCACCCGATTGTCTCTGACGTAAAGCACGCGCTTTCTCGGTTAAATGAATTGATTGAAGTTCTTAAATTTAAGGCTCCTGATACAGCTCCTTGGCTCGAAAAAGTCTCTAAATGGAAAAAAGAGTATCCTTTTAGCTACGAAGAAAGTCCGCACATTATTCCTCAGGCGGCTATCCAAACTCTCTACCAAGTCACTAAAGGAGAAGCCATTATCACGACTGGCGTTGGTCAGCATCAAATGTGGGCCGCTCAATTCTATGACTTTGAAAATGACCGCAGCTTTATCAGTTCTCTCGGCCTAGGATCTATGGGCTATGGCTATCCTTCTGCTGTTGGCGCGAAAGTCGCCAACCCGGATCGTGAAGTTATCGATATTGACGGTGATGGTTCATTTCTAATGAACGTGCAGGAACTCGCTACTGCCAAGATCGAAAAGATCAACGCGAAAGCGATGATCTTAAATAACCAACACCTCGGAATGGTTGCTCAATGGGAAGACAGATTCTATGATTCCCTTCGGGGGCATACCCTTCTAGGAGATACATCCAATGTTGGCAGTCCAGAAAATGTCGATGCACTCTATCCGGACTTTGTTACCATCGCCAATGGCTTTGGTGTTAAGGCCCGCAGAGTCATCAAAAAAGAAGAATTGCGTGAGGCCATTGAAGAAATGATTGCTCATGATGGTCCTTATGTCCTCGACGTTATCGTGCCTTATACCGAGCATGTCATGCCCATGATTCCAGCGGGAAAAACGGTCGATGAGATGATAATCAAATAATCTTCTCTCATTGTTCGTTATTAGAGCCTAATTGGTACTATTTTTGCTTACATTTAATGAGTTTATATTCACCCATTCAAACACCCATAAATCAGACGAACAGTCTATCCTAACACTTAGATCTTATAACAGATGACACCAAAAGAAGTAATCACCTTAGCCAAAGATAAAGACATCAAGATCGTCGACTTCAAGTTGTGCGATATATTGGGAAGCTGGCAGCATTTTTCCGTGCCGGTTTCTGAACTAACTGAAGACGTGTTTGAAGACGGTTTGGGCTTCGATGGTTCTAGTGTTCGTGGATGGAAAGCCATTAATGCATCGGATATGCTGGTGATACCGGATGCAGCAACTGCCTTCATCGATCCCTTTACAAAGTACCCAACCCTTAGTTTAACCTGCGATGTCATCGATCCGATCACACGGGATGTTTATGATCGTGATCCTCGTGGTATCGCAAAAAAAGCAGAAGCCTACTTAAAATCCACCGGTATTGCTGATACTGCTTATTTTGGCCCAGAAGCAGAATTCTTTGTCTTTGACAGCGTCCGTTACGATACAACTGCAAACAGTTCTTTCTACGAAGTCGATTCCCGCGAAGGTATCTGGAACCGCGGAAATGAAATGGAGGCAGACGGCGGGCCTAACCTCGGTTATCAGATTCGTCACAAAGAAGGTTATTTCCCGGTTTCCCCTGCTGATAAATTCGTCGATATTCGTCACGAAATGATTCTCACCATGATTGATCTGGGAATCGCTATCGAACGTGAACACCATGAAGTAGCAACAGCTGGGCAGGCGGAGATCGACGTTGTCTTTGATACATTGCTCACAACCGGTGATAAATTGAACCTCTATAAGTATATCGTTCGTAACGTCGCCAACAAATATGAGAAGAGTGCGACCTTTATGCCAAAACCTCTTTTTGGTGATAACGGTTCAGGTATGCATACCCATTCTTCTCTCTGGAAAGACGGAAAACCCCTCTTTGCTGGTGACGGCTATGCCGGATTAAGTGAAATGGCCCTGTTATACATTGGCGGAATTCTTAAACATGCGCCTGCTCTTTCCGCTCTCTGTAACCCAACAAACAATAGTTATAAACGACTCGTTCCAGGTTACGAAGCCCCTGTAAATCTCGCTTACTCCGCACGTAATCGCTCTGCTGCGATTCGGATTCCTACCTACAGCAGCAGCCCAAAAGCAAAACGTGTTGAATACCGCACTCCTGATCCATCCGCAAATCCTTACCTTTGTTTTTCCGCGATTATGATGGCTGGGCTTGATGGTATCCAAAATAAAATCGATCCAGGTGAAGCCTTTGATAAGAACCTTTATGATCTTCCTCCTGAAGAATTGGCCAAGGTTCCTACAGTGCCGGATTCCCTGAAAGGTGCAACAGACGCTCTTGCCAGTGATCATGACTTCCTCACAAAAGGAGATGTTTTCACCAAAGATTTCATCGAAAACTTTATTTCAATAAAATCGAATGAGTACGACGAAGTTCGTCTTCGGCCTCATCCTTACGAATTCTCTCTTTATTATAACGTATAAGAAGAAAAACCTTTCACCCAGAAGCCCGGTTTCATCTGAATCCGGGCTTCTTTTATGATCACTCAGGTAAAGCGCAGCAAACCAAGAGTACCAAGTAATTAAGAACCTACTTCAGATCATCCAGATCCAACTTCTGCACACTGACAAATTTACCCCTAAAGAGCTCTTCTAACATTTCTTTATTTGATTGAGGGATACGATCCACCAGCTCGGATAATTGCGGAGCCACTTCTATCTCATCAGCCTTTTTCTCATCTTGAGAGATTTCAGGTGTGGGCGATTCCAAAATATCGTTAACCACATATGGAGATTGTTCTTCCTGCACTAATGCATGAATAGGCTGTGGATCATTTATCTCCTTTTGAGGTGGTGCCCCAATTACTCGGTCAGAATCTTTTTTTTTTTCGCTAGATTCCGAGGACTGATCCTCCTGTGGCAGTTTCCCTGCCATACTCGAAATTTCCTGAATCAATGAATCGATGGCTCTGGCACGGCAGTTTTCTGCCGCTTTCATTAGAGTCACTTCAAAGTTAACTTTTTCGGAGAGACCAAACTTAATGCCTTCTTCTCCTTCGATAAGGCTGTCCAATAGTCGAGTCAGAGATTCGGATGTTATACGGTTCCCCAGTCTATCCGTAGACCCATTCTCTCTGACCGATTCCAAGAGGGAACTTCTCACTAGGTTCTGTAAATCGATTAAAAGCCGTAGAAGATCACGACCATTACGATCAAACTCATCGACGAGTGAAACGATGTCAGCATAGTTTCCGGATGCAATCGCTTTTGCCAGCTCGAGAACCTTTTCGGCAGACACCAATCCATAAACATCCAAAACATCCCTCTCTTCGATCTTGTTACCACAAAAGGCAATCATTTGCTCAAGAATTGATTGAGAATCCCTCAGCCCTCCATCTGCCAATCTGGCAATTGCCTTAAGCGCCAAATCTTCTATTTCTATTTTCTCTTTTTTCGCAATATGAGCTAAATGGCCGGCAATCAAAGACTCAGAAATCGGTTTTAAATCAAATCGCTGACAACGAGAAATAATGGTTGGCAGTACCTTCTGTGCCTCCGTCGTCGCAAAAACAAATTTAACATGAGCAGGAGGTTCTTCCAGCGTTTTTAGCAGCGCATTGAATGCCGCAGTCGATAGCATATGAACTTCATCAATAATATAGATCTTAAATTTACCTTGCGAAGGGGCATAACGCACATCATCTCGCAAATCACGAATCTGATCCACTGAATTATTCGAAGCTCCATCGATCTCGATCACATCCATTGAACTGCCCTTTAAAATCGATTCACAGGAAGCACAGATGCCACACGGCTCCTCAGTCGGACCTTTTTCACAATTGAGAGCTTTAGCCAATATTCTCGCTATCGACGTTTTTCCGGTTCCTCGCGGTCCAACAAAGAGATAAGCATGAGCAATCCGGTCCCTTAAAATAGCATTCTTCAACGTTCTTACCACATGATCCTGGCCTACGACATCGTCAAATACTTGAGGACGCCATTTTCGTGCAATTACCTGATAACCAGATGACATGAGTGAGAAAAATAAGAAAAACGAGAGTGGCCAGGCTACCTACGGCACACGCGAAGCGTAGTTACCGTTGCTACCTTCCGGTCCTGGCGGAGTTCA
>JANQKU010000256.1 GCA_028280955.1 Opitutaceae bacterium
GGGGATGGATGGGCTTTCTCTCTGCCGAAAAATAAGAAAGAATCCAGGAGATGAATACACATATTGCATTCTTCTCACTAGTGTCAGTCGTAATAAAGAAAACTTTCGGAGCGCGGCAGAAGCGGGGATAGATGATTTTTTGACGAAGCCGTTGAACCCAGAGGAAATCTGGATGCGATTGCGGGTGGCAGAGAGGATACTTTCGTTCACATCACAGATTACTGAATTGGAGAGTTTTTTGCCCATTTGTGCTTATTGTAAAAACATCCGCAATGATGATAATTACTGGGAGCAGATCGAAACGTATATCAATGATCGAACTGGAACGGACTTTTCCCACTCAATTTGTCCGAAGTGTTATGACAAACATGTCAAGCCCGAGATCGATCGACTGAAGAAATCGAAGAAGGCTAGGCGGTCTTAAAGATCTTTCTTTTTAAGCGTGACAAGAGTTGCTCCCCATCCACCGCTGGTTTCGTCTCCTAATTGGAAATTGAGCACATCTGGCTCTTTTCGGAGAAGGTTGTGAACAATTTCGCGAAGTGTGCCGATTCCTTTCCCATGGATAATACGGACAGAAGTGATTCCCTTGGCTTGGCAAGCTTCTAAATAATGAGGAACCAGTTCTTTTACGTCGCGAGGATGAAAGGTGTGCAAATCGAGAATCCCGTTTATGGGAAGTTCAACTGGATCGATATCTCCCATGGCAAAATGGCTTAAAAACGTGGGGAAAGCTCTACCTGCTCTCCTGGTTGAACGGTCATTTTTCCGTCCAGGGCAGGTTCCTCATCATTTTTGTAGAGATGACAACTGATGGGTTGGTCGGCCTCTGATGTGCTCCAGCCCCATTTCCCGATGGCAAGAAACTGTAGTGGGGTGCCTTTTTCCCAGCTCAAACCAGCCCCTTCTCCTCTGAGATATAGTTTATTGCCAATGCCGACATAGGCTGTTGCGGTGATAGACGTTTCGCCTTCAGTTGTTGCAATAGGTTCTTCTTCAGGTTTCGGTAATGTAGTTTCGGATACTTTCTCTGTCGATGAGGTTTCTTCTATCTCAGGCGATGGTTTGTCCTCCGAAACCGCAGTTACTTCCGTAGATGCGGCTTGTTCAGGATCCTTCATGGATTCCTTTTGAGACTTTGAAGGGGTGACAGGGTCTTGTTTAGCAGATTTTGCAGGTGGTGATGCCTTAGGCTTTGAGGCCGGAGATACTGAAGAATTTTGAGGAGTATGGATGGGCTTATCAGTTTGGTGTTCCGCTATTGATTTTTGCAGGACATCGATTTTTTGAAGAAGCATTTTGAGATCACTAGCAATGGAAGACAATTGATCGTTTGAAGCCTTGAAAGGGGTTTCTCCTGTCGCTAAAAGCTGAGTTAAATCGGAGGATTGAACTGTGAGTTTTTCGGTGATTTCTTCTGTGGCGCCCAGGGCCTTTCCTACTTCATCTTCAATTGATTGTGATCTGGAAACGGCGTGATTGAGCTGTTCCGAAAGGGCGCTTAACTTTCTTAGATGACTTTCTCCCAGGCTTCGATTTTTCGCTTCAGCGAGGCGAAGCCGTGCTTCGTAATCGAGTAAAAAAGGAGTGATTAAAAGAGCGATTGCGATGATGACACAGCCCGTAGCGATGGCCAAGGTTCCCGTGCTTAATGGATTGTCTGAAACTCCGATAATGGTTAAAGCAATGCCAAAGAAAACGATGTCACCAATAATAAAGGGTAGCTTGGGGGTATCAGATATCGACGAAACACCTGTAGTCATAGTTTCCTGAAAGGGTTCCTTCTTTTCATCGAAATAAGTGGGTTTCTCAAGCAGAAAACTAGAGAATTGTGAAACGAGACAGAAAATGCGCCTTGAGCCATTTGGGTTTTACCTGTAGGTCTTGCAGAGAATCGCTCTTAAGATTCATGAAAAAAGAACCTTCATTAGCAGAACAAGTCCATTATCGCCGAAAGGTTTGGTCAAAGAAGTCATCGAGGGATAGTGTACGAATTGCTATCTCTTCAATTATCGCTGTCTTGGCTCTTTTCGTTCTGCTAGGCATATTCAAAAAGACAATGCAGTCCTTTTTTGAAAAGGAAGAGTCAATTGCGATTAGAGGGGTGAATGAAATCGTGGAAAAACCAGTTACAGAGGTTCGGGAGCCGCCACCTTCTCCCGAGAGTGTTGTTGAGGCTTATCGTAATCAGGTGGCGGAAGAGAAAGCCAGGGCAGGAGAGCAGGTTGTTGTGTTAGAACCGGTCTTAGAACCGGAACCTCCTGCCGAAAAAGTTTCGATTGTAAGGCCGATGGAGGGAGTCACCATAGAAGTTCCAGGCTTAAGAAGTGAACCCTCTGTAAACCAAGCCGAGCAATAGATGAACACCTTTAATTTTATTAAGGTTAAACAACAAGAGGGTAAGCAATACCGCTGCTATGTTATTCCGACAAAGGGGCCAAAATTTTCGATGGAATTCTTAGAAGAACGGTGTGAAAAAGAAAAATCTGTTGGCGGAACTATTAAAAAAGTGTGTTTTCCGAATTCATGGACGGGAAATTACCATCAATATGGTAAGTTATTCGAAGCGGCGCAGGCCTTTTTTACGGTTTCTCAGGAAATGGAAACTCAGATGGGATCTTCATCCCGCATCTGATCGTTGAAGAATTCACGCGATATGACCTATTTTATGTGGGTGTCTTGGGGAGATTTGTTTGAGAAAAGTGATTTATGTTTGCCTGTTTTGCTTCAAAGAATTAATTCCATTTTTTCTAATCAATGACGACAAGCTAACCTATTTTATATGAAACGATCTGACATCTCAAAAATCCATAATGTTCTTTCTGATCTTCGTATTGAAACCCCGAGTTGGGGATTTGCGGATACCGGCACACGTTTTGGTAAGTTTTTTCAAGCAGCAGCAGCTATTGACACAGCGGATAAATTTGCGGATGCAGGACAGGTGAATGCTTTTACGGGATGTTGTCCCACGGTGGCAGTGCATGTCCTTTGGGATTTTCAGGATGGGGAAGACCCCAAGGCAGTAGGACGTTTAGCTCGGAGGAACGGGGTAAGCATAGGCTCAATTAACCCCAATATTTTTCAAGATCAGCATTACAAATACGGAGCCTTTGGAAACCCTGATGCGAAGGTCCGAAAAGCTGCTGTTGATCATGTGATTGATTCGATCGGAATAGCGAAAGCTGTGAAGAGCCGGTATGTTTCCATGTGGTTTGCAGATGGGACCAACTATCCTGGCCAAGGCAATATACGAGATCGTAAACGTTGGTTTGAAGAGTGTTTAAAATTGTCTCATCGCAAGTTGGCCAAAGATCAGATTTTGCTGGTGGAATATAAGCCATTTGAACCTGCTTTTTATCAAACTGATATCGCGGATTGGGGAATGGCTTATGTGCACAGCAAAAAAGCCGGACCCAAGGCCAAGGTTCTGGTTGATATCGGTCATCACTATCTAGCACAGAATGTTGAGCAGATAGTCGCCTTTTTACTGGATGAGGGGATGTTGGGTGGTCTTCATTTTAATGATCGAGGTTATGCGGATGATGATTTGACCTTGGGTTCGATCGACCCTTACCGGATCTTTCGCATTTTTCATGAGATTCATACCTATGCATATGATACGGGATCGTACCCAGATATCGCATATATGGTGGATCAATCTCATAATCTTAAGCCTAAGATTGAGGCAATGATCCAAACGGTTATGACTACGCAGGAACTATGTGCCAAGGCTGCTTTAGTGGATCGTCGTCAACTTCGGAGTTTGCAGAAAAAGTGCGATGTCGTTGGCGCAGAGGATTTACTTAAGGATGCCTACGCGACAGATGTTCGGGATGCACTTGCTTCGTGGCGTAAGAAGAAGAAACTGGCAGAGAATCCTTTGGCTGCATTTAAGAAAAGTGGTTATACTGAAAAAGCAGCTGACGAAAGAACGAAACGTCGCAAGAAATTGGGTATCGTCCAAGGAGGAAGCTACGCTTAAAAAGTGATTACTTAGCAATGGTCATCCCAATTGTTCTAAGACAGGATGATCTTTGAGGATGTGGTGGGAAAGGGCTTTTGCAGCACCCTCGAGATCTTTTTTTAATAGACAAGAGAGAATGCGACGGTGTTTTTTGCAGGTTAGCCGGGCTGCGGGTATATCGTGTTCTTCCCATTCAAAGAGCAGGTTGAAATAGGTGCTGTTATTTTCGAAGAAACCTTGAATGTAACGATTACCGGAGAGATTTATCCAGTAGGCATGTAATTGATTATCAATGAGGGGTGCTTGATAAGCACCACGATCCTGATTGTTTTGCAGATATTTCTGTAAGACTTCTGAATTTAGCGAGGGAAATGCTTGGGCGAGTGCCTTTTGTTCAAGCGCTTCTCGAACAGCTAAGAAATCCTGTAAGTCTTTTTTGCTGAATCTCCGGACTTTCCAGCCACAACGTGGCACATGCTGCAAAATACCTTCTGTGCTTAGACGAAGAAAAATCTGACGTAGGACCGTCCGACCAATACCATACTTAGTCGCAGATGCTTGTTCGCGCAGGTAGGTATCATCTGTCCGAAAACTCTGTTTGACCAGATCCTCAGCGATTTGGCGATAGACCGAATCATGAGAGGGGATGTTGATTGAAGGTGGTTTAGAGGTTTTTTGCAGAGATTTTTTTTGAGGGCCTTTGGGGATAAACCGACCATTAGCCTGTTTGGTTAAGAGACCTTCTTTTTCCAACTGTGCAAGAGCTGTTCGCACGGGTTGAGTACTGGCTCCGTAGTGTTTGGCCAATGAGATGAGATTCAGTTCAACGGAGAATGGTCTGCCTTTGGAGAGGAACTCTGAGAGATCGTTTTTGATGTATTCTGAAATCCTCACTGTATCTCAATCGCATGATGCAATGACTTTAAGGTCAAGAAAATTTGATATTGAACACAAAATCAAAAAATGTTAGGCACACTTTTATGTTACCCCATAGTAGGCTAATGAAGAATCCCCTTTTCAGTGGAAAAGTCCCTCTTTTTACAGACAGGGGATAGAAATGGTCATGGATAGTCTGGGGCCAATTGATATCGCTGTTTTCGTATCGTACTTTGTTTTACTCATTGGGATTGGCCTTCTGGTTGGGCGTAAAGGCAAATCCACTAGTGAGGACTACTTTTTAGCGGGTCGTAGTTTGCCTTGGTATGTGGTTGGGTCCTCTTTCATTGGATCCAATATATCGACGGAACATTTCATCGGTATGATTGGCGCCGCTTACTTGTATGGAGTTTGCGTGGCACAATGGGAGTGGGGAAATATTTTTTCATTTTCCATTCTTATCTGGTTTTTTATTCCTTTTCTTTTAGCCAGTCGGGTGTTTACGGCACCTGAGTTTTTGGAGAGACGATATAATTCGGTTTGTCGACTGCTTTTTGCCGTTTTTACCGTCATTGCAAATGTCACAGCTTTTCTTGCGGCAGTTCTTTATGCGGCGGCCCTGGGATTGCAGCAAATGTTTGGCTGGGATATATGGATCGGCGTCATCGTGATGGCACTGACAGCTGGAAGCTATGCGATTTATGGGGGCTTAAGATCAGTCGCCTGGACAGATCTTTTTCAGACAATTGTGATGGTTTTGGGAGGTATTCTGGTCACGATTCTCGGACTCCAGGCACTTGGTGCTGGTGAAGGTATCGTTGCTGGATGGACGGCGATGATTAATCGCAATTTGGGAGAAGGAACGAGATGGGCTTCGGCCATAACGGAGATGGGGCAAAAGATTATTGGCTCGGAAGAGAGTTATCAGAGACTTTCGGTTTTTCAGCCCATGAGTCATCCTCTTGTGCCATGGATAACTATTTTTACTTCCTGGTTATCCATCAGTATTTGGTACAATTGTATGAATCAGTTTATGGTTCAGCGCGTTCTTGCGGCCAGAAATGATTGGCATGCCCGGATGGGCATTGTTCTTGCGATGGGGATGAAGGTTTTCCTTCCGTTCATTGTCGTACTACCTGGGCTAATCTATTTTGCGATGGAACCTGGAATTACGGACCAAAAAGCAATTGATCAAACCTATACAGTTTTGGTTACCATGTTAGTCCATGCCGGGCTGACAGGGCTTTTACTGGCAGCTCTTTTTGGTGCGATACAGTCGACCATTGATTCTGTCCTCAATTCGACTTCGACGATCATCACTTTGGATTTATACAAGAAATTCATTAGGCCAGATACGAAGGAAGCTTCATTAGCGAAAATGGGAAAATGGATTTCAGCTATCGTGCTTACGATTGCTGTTTTGATAGCTCCGTTTATTGAAAATCTTGGTCAAGGGGTTTTTGTGTATGTACAAAACTTATACGCTCATTTCGCCCCACCGTTTGCTGCTATTTTTTTGGTTGGGATCCTCTGGAAACGGGCGACGGGAAAAGCAGCTGTCATCACTATTGTTGGCGGTATGACATTCAGCCTAGTGCTTGAATATGGGATCTTCCCTCTTTTTTCCCTGCCGATTGCTTTTACCCTACGATCCTTCTTTGCTTGGGCTTTCTGTGTGGCTCTCCATATTGGAGTGAGTTTTCTTACGCGACCTCCTGCCGCCGAAAAGGTAACAGGGAATTTGGTAGTGGATTGGCAGAAGCTTCAGATCTTTTCTGATATGGGAAAGCCTTGGTATCGCAATTTGTTACTTTGGTATCTGTTAGCAGCCGGGGCTCTCATCGCCTGTTACCTCAGTTTTTCAGGTATTTCTTTTAAGTAAAAATCACCAATGAATCTCTTAACATTATGACTATGAAATCAAACAAAGATACATCTAATTATTCTTCCGAGGGTTCAGGCATTTCAAGCTCGGTATCCCGCCGAACCTTTATAAATTCAGTCGCCATTGGTTCAGTTGCTCTTGGGATGCAGAGGGTTGGCTATTCTACCAATAAAAAAGAAGAGGTTATTCAAGGATTTGAAGAAACTGTAGAAGCCCCAGACACTTCAAATGAGTGGGTTTCTGTCTCCGATCGCAAGATACGAGTGGGACTGGTTGGGCATGGCCTTTGTAAGTTTGGTGTCCGGTTTGGGTTTCAGGACCATCCCAATGTCGAAGTAGTGGCTGTCAGTGACCTCATCCCGGAGCGTTGCGCTGAAATGGCGAAAGAGGCCAGGTGTGAAAAAACGTATCCTTCGTTGGAGGAGATGGTTAAGGATGATACGATTGAAGCGGTCTTTTTGGCAACAGATGCTCCGAGCCATGCCCGGCATGCCATTCTTAGTCTGGAACACGGAAAGCATGTGGCATCTGCCGTTCCAGCGGTTTTTGCCTCATTAGAGGATGCTGAAAAACTGTATGAAGCGGTTAAGAAAACAGGTCTTAAATACATGTTGTTTGAAACATCGATGTTTCATGCGGATTTATATGCGATGCGGCAGATCTACCATGCGGGAGGTCTTGGCAAAATTGTGTATTCTGAAGGAGAATACTATCATTATTTTGGCGATGAAGCGATTCCATCATACAAGGGTTGGAGAATCGGCCTGCCTCCTCAGTTTTATCCGACGCATTCCAATGCTTATTACAATGCGGTGACAGACCATAGTTTTACTGAAGTTTCCTGTCTTGGTATGCCTAGTTCGGCCAGGCAGTTTCAACCCGAAAATAATCAGTATAACAATCCGTTTGGTTCAGAGATCGCATTGTTTCGAACGAGTGAAGGAGGCATGTCCCGAATGGCGGTTAGTTGGGATACTCCGGGTGATCATGGTGAAAAGGGTCGCATCCGCGGGGAGAAAGGATCCTTTTATGGGGAATATAAAGGATTTGAGGAAAACCTTCCGAATCAGAATCGTCCCGGTCTTCCTCCTGGTGTGGATGCAGGTGGTCATGGAGGCTCCCACGGTCGCCTCACGGATGAATTCGTAACAGCGATCTTACAAGATCGAGTCCCGTTAATAGCGATTGATATGGCGCTCAATATGTCAGTTGCCGGTATCGTCGCGCATCACTCTGCTTTAAAGGGTGGAGAATGGATGAAAATTCCACAATATACTTTCTAACCGGCAGCTTTGAGAGATCTCCGTTAAAAATAAATATTTCTATGAAAATTACTGCAATTGAAACATATGTCTGCAACGCACGTATGCGGAACTGGATCTTTGTTAAAGTATTGACGGATCAGCCTGGTCTCTATGGCTGGGGTGAAGCGACGCTGGAATGGCATACTCGTTCTGTGGTCGGCGCTATTGAGGATCTCTCTCAACTTTTAATGGGAGAAGATCCACGACGGGTCGAACATCTCTGGCAGATGATGTATCGTCAACATTTCTGGCATGGCAATGGGATTGTCCGTGCTACCGCCATTAGTGGAATCGATATTGCCCTCTGGGATATTGTGGGGAAGGTGCATGGAGTTCCCTGCCATCAGTTGTGGGGTGGGCCGGTAAGAGATTTCATCCGAACCTATAGCCATTTGGGCGGTGGCAAGATGGAGGATTTCTATGAAACATCCCCTTCGGATGCAAAGCGGTTTGCTGAATTGGCGCAGGAGGCAGTAGAGGATGGATTTACCGCTTTTAAAACGATGGCAGTGCCGGAAACGATGCCGATAGAAGGCTTAAAGCCGGTTCAGTATGCAGAGGCATGCGTTGCAGCGATGAGAGAAGCTGTAGGATCTGATATCGACATTATGGTGGATTGTCATGCCCGTTGTTCTCCACGTATGGGGATGCGTTTTGCCAAAGCACTCGATCCCTATGGTCTTTATTTTTTTGAAGAGCCCTGTTGGCCGGAAACCCTGGAGGATATTGCAGCGATCCAAAGGGCTGTGACGACTCCAGTTGCGACGGGAGAACGTTTAGTCAGTCAACATGCTTTTCGTGAGTTGTTGGAAAGGCGAGCTTGTAGCGTAATCCAACCAGATATAACGCATTGTGGAGGTCTCAGTGAAGCTCGTCGTATTGCTGCGATGGCCGAACCATATCGGGTTGCGATGGCGCCTCATAATCCTCAGGGGCCGGTTAGTACAGCAGCTTCGTTGGAGTTTGGATTTGTGACACCGTCATATATTATCTGTGAATCTGTTAGCAACGATGTTCCTTGGCGAGATGAGATTGTTTCCGAAGGGTTTTCCCTGGAGAAAGAGGGCCGAATCGTCCGACCGAATACTCGACCGGGATTAGGTATCGAGATTGATGAGACAGAAGTCGCCAAACATCCTTTCAAGCAGGAAGTTTTACAACGAACTTTTTATCCGGATGGTGCGGTTGGAGACTGGTAGGCTATTGCTGGATTGAAATGAGTATGAAATTAGAAAAATCACAGACACT
>JANQKU010000276.1 GCA_028280955.1 Opitutaceae bacterium
TGAAAGGATTTAATTTTCTAGCAGATCCTTTCGTCGACCTTTTCCTCCGATATATCTGAGGAATTACCTGAGGGGGATTTAAAACAAGAACATTTTATAGTGAAAAGCCCCGAGATAGAGAGCCTCACAAAAGACGGTGCCGACTCTGTTTTCAACTATATTGAATCGACGGCTGAAGAACTATCAGATGGAGTGCGCTGGAAAACATTCACTCACCAAGATAAACCTCAATATGGCGCCGATCTTTACAATGGTGTAGCTGGAATTTCCCTCTTTCTTTCAGACTACTATCGCTTCACCGGTATTGAAAAAGCGAAAAGTCTGGCTCTGCAAGCATTGCATTGGTGTGTTTCTCAACCAAAACTCCGACACGATCTAGAAGGCGCTTCTGATTATGGCTTAGGTGGAGGATGGGCAGGAATTGGATTGGCCTGGTTGCAATACAGTGAGGCAACAGGAGACAGTGTCAGTCTCCATAAGGCCGTACAAATCGGAGACCGTATTTTGGCAGCTCCGCTGAGCCCGAATGCTGGCCTCGTGACAGGAAACGCTGGTACGGGATTGTTCCTTCTCCGCCTTGCTTCAGCTACGGGCATGCCTCGGTTTTTAGATGGCGCAGCCGAAATAGGTCAATGGTTTAAAAGGAACGCAGTGCGTGAGTCAGGCTATTGTTATTGGCCTCCTCTGATAATCACAGATCCACCTGACGTAACCTACCTTGGTCTGGGCCCAGGCCTGGCAGGCCATGGTTACTTCCTTCTCTCCTTATATGAAGCAACTAAGGAAGATGACTGGAGAAACCTCTGTCATGAGGTGGCCGATACGTTAAGTAACTTAGCTATCCCCTATACAGGAGGATACCACTGGCCTCTGTTTCTTGGTGATAAGGACCTAACCACTCTCTGGAACCAGTGGTGTCTTGGTGCATCAGGTATCGGTCTTTTCTTCGCCAAAGCTTATCAACACTTAAAGAAACCCTCTTATTTGGAAAAAGTGAAGGCAGCAGGTAAAGTTACTTTTGAGTGCGGTGACGAACGCAAGCACCCCTGTCAATGTCATGGTCTAGCCGGAAATGCAGATTTGTTTTTAAAACTCCATCGAATAACGGGAGACACTTTCTGGATGAAAAGAACACATGATTATATCCGGCGCATTTTTAAGTATCGTAAAGTAAGCGCTGAAGGAGATCTTTGGCAAAGTGATCGACCCGATCAGTATTCTCCCGAGTTTATGAATGGGGCGGCAGGTGTGGGTCATTTTTTTCTTCGTTTTAGATATCCAAATCGAATACCCATGCCTTTCCTTTAGAGATAAAGGAATCTAAATCGCTCGCTTTATTACCTACTTTTATCTCCTGGACTGAATAACCTTTTATGAGTGATTCACAAAATAAACTTTCACTGAACGGTGTCTGGCAATTATCCTATGGTCTGCAAGCCAGTCCGGATGTGCCAACTCTGGATGAAATTCAGCAGTATTCTGAAAACTCTATCGCTGCAGAGGTTCCGGGAAATGTTGAACTGGATCTACAAAAACAAGGATTGCTCCCCTCTTTGGAGGTAGGTGATCAGATTTACGAAGCGTTAAAATGGGAGAAAAATTGGTGGTGCTATCAAAAAGAAATCCAAATACCGGAGGTCGAACCAAATCAACGAACTTTCCTCGTTTTTGAAGGGATCGATTGCTGTGCCCGTATTTATCTGGATAACTGTTTAATCGGTGAAACAGCTAATATGTTTGTTTCTCACGAATTTGATATTTCTTCATTTCATCAACCACAAGAAACTCACACTCTCACCGTCGTTATCGGTTCAGCTCTTTTGGCCGGTGTAAAGCATCGACCAGGCCCTACCGAATGGACTTTGCCCGGTAAGACAGAGTCACTTTCAGTCCGAAAGGCAGCTCACATGTATGGGTGGGACATCATGCCCCGAATTGTGAGTGCGGGTTTATGGAAAAACATTACCCTGGAAATCAGAAATTATCCACGTATCAAGGCCAGCTACTGGGCCTGCAAAAACCTGAAAGAAGATCACAGTGAGTGTGAACTACAGGTGCAATGGGAATTGGAAGATTTCGCAGAAACTCTCTCTTCCACAACTCTGGAGATTGCACTGCGCGACCCCAATGGTGAGATCGTTTGTTCGGAGTCACTTGCCGGGCCCAGACAATCGGGAAATATCCTTTTACAGGTAACCAATCCTCAATTATGGTGGCCAAGCGGATACGGTGATCCTGTTTTATATGAAGCAATCGTACGACTGCGGGAAACATCCTCCGGCCTCACACTCGATCAGAGTGCTCAATCGATTGGCATTCGTAGCATTTTTCTAGAAACATCAGATTATACAGATGGGCAGGAGGTTCCTCCTTTTACTTTTGTCATCAACGGTACAACAATATTTGCACGAGGAACCAATTGGGTACCCCTTGATGCTCTTCACTCGCGAGATCCGGAACATCTGGAGAAAACGTTTTATATGCTGATCGAACTACAGTGCAATATGGTGCGCTGCTGGGGCGGCAATGTCTATGAGTCGGATGCTTTTTACGACTTATGCGATCAACATGGCATTCTGGTATGGCAAGATTTCTGTTTTGCCTGTGCCTCCTATCCCCAAAACGAGAGTTTTCTCAAAGAGGTGGAGATGGAAGCAGAAATCGTTGCAAAACGTTTGCGAAATCATTCTTCTCTCGCGTTATGGTCGGGAAATAATGAAAACGATCTAGTCCCTTGGCTAGAGGGACAGGAACTGAATCCCAATGACGATCAAATCAGTCGAAAAATACTTCCTTCTGTTTTAAAGAAAACCGACCCCTAGCGCAACTATCTGCCAAGTTCTCCCTACATCGGTCCTGCCATGTTTCCCCACTTGAAGGAAAACATGCATCGACTGCCGGAGAATCATCTCTGGGGGCCACGCGGATGGTTTAAAGATTCTTTTTATCGGAACGATCAATGCCATTTTGTCAGCGAGATCGGTTACCATGGATGCCCTGCAAAAGATTCATTGGAAAAGATGCTGGGAGTGGAAAATACCTGGCCCTGGGAGGACAATCCTATCTGGTGGGTAAAGGCTGTCTGTTATACAGCGGAAGATAAAGACAATCGATGGAGAATCAACCTGATGGCAAACCAGATCAAACATTGCTTTGGTTTAATTCCGGATAATCTCGACGATTTTATTTACGCATCTCAGGCAACCCAGGCGGAAGCGCTGAAATTTTTTATCGAGTGGTTTCGCCAGAGAAAGGGCTACACAACCGGCATTCTCTGGTGGAATTTAAGAGATGGCTGGCCCATTATTTCGGATGCCATCGTCGACTACTACAATAACAGGAAATCAGCCTTTGAATACGTCCGAAGGGTTCAACAACCTCAGTGCCTGCTTCTCAGCGAACCCGAAGACGAAAAACAGAATATCATGGGCATAAACGACACCCGTGAACTCTTTGAAGGTGAGTATATGGTCTACGATCTTACTTCTAAAGAAGTCTTGTCTGAGGGACACTTCTCTATTCCAGAAAATGGGAAATACTCACTGGCTTCAATCAAAGAATCAATGATACATAGTCTGTATATTATACGGTGGAAATCAAAGGGAACTATTTACCACAATCACTACATGACTGGCTCTCAGCCTTTCCCACTCGCTGAATACAAAAAGTGGATGGAAATACTCTCTGACTTAGAGACTAGAGAGTCGGGCCCCAGCGCCGAGTAAAAGGATAATAAATAAAAAGCGGCTTCCCAATAACATCTTTTTCAGGGACCGTTCCCCAATAGCGACTATCCAGGCTATCAAATGAATTATCACCCATCGCAAAAAAGGAATCCTCAGGAATGGTAACGGTTTTCCCAACATCCAATTTCTCGATATTGACATAACCGCGATAAAGCCCTTCGTATTGCGCGTTTTTAGCAAAGGCGACAGAACCTTCAATGTCTTCTCCATTCCGATACAGCACAGGCTCTTTCACTTCGAGAACATCCCCAGGAATACCCACCAATCTCTTAATATAGTATTTATCAGTGTACTCCCCCTTTCGTTCGACTCCTTTGATATTGCGAGTGCGAAAGACAAACCCCTGACCCACTTTGGGTTTTGCAAAATGATAGCTCATGCGGTCAACAAAGAGTTGATCTCCCGTTAAAATATCAAAGGAAAGAAGCCTTTCCCCTTTCTGAAAAACTTTACCCGTCGAGACAAGAGTCGTGCGAATCGAACCCCGACTGTTTCCAAGTTGCAATGTCATATAATCCTCCGAAAAATTTCTAGCCGAAATTTTCGGAAGAAGATTATCCACCAGAGTTCCTCCCTCGCCAAACCACATATCGGACAAAACTTGATCGATCCGAAAATCGGATGGAACGGTAATGGTCACCGGCTCATCACCCACGTAAAAAGTGTATTGGTGACCTTGAGCCGGAAGAATCAGCCAGCGGCGTGTTCTGACAGTTGAATAAGCGAGATGCATGGTACTGCCCGATGAAATAAACGGGATCTTGAGCTCACCCGAAGCAGGCGCATCAATAGAATGTTTTTTAGCGCCATACGCTGCCAGACGAAAAACCCTGGCCACCGGATTTGGCTCTTCTTCCAAAGAGGTAAATGTCTCCGCAGTCATCCCATAATAAGATGGCCACATCGAGTTCGTCGGGATCTTGAATGGTTGAACAAAAAAAGTTCGGATACCGATAAACAAAATAGAGGCAACCAACAAAAACTCTACCCATTCAACTAACCCTGATTTCGGATAAAAGGTTCCTCCACTTTTTTGAAGGCAACCTTCAAGATTTCCAATGGACAGTTTAAGCGTACTGGCATCGGCCTTTTCTTTTATATCGGAGCGAAGGTCTTTGATTCCTTTTTGCAGCGCTTCTATTTCTCTGTCCGGGAGTTGATCACGTCGAAAATGGACTACTTTATTTGCCAATTGCACCCAGTTCTGGGCATTGAGCTGCATTTTCTTCTGTTCGGATTTAAAAATATTCCACACGATTGATACGTCCTCTTAAAAATAATTTTCTGAATTGTTTCAGCTACTGTTTTTTAAAACTTTAATAAAGGCATCCGGGGGAATCGAAACCCTCCCTATTTGTTTCATTTTTCGTTTACCTTCTTTTTGCTTTTCAAGCAACTTTCTCTTTCGCGAAATATCTCCTCCATAACATTTGGCCGTTACATCTTTACGCATTGCGCTGACATTTCCTCTGGCAATGATTTGCCCTCCTATGGCAGCCTGCACAGCTATCTTAAAAAGGTGCGGAGGAATAATGTCTGCCAATCGATCGCAAAGATCTTTTCCTTTAGTACGTGCTTTATCTCTGTGCACAATGGACGAAAAGGCATCAACAGGTTCTCCATTCACCAGGATGTCCATTTTGACAAGGTCTCCGACAACATATTCACCCAACTCATAATCCATCGAACCATAACCACGGGTGATACTTTTAAGTCGATCATTAAAATCGATGAGGATTTCATTGAGCGGTAAGACGCAACAAAGCATAACCCTATTATCGTCGAGAGTTTCCGTATGATCACAGAGCCCTCTTTTGTCGTTCACAAGGTTCATCAAATCGCCAATACATGAATTGGGGGTATGAATGGTCGCTTTGATGGTGGGCTCCAGAATCTGATTAATCGCTGAAGGATCGGGAAGTTCCAACGGATTATCGACTTCAATTATCGTTTCATTGGAAAGCTCTACTTTATAAATAACACTTGGATACGTCGAAATAATATCGATGTCATATTCACGACGAATACGTTCCTGTATGATTTCCATGTGTAACAAACCGAGAAATCCACAGCGAAAACCAAAGCCCAAAGCAATCGAACTCTCCGCCTGAAAAACAAAGGCGGCATCATTCAATCGCAAACGATCCAAACTGGCTTTAAGTTTTTCGAAATTGGAAGTATCCAGGGGATAAATCCCGCTAAAGACCAACGGTCTTACTTCCTTGTAACCTGGAAGCATTTCTTCAGCTTTATTTGTATTGGACGTTATCGTATCCCCAATTTTGATATCCGAAACATTTTTGATATTACAAACCAGATAGCCAACATCGCCAGCTTCAAGAATGTCCTTTTTTACCATTCCTGGCGTAAAGCACCCCACTTCCTTAACTTCTGCCCTACTGCCATCACTCATCATGATGATTTGTTCGCCCGTCCGAACCGAACCGGAAAAGACACGCACATACATGATAACACCACGATAAGGATCAAAAACACAGTCAAAAATCAAGGTGCGAGGCTTGGGATATTCTCTATCTCTGGGAGCTGGGAGACGATCGATAACGGCATCCAGAATGTCCCCAATTCCAATTCCACTTTTTCCACTGGCCAGGATAGCCTCTTCTGAAGGAATGGCCAAAATATCTTCCAATTGTCGACTGCAGAGTTCCAGATTGGCACTGGGTAGATCGATCTTGTTGATGACTGGAATGATCTTCAGATCTTGAGAATTAGCTAACTGAGCATTGGCAACCGTCTGTGCTTCTACCCCTTGAGCAGCATCAATCAAAAGAACGGCTCCTTCGCAAGCAGCTAGACTTCGACTGACTTCGTAGGAAAAATCCACATGCCCCGGAGTATCCATTAAGTTGAGTTGATAAAACTTACCATTTTTTGCCGGATACTTCATGGTGACCGGATGGCTCTTGATGGTGATCCCTCGTTCCTTTTCAAGATCCATCGAGTCCAGGTGCTGATCAGTCATGACTCTCTGAGCAACAGTATTGGTGTACTCGAGCAAACGATCGGACAAAGTGGTTTTTCCGTGATCAACGTGAGCTATAATACAAAAATTTCGTGTAAGTACTTCTTGGGACATGAATCGACCTTCGGGCCAAAAGGCATCTTTTCTAAGTTACCTCAGTAATAATCTACCGGAATTTGTTAAAAAAGTGCGTATATTTCAAGAGACCAGTTCGAAGATTTGAGAGAACTTCTGACAGGTCCATTCCTTATTTGTTCGCCGAACAAGCCCGGTAAGAATACCCCCAGGACCCAATTCCCAGAAAATATTCTCAGTGTTTAGTTCGGCCGCACTATAGAGACAATCTTCCCATAAAACTGGAGACACAATTTGACGAATAAGCGCCTCACGAATTTCATCGGGATCTTCAATCGCTTTTCCAGTCGTATTGGTAAGAACAATCATCTCTGGTTTGTTAAACTGAATATTCGATAAATAATCGGCAAAAGCCTCGCGCGCTGGTTCCATTAAACGGCTATGATAAGCCCCGGCCACTTCCAGCTCGATCACACGGCGAAATCCCCTGGCTTGTCCTTCCTCAACGGCCCGATGAATCTTGTCCTTTTCGCCAGAAATAACGATTTGCCCCGGACAGTTCAAATTGGCCATCTGAACACCCATTTCCTCACTGAAGGTCTTTACTGTTTCTCGGTCGACTCCAATGACACTGGCCATGCCTCCTCTAGTTTTTTCACAGGCTTCCTGCATGAGCCTCCCACGTTCTGCAACGACCTTCAGACCGGTTTTAAAATCAAAAACACCAGCAGCTGTCAGAGCTGTGATTTCTCCTAAACTTAACCCTGTGGCAACCGTAGCATCAGTGATTCGTCCGCTTTCTTTCAGAATCGAAAAAAGCGCAAATCCATGCACAAAAAGCGCTGGCTGGCAGACTTTCGTCTCCATCAACTCTTCGGGAGGACCTTCAAAGGAGATTTTTGCCAAATCCCAACCAAGGATCTGATTCGCCTCATCATAGAGACGTTTCGCTACCGGAGACTCCTCATAGAGACTTTTGCCCATGCCAACTTTTTGGGCGCCTTGTCCTGAAAACATCAAAGTAATTGCCATAAACGGCAAACCATGGAGGGGGAAATCGCGCTGGTCGAGACAGAAAATCGAAGTAAAAAGACCTAAAAAACTGCCCCAATCAACCTGAATGAGCTTACACAAGTCATCTCCTCCTCCCGTTTTGATCAATAAACTGCCTCTATCCGAGGATTTGTCTATCGTCGTTTAAGAAAATACCCTTCAAATTCATTTCCAAAGCCTGTGGATTAGAGGAATTTTTCATCCCATCTCCCTTACTGATCATCCCGGCCTTAATGAGTCGATAGAGATCCTTATTAAACGATTGGGAGCCGGCTTCAGTATCCACATCGAGTAGAGACGGAATTTTGTCGAACTCACCCTCAAGAATAAGGTTTTTAACTAAAGAATTCGCTACTAAAATTTCCTGTGCCGGGACACGCCCACCACCTTCCATCGCCGGGATAAGCCGCTGAACAACGACACCTCTAAGCGAACTGGCCATCTGACGTCTTGCCTGCATCTGTTCTTCTGCAGAAAAGAAATCGAAAAGTCGAACGATCGATTGATGAGCACTTGACGCATGCAATGTGGAAAACACGAGATGACCGGTCTCTGCAGCCGAAAGGGCTGTTTCAAAGGTAACCTTATCTCTCATTTCCCCAATAAAAATAACATCGGGATCTTGACGAAGCACGGCTTTGAGAGCCAATTCAAAACTAGGAGCATCCACCCCGATTTCTCTCTGATTAAAAACTGATTTATTATCTGTGAAACTGAATTCAATCGGATCCTCCATTGTGACAATATGTTTATCGATATTATCATTAATCCAATTCAGCATACAGGCTAAGGTAGAACTTTTACCCGATCCAGTCGCACCACAGAGAAGAACGATACCATCCTTGCATTGTGATAATTTTGTGAGAGTTTCTGACTGCAAATTAAGCTCATCAAACGAAGGAATTTCACTTTTTACATACCGAAATACAATGCTGATAGTGCCTCTTTGCTTAAATCCGTTCACCCGAAAACGACCTATATTACCCAAGCTGTAAGCGAAATCGATTTGACCCTCCAACTCCATTTGTTCACGCAGAAATTCCGGGACATTGTCCTCTACAAATGATCCAAGAGTATCCATGCTCAGCGGGTCCATCTCAACAGGTTTCAAACGACCATTGAGCCGTAGTAGACCAGGTTTATCAGTCTTCATGACAATATCACTGGCGCCATTTTCTACGGCCAGACGCAACAGATCATCGATTATCTCGTATTCCATTTGTAGTAGGTATCGGCGGATAATTACTCAGCTTAACTGATTCTGCCGGGATTGATTCCTGGAGAAACCCGAAGAAAAACCAAAAAAGGATTGTCCCTTTGCGCAAAACGCTCTGATTTCAGAGTGAAATAGAGCACTTATGTCTTTACAACCGATTACCGGCACACTCACAGCAATGATTACCCCATTTCGCGATGGTCAAATCTCTACTGATGAGCTCAAACAGTTGGTGGAATATCAGGTCTCCAATGGCATTTCGGGCCTTGTTCCCGTAGGAACAACCGGCGAATCTCCTACCCTTAGCCACGAGGGAGATTTGAAGGTAATTAGGACTGTAGTGGAAGCTGCCAACAAGCGTATCCCTGTCATCGCGGGAACCGGCTCAAACTCCACGGCGGAAGCCATTCGGTTAACCAAACAAGCCCACGATGTAGGTGTCGATGGTTTTTTGCAAGTGGCTCCCTATTATAATAAGCCGAGCCCGGAGGGACTTTATCGGCATTTTGCCAGTGTCGCCGACACGACAGACCGTCCGATTATCCTCTATTCTATTCCATCACGATGTGGAATCGAAATCCCCATTTCAATCGTTGAACGTCTCAGGGCTAACTATGCCAACATCTGCTATATAAAGGAATCCGGAGGTTCCTGTGAACGAGTCGATCAGCTCATACGAGCACTTGGGGAAGATATCACAATTTTCAGTGGAGACGATAGCCTTACCTTACCCTTCATATCTGCCGGAGCAAAAGGGGTCGTCAGCGTAGCTTCTAACCTTTTCCCCAAGGAAGTTTCCCAGATGGTAACAACCGCGCTGCAAAATGATTTTGTGACAGCAAGCAAACTCCATCAACGCCTCTCAAGGCTCTTTAAAGTCCTCTTTATTGAACCGAATCCCGTACCGGTGAAAGCTGCGATGAAGGAGGTCGGCTTAATCACTTCGGATGAAGTACGCTTGCCACTCTGTGAAATGACACCCGAAAACCGAGCCACATTACTAGAGGCAATCCAAGAGCTTAACGCTTGAATACGAAAAAACCATTATGGCCTTAAAAATACTTATGCACGGATCTTCCGGCCGAATGGGTCAGACCATTATTCAGGAAGCCAAAGTGAAAGATGGGATCGAAATAGTCGCCAAAATTGATATGGGAGATGACTTAGCTGCCAGCATTGATCAAGCAGATGTCATCATCGATTTTTCCCTCCATCATGCGACCCAGACTCTCTTTGAACTCGCTGTTGAAAAAAACAAACCCTTGGTTGTGGGCACCACCGGACATTCCGCAAAAGAACGAATTAAATTGCGTGAACTAGCTGCAAAAGTTCCC
>JANQKU010000102.1 GCA_028280955.1 Opitutaceae bacterium
AATGCCTTGAAACCAGTGATGCCATCGAACATTGGAAAGCAAAAGGACTCGATCTGACCAGCATCTTCCACAAACCCGATGTTGGGGATGAAGTCGGCACCTACTGCCAGAAAGATCAGGACCATGGGCTGGACCTCGCTCTGGACAATACAAAGCTACTAAAGCTCTGTCAGCCTGCCTTGAAAAAAGGTGAGAAGGTTAAAGCCGAACTGCCCATCGTGAATATCAACCGTGTGGTTGGTACCATTGTCGGCAGTGAACTCACACGACAACATGGCGCCAAAGGTCTTCCGGAAGATACCATTCACCTGAAATTCAAGGGAAGTGCCGGGCAGTCATTCGCCGCCTTCACCCCTCCAGGAATGACCATGGAACTCGAAGGAGATGCCAATGACTATTTTGGTAAAGGCATGTCCGGGGCTAAAGTCATCGCCTATCCACCCAAAGGTTCCAAATTCAAATCGGAAGAAAACATTATCATCGGTAATGTCGCTTTTTATGGAGCCACCTACGGTGAAGCATACATCAGCGGTATCGCCGGTGAACGTTTCTGCGTCCGTAATTCCGGCGTCCGGGCTGTTGTCGAAGGTGTCGGCGATCATGGCTGTGAATACATGACCGGTGGCCAGGTTATCGTCTTGGGTGAAACCGGGCGAAACTTTGCCGCGGGAATGTCCGGCGGTATCGCCCACGTACTCGACCTGGATGGAAAATTTGAAGATCTCCTCAATCCTGAAATGGTAAACCTGTATCGACTCATTGAATGCGAAGATACCGAAATTGCAGAAGTGAAGGCGATGATCAAAAAACACACTCAATACACCGACTCTGCTCGTGGTAAATGGGTATTGGAAAACTGGGCAGACATCCTGCCAAAGTTTGTCAAAGTGCTTCCTCGGGATTATGAGCGCATGCTCAACTGCTTCAAAAAAGTGGAAGAACAAGGCCTCTCCGGTGATGAAGCTTCGATGGCTGCCTTTGAAGAAAACCTGAAAGATCTCTCCCGTATCGCCGGTAACTAACAAATATAATTATGGGAAAACCAACTGGATTTTTAGAAGTCGAACGGAAAACCATTTCCGAAGAAGCTCCCCTCGAACGGATTAAGAACTGGAAGGAATTTAAAATCCATCCGGAAGAAAGCCATCTGCAGAAGCAAGGCTCTCGTTGCATGGACTGTGGCACTCCCTTCTGTCATACCGGACACCTCGTCTCCGGTATGGCCAGTGGTTGCCCTATCAACAATCTCATTCCGGAGTGGAACGACCTTGTTTACAAAGGCCGCTGGAAAGAAGCGCTTGGGCGCCTGCACAAAACCAATAACTTCCCGGAATTCACCGGTCGAGTCTGTCCGGCTCCCTGCGAAGGTTCCTGCGTCCTTGGGGTCATTGAACCGCCCGTCACCATTAAAAACATCGAAGCCTCTATCATCGATAAAGGTTGGGAAAAAGGCTGGGTCACACCACATATCCCGGAAAAACGAACCGGCAAAAAAATCGCCATCGTCGGCTCCGGTCCGGCCGGGCTTTCCTGCGCCGATCAGTTGAATCAAGCCGGTCACGAAGTCACCGTTTATGAACGGGCAGATCGTATCGGAGGGCTCCTCATGTATGGCATCCCCAACATGAAACTCGACAAAGAACTCGTTGTTCAACGCAGAGTCGACCTGATGGCTGCCGAAGGCGTGATCTTTGTCACCAATTGCGAAATCGGTAAAGACATCACAGCAGATCAACTGCAAAATGATTTTGATGCCGTCGTCTTCTGCACCGGAGCGACCAAACCTCGCGATCTACCGATTCCCGGACGTAATCTTAACGGTGTGCACTACGCCATGGAGTTCCTCACCGGAAATACCAAACACCTGCTCGATTCAAAATTTGACGGATCCCTGCCCGAGTTGAATGCAAAGGATAAAGACGTCGTAGTCATCGGTGGTGGTGATACGGGTACCGACTGCGTCGGAACCTCCATCCGCCACGGTTGTAAAAGCGTCACCCAATTAGAGATCTTGCCTCGTCCGCCCGATGAACGGGAAGACAACAATCCCTGGCCCGAATGGCCCAAGATTTATCGCCTGGATTACGGCCAGGAAGAAGCAAAAGCCCTGCAAGGGGACGATCCACGGGAATACCTCGTCATGACCGAACGCTTCATCGATGACGGAAACGGCAATCTCTCCGGTCTCGAAATTATCGATATCGAATGGGGCAAGGATGATAACGGCCGGTTTGTTCCCATGAAAAAAGAAGACACCCGCCGCACCATTCCCGCTCAATTGGCCACACTTGCTATGGGTTTTCTGGGGCCTGAACAATCGGTCGTTTCCCAAATGGGCATGACCACCGATGCCCGCTCAAATATCAAAGCAGACCACGGCAAATTCAAAACCAACATCGAAGGCATCTTCGCTGCTGGAGACTGCCGCCGTGGCCAAAGCCTTGTTGTCTGGGCCATCAATGAAGGTCGTGGCGCTGCCCGCGAAGTGGATAACTACCTCATGGGTGTCACCAACCTGCCCTAAAAACAATCTGAAAAAACTTTTCAAAAATAGCTCCTTACAAAAGGGCTATTTTTTTGCAGGTCACAGATCTTTGCTGGAGCCTGTCGAAAACAAAGCAGCGCAAGGCTGTATCGTGCGTAGCGTGCTAGATGGCACGTGAGTACGATACAAACACAGCGATCTTTGTTATTCTACCGGTTCCAGCCGAGCGATTCCGGAGTATGGTCCGCCATTGAGAATTACATAGAGAAATCCATCCGGCCCGCTGGCCACATCTCGGATCCGTCCTTGGTTTTTCATGACAATCTCATCCTTCACAATTTCACCCTCTTCGATCACAAGACGATGCAATTCCTCTGAAGCCAACCCTGTCGCAAAAAGATTATATTTCCAATTCGGGAAACGGTCTCCCTCATAAAAATCGATCCCACAAACTGCAATCGACGGAGTCCAGTAAAGAGCTGGCTGGGCCATTCCCTCTTTTTCGGTAATATCCGTAATCGGTGTCCCTCCATAATTCATTCCATGAGTAATCACTGGCCAACCGTAATTCACGCCACGTTCGATCTTATTGATTTCATCTCCCCCGCGTGGACCATGTTCCGATTCCCATAATTCACCCGTCACAGGATGCGTATCCAAACCCTGTGGATTTCGATTACCATAACTCCAGATACTGGGGTAAGCCCCCTCCACTCCCACAAAGGGGTTATCCTCCGGGATTCGCCCATCTTCATGGATACGATGAATCTTTCCATTAGGCCGGGTAATATCTTGAGCCATTTCCCTGCGGCCCCGGTCACCGATCCCAAAGAAAAGATACCCATCCTGGAAAACAAAACGGGAACCAAAATGGACACCGCTCCTGGTGTAAAATTTTGCCGGAACCTGAAAGATCTCTTCCTGATCAATCCAACGACCTTTTTCGATTCGCCCTCGAACCACCGCCGTCATCCCACCTGATGCCCCTTTTGCGGTTTCACTGAAGGAGAGATAAATCCAGCCATTTTCTTCATAATTCGGATGTAACGCCACCTCCAATAAGCCCCCTTGACCATAGGCCCAAACCTTTGGTGTTTCCTTGATCGGGCCTGTCAATTGCCCATCTTTTACTAGCCATAGATTGCCATTGCGTTCTGTTGTGAGAATCGATCCATCCGGCATGAAATCAAGCGACCAAAGAAGCCTCTTGCTCTTAGCGACCTGCACTAACTTAAAATCATGCGCTTCTGTTTTGAAAACCCCACCCTCTGGTTGGACCCGTTCGAGAAGCCCCTCTTTTTCTGCCAGTTGTTTCTGTTCCCGCATAAAAATGACCAACGAACGAATCTCTTTTTCACTCAAGACATCCTTCCACGCAATCATGCCAAGATCGGGAACACCATTCCGAATCGTTTCGGCAATTTCTGCATCTGAAGAACCATATTTCCACACATCATCGATCAGAGAACTGCCCTCTCCTCCTTGTAGCTGACTTCCATGACAACTGGCACAGTTCATCTGATACAAGTCTTTCACCCTTCCCGTCCCGATTCTGTTTTGCCCCTGAGTCGCAGATGCTCACAAAAAAAGAAGCATCCCTAAGACGATGCTTTGTTTTACAAAATTCAACTTACCTCCAAGCATCCGCCAACCCAAAGGCAGAACACCCCCAATTGCAACCTCTGGTCATAATCTGATAAAAAGTTAAGTTATCTATCCGCAGATTAGAAATACCATTTACGCAAATTTTTTAAAGGGATGCTTCGAATTTTTTTAGACAGGATTAATCCCGACGAATCGGGACGATTTTATCGCAAGATCTTCAGAGTTTATTTGGCTTCGTGTCCTTCGTGCACTTGTAGGATTGTCATTGGTTAAATTTTCCCTTTTGAGCCCTTCCGAGAATGGGTCCATTAAACTCGTGGAAGGAAGGGCTCGAAAAGCT
>JANQKU010000107.1 GCA_028280955.1 Opitutaceae bacterium
ATACAGTGTGATTACAGGATCGTCTAAAGCATTTGTAACCCCAGCATCAGACAAGCTCGGACCAATTCCCCTAATAACAATTCGTTTAGTTTCCCCTGCATTGCCTTCAATGACAAGTCCCCCAATCATCACATTTTCTCCTGTCATCACCTCCCCTCTCGTCGAAAGACCAACCAAATTAGGACCACTACTCCCAATTTCATAAATTTCGACCAAACCAACACCGGACGCACTTCCCACCCCTTTAACATGTGCCGTATAAATTCCTGGATCCAAATCGACTAAAAGAGCCGACTCCAAGTCACTAAACGGAGGATAAGGTGACGCCTGAATATCTGCATAATTGGCATTGGTTCTCCATTGTTCGTTTTCAGCAATTATTACCGATCCGGAAAACAATTTCACATTGGTACCTTCCAAAGCATCAACTACTCCAAAATTAGACAAACTGGGCCCAACTCCACGGATCAAAACTCTTTTGGGATCACCTGCTCCAATGACAAACCCGCCAATCAACACCTTTTCCCCTCCGGAAACAAAAGCCCTGGTAGAAACCGCGGTTAATCGGCCATTACCAGAAGAGGAAGAAGATTGACTCAAGCGAAAATTGGCGGCCTCAATGGCAAGCTGATCGACTGTTTTTGCATTGTCAGCAGATTCCGCTTCACCCTCGGCAATACCAAGAGCAGGACCAGAAGATCCATTGAATAAAATCCGAGGATTACTGAAATAAGAGATTCTTGATCCAGGGCTGTAAGCCATAACCGTCCGATAGGTATTTCCTGAAAAGTTAAACCTGTACCCATAGGAATAGGAATAGGCGCCTTCACTCAATTCACCCGTATCATCGTCAGTCGCTGTCTCTCGATCATGTGCGCATCCCAAATTATGGCCAATTTCGTGCGTAAATGCGTTATAGCCGGTCAGAAAACCATAGCGAACCACACTAAAAGCATAACGTTCATTGTACGGGTTGCTCGGTGGCATAAGTAAATAAGCAATCCCAACCGTATTTGAATTGGATTGATCATGGAGAAGACAGACTAGATCAGCACCATAGGCATCTCTAACATCATGGATCTCATCCATAAATCCATCACCAGTCCTTTGCAAACGCACCAAGGCATCCTGCAGATCACCATTTTCATCGTAATCCATCTTTTCTAAATGAAGGGCGCGTAACCGAACCCTTGTATCACTATTTTCGAAAACATGATTCGCCTCTGCAATGGCAAGGTCGATTCGAGACGTCATAGCGCTAATCGAATAATTGGCCAGCATGTCATTTGTATAAGCAAACAAGATCTCAATCCAAACTTCCGTGGTGGACTCATCTGCTACATACTCTAATTCGATATCACCAACATCGTCCTCTTCAGATGCTTCTGCCAAGTCAGCTTCATAAGAAGCTATTACATTTGTATCCGTTAACGGTTTCAATGGTTCACAATCTCCCGAAAATAAATGAGGATCTAACTCATAGACTTGATGCAAGTCTTCTACTAAAGCATTGATCTCGTATTTCTCTTCTGGGCTTAAGTCTATGTTGGCACTCACGGCACCATTGGCATAGGTAATCAAAACATGGCTATTCGGAAAACCATCTACTTCCCCTTCAATCAAATAACGTCCTGCACCAAGAACCACTGACTTATTTACGGCAATTTCCAGATTTTTATCCTCAAATAAATTAATGACAAACGCACCTTTTTGAGAGGACATGAAAAGAGGCGATTTTTTTGCATCCCAATAGCTCTCTCCCATTTTAACATAACGCACTCTTTTGGCCGGAGGATTGTAGGTTGCCAGCAATTTTTCACGATCGACATCCTTAACCTCCTCAAGAAAACGTTCTTCCCCATAAAACGTATTCTGCCGATGTATCTCTCCTTTTGTGACAACGACCTTATTTCCTTCAGTCTTATCCACATTCTGGATATTTTCAGTTCCAATGTTGGAAGCATTCGTGATTATCAAACGATTATTCTCAACTGCCTCATTTGATTTGCTAAAAAAAAGAAAAGCGCCTGTACAAAGAATGGTGCTCCAGAAAATAATTTTAAGATAGCTCTGCTTCATTAGTCTTACTTCTTAATTTTTGACCCGTATCCCAATTTATTCGGCCATCTTTCTCTCCATATGATAAAAAATACAAACATCCTTATCCATTTCCTACATAAATTTCTTTTCCATAGCGTACTTTACGCAATGCCTCATAAGTAGCAATACCTACACTCGATGATAAATTAAGGGATCGAAGCTTCGGATCAAATTGAGGAATAACGACCTTCCTATCTGCCAATTCATCGTGGATAAAAGCGGGAGCACCACTTGATTCATTTCCAAAAACCAGTCCATCTTCATCTTCAAAATCAGCAGACCAAAAAGATTTTTCGCCACGAGTCGAAAAAAGCCATAATCGCCTCGGTCCCTTATCACTGTTCTTGAAGTCCTGCCAATTGTCATGATGATGGACATCGAGGTCCTTCCAATAGTCCATTCCACTGCGCTTCAGTTGACGATCCGTTATGGTAAAACCCAACGGATGAATCAGGTGCAAACGTGATTTTGTAATCGCACAAAGCCTCCCAACATTGCCAGTATTTGGAGGAATCTCGGGTTGATACAGTACAATATGAAGCATTTACTCTTTTTCGTTAGATGTAGATATCGGTAAAATGTTCCCCACTAAGAGATCACTTACCGGATAGGATACTCAAACCTTCATTATCTACCGACAAGCATCTAATGGTTGCTTGGGAACCTTTGGCCACAAATGCTTCTTGCATGGCAATACCCACTGATTCTGCGTACACATTCTCGGATACACAAAGAACGCTTGGTCCGCTACCACTAAGCCATCCGGTAAAAGCCCCTGCTTTTATACCGGAATCGATGGCCTCTCTTGCTCCGGGAATAGTCGGCTCTCGATAAGGCTGGTGGAGAAAATCCGAAACTGATCCACGCAGTTTTTCATACTCACCAGAAGCAAAAACCGAAACAACATAGGCAAGACTGTTAACGCTTTTAATCACCTCATTAAAAGAAATCTGAAGAGGCAAAGACTTTCTGGAATCATCCGTTAGAATTTCTATATCCGGATAGACCACTACCATTCTGAGTTTTTCATCAACAGGAAATCGCGTTGCAGCCAAGTAGCGGCCAGAATCGGGGGAAGACCTAGCCACGCAAAACCCTCCTGAGATGGCAGCCGATGCATTGTCAGGATGCCCTTCAACGGCAGAAACGATTTCTACCATCTTTTCCTTATTCAAAGGTTCATTATAGAGAGCATTAAGACCTGCAAGTATACCCGCTCTCACGGTAACACTAGAGCCCAAACCTTTTGCCAACGGAACATCTCCTTTAATCGAAATCTCGAGAGGACACGCAGATATACCTGTATTTTGAAAAAAAACATCCTGTATTTCTCGAATCATTGGTGATGCTTCAGGCTTCTTCGCTTTCACATCATCAGTTAAAACCCGGACAGAGACGATATTATATAAAGTCAGAGCCACGCCCAACGTATCAAATCCAGAACCACAATTCGAAGTACTGGCTGGCACACGCACGTGGACTCCTTTCTCGTGATCTATCAAATCTTCCTTTATCACAGAGCCCTATTCATCGACTGTATTTAAACGATTTCTCCACTTCTCTCATTTCTGCCTTCTTCTTCAGATCCTCACGTTTGTCATAGAGTTTTTTACCGACACAAAGGGCAATCTCAACTTTGAAAAGACCAACCTTTAAATAGCAGCGGAGTGGGATCAACGATTTCCCACCAGCATCCATTTCATGTTGTATCTTCCGGATCTGCCGCTTGTGAAGCAAGAGTTTTCTGGGCCGTTTTGGCTCATGATTATTCAAATTACCGAAACGATACTCATCAATATGAATGCCATATATATAGACTTCACCCTTCTCAACTCGACAAAAAGAGTCCGATATTTGGGCAAGACCACTGCGCATCGCTTTCACCTCCGTCCCTTTCAAAACGATACCTGCCTCAAATTTCTCCTCAATAGTATAATCCCGGAATACTTTTTTATTCCGAATTTCGGTAAATCGTTCTTTTTTAGTATTTCGGGCAGACATGAGATAAAAAAACAATCCTCCGGAACCAGTTCTTTTGCTCTTTCAAACAAAAGACCGAAACAATAAAAAGGGGCACTAGCCCGAAGATCTTGTGCTATTTAGAAGGGAAACAAATCAGAAATCAAGCAACCCGGCCAACTCTGGCTTTAGCTTTCGACCGTCTCGTAACTTATTTTACCTTCAATAATCTCACGCAGGGCAATATCTTCAGGATTCAATTTCTCTAAAGATTCTACCAAGGGGCGATTGCCATGACGCAACTGCTTAACCCGACGAGAAACGACATTGATCAGGAGTCCAGCGTCCGGAATTACTTTATTAGCTTCTTTCAAATATTCTTCTCTCAAAACAGGGCCTCCAAGGTTGAAGTAAACGGTTTGTCCTAGGTTCTAGATTGAACAGGTCAAGTTATTATTTCAGAAATATAAGACAGCAAGGGCAAAACATACCAACTTTATCACCATGAATCTATCCTCACTTTCCATAGCATGGACCACCACGGATAATAAAAAAGAAGCCGACTTTCTGGCATGCCAATCGATCAAACTTCATTTGGCAGTTTGCGCACAGGTTGATGGCCCCATTGAGTCGTTTTACCATTGGAAGAATAAGATAGAGCAGTCTTCCGAATTCAAGATCACCTTTAAGGCATTCCCATCCAGGATGGAAAGCCTAGAACGCTTCATTGATGAAAATCACTCCTATGAAACACCTGAATGGATTGTCCTTACAGAGACAAAAGTTTCAGAAAAGTACTTGAACTGGGCTAAAGATCTACCTAGGTAGGTTGCTCCTTACAGACAGATCCCAATAAAAAATTGAATTATGTCCCAGCATCCCAGTTTCAAATCTTCCAGCAGTTTGCAAGTTAAGCGCAATGTTCTCAAACGTTTTGAACGCGTTGATCTGCTCAAAAAACGTGGAGCCTGGAAAGAAGGCGATCGAGTTGTCGGTTTAAAGAAAACCGCTCCCGAAGAATAAACTCTCAAGATTTTTTATCGACCCCGACTAATATGTATTGGTCGGGGTTTTATTATGCTTTTGAGACAAGCTCTTATCCACATTATCAATGGGTCTTGATACTCGAGATTCTTCACGCTTCTTATTCGACAGCCTTCGAAAAAAGTCTAAGAAGCTGCCTAAAAAACACTTTTAAGATTCATCCATGACAACAAAACTCAAATGGGGCATCATCGGAACGGGCAACATATCCAAAACGTTTGCTCAAGGAATTCTCAATTCATCCACGGGGGAATTGGTCGCCATAGCGAGCAGAACACAAGAGTCCGCCAACGTATTTGCTGATCAGTTTGGGGTAACTCAGCGCTACGGCTCTTATCAAGAACTTTTGGCAGATCCCAATGTCCAGGTTGTTTACCTTGGAACACCTCACCCTACCCACGCATCCCTGGCCATTCAATGTGGCGAAGCGGGCAAGCATATCCTCTGCGAAAAACCCATCAGTCTGAATCACGCAGATGCCATGGCAGTCATAGAAGCCGCAATAGAAAACAATGTTTTCCTTATGGAGGCCTTCATGTATCGATGCCATCCGCAAACGCAGAAACTCATTGAATTAATCCGGGATAATGAAATCGGTGAGATAAAACTGATTAAAGCAACCTTTGGCTTCCACTGCCCTTTCGACCCCAATAGCCGGTTATTGAGTAATCAGCTTGGCGGTGGTGGCATTCTCGATGTTGGCTGTTACCCAGTTTCACTGTCACGATTGGTGGCGGGCGTTGCCCAAGGCAAAAAATATGATGATCCTATTAACGTCAAAGGCACTGGGCATCTGGGGTCAACTGGCGTCGATGAATATGCAGCCGCTCTTTTAACCTTCAAAGGTGATATTATCGCCGAAGTTGCCACCAGCACCCAACTCAATCAAGATAACACAGCGACTATCTATGGAACGGAAGGGTCTATCCACATCCCATCTCCATGGCTGGTCGCGAAAGATGGTGGGACCTGGACCATTGAAGTGAGAAAAAATGGAGAATCAACGCCTCAAATCATTTCACAGGATGAAGATCGCAGCCTTTATACGATTGAAGCGGATACAGTAGCTGAGGCAATCCATGCTGGAAAAGTTGAAACTCAAGCGATGAGTTGGGGTGATACCTTGGGCAACATGCAAGTCCTGGATCTATGGCGCAGAGAGATTAGCTTATCCTATAAAGAAGAGGCCATTGACGCAAAACGCCCTCCCATCCGTGGAAGAGCTCCACGCCCGATCGACGGGCATAATATGCGTTATGCCCGTATTCAAGGTCTTGATAAGGATATTTCGCGCCTTGTTATGGGCTGCGACAATCAAACTTCGATGCCTCATGCCGCCATCATGTTTGATGATTTCATCGAAAAAGGCGGTACCTGTTTCGATACTGCCCATATCTACAGCGGATATGATGGAGGAGAACCAGGGCTTTGTGAAAAGCTCCTCGGCCAATGGATAAAAGACCGGGGACTGCGAAACGAGATTACACTTATCTCAAAAGGAGGTCACACGCCTGACTGTCACCCTCAAGGCATCACCAAGCAGTTGGAGGAATCACTCGAGCGTTTACAGACCGATCATCTCGATATTTATTTCATGCACCGGGACAATCTTGAGCTTCCTGTCTCAGCCTTCATCGATGTCCTCAACAAACACGTTAAAGCCGGAAAAATCAAACTCTTTGGCGGTTCTAATTGGTCAATCGAACGTGTCAAAGCCGCCAATGAATACGCTGCTGAAAATGGACTGCAGGGATTCTCCGCAGTGAGCAATAATTTCAGTCTAGCTCGATTAGTGGATCCCGTCTGGCCTGGTTGTATCTCATCGTCAGATCCGGAATCAAGAGCCTGGTTGGCAAAACACAACCTAGCCCTCTTTCCCTGGTCGAGTCAGGCACGAGGATTTTTCACTGATCGCTCCGGCAAAGATAAACTGGATGATTCCGAATTGGTTCGCTGCTGGTACAGTGACGATAATTTTCAAAGAAAAGAACGTGCCCTTGAATTAGCAGAACAAAAAAAAGTTCATCCCATCAATATTGCTCTGGCTTATGTCTTGGCCCAACCGTTCCCTGTTTTCACTTTAATTGGTCCTCGGGTACTTTCCG
>JANQKU010000113.1 GCA_028280955.1 Opitutaceae bacterium
AGCCAGTTTTTGGATGAGAGAAAGGAATCCGGGTTGTCCCTGTTGGTTCTGAGGAGGAAAGTAGGTTCCACCAAAAAAAGGTTCCAGATCCGGTGTGAGGAAAACATTGAGCGGCCATCCTCCATGGCCGTTGGTCGACTGGACAAAGGTCATATAGATTTGGTCGATATCCGGTCTTTCTTCCCGATCTACTTTGATGGAGATGAAGTGTTGGTTGAGAAAGGCGGCCACTTCCGGATTGGAAAAAGACTCGCGATTCATGACGTGACACCAATGACAGGTGGAATAGCCGATGGAGACAAAGATGGGTTTGTTTTCTTCTTTTGCTTTGGCCAGAGCTTTCTCCCCCCAAGGGCACCAATCGACCGGGTTATTGGCATGCTGTTTTAAGTAAGGTGATTTTTCGTTGACCAGGTGGTTTTGTTTCATCGGAGAAGTGGGTGTTTTGGCAAAGAGTATACCGGTTAAGAGAGGCAGTGATAGAGGAAAGAGAAGAAGCTTTTTCATTTAGATCAACTGGTAGCGATATCTCAAAAAGAGAGCTGTATAGTAGTGGTAAATATATTTTCGCAGAGGTGTGATAAAGGCAAAGCTTGAGTGGTAAGATACGATTATGGTGAAATAAGGGAAAGAACCCCTTAAGTATTTTTACTTAAGAATCCCTTAGAGGGATATCATCAAAAGCCTGAAAGAACAATGTGAAGAAGTGGTTTCATTGACATTTTTTTTAATGAACCAATTCATTCACTTCATCCTCTGGGCGCTCGGCCAATTTTCATTCTGTTTATCTAAACCCATGTTTTACCAAACTCTTGAGATTGTTGCCAAACGTGAGGCAATCACTTTGAAAGGTGCATTGGTTTTCATGACTTGTTTTTTGCCCTTATTGATTTTTGGTATTACTTGTCTATACGATTATCCTATAAGAACTGATTGGGACGAGGCAGTGAGAGTGTCTATTATTTTTTGTGTTCTCTTTTTTCCGATGGTAAGCCTTGTTGGTTTATCCTTGGGCGCCAGAGCGGTTATCAAGGCGAAGAGGAAAAAGGCGTTACTCTATTCTGTCATGCCGGCAGCATGGTTATTCTGGGTGTCTCTAGGGTATTTGTTCCTTTAAAAGGATAAGCATTTTCGATATTTTCGAGGGATGGGTGCTATATCTGGACATCTTGTATGTCTGCTACGAAAAAGAGTTTATTCTCTATACCTCTTAGGGATTTTTACTTATCAGGCCCCTATTTAAGCGATGCGTAAAAACCGGAAAGAGAGGGTTGAAGCGCCCATGTCGATTCAATCTCTTGTCTTTAAGTCGTATTAGTATTTTTCGATAGATAGTATATTTAATGCCCGTTGGAACTATTTTATTTTAATCCATGCGTATCATGAAAAACATCCCCTTAACTTTGTTTGCTTCGATCAGTCTTTTGTTTATGACAAGTATCAGCCAGGCGGCTACTTTAAAGTTTAGTGGTCTTATAGATGGAGTGCAAACAGAAGCAGAATTGCCCAGTCAGTCCTTCACTATACTTAATGCAGTAATCGAAGCAACCGACTTGAGTAAGGTTTTGGATGGACCTGGTCCTTTTACCTTATTTGCGCCGACGGATGAAGCTTTTCTAGCTTCGTTCTCACAGGAGGAACTGGATGAATTACTGGCGGATGATGCCGATAAAGAAGACGACTTGAATACGTTAAGGGCGCTTCTGATGCGCCACGTCGTCGGAAATAAAATTTTATCAGGTGGTTTGATTGACGAGTTAACTTTGACAGTAAGTGATTTGACTGGGAGTGATGTGGATATCTTTTTAGAAAGTGATGTGATCACCGTATTGAATGCAACGGTGGTAGAAGCTGATATTCTCGCATCGAATGGAGCTATGCATGTGATAGATGCTGTTTTGGTTTTGTAAAAAAGGTCTCTAATTTTATTTACGCACTTGACGCCCCGGCTTTAGCCGGGGTTTTTAGTGCCCGTGAGAAACAGGATAAACCATTCGAATCAAGAGTGATGAATTTACCATTTATTGTTATTTTTTTGGTTATTCTATTCATCCTGCTTGGTTTGATCCTATACAGCGTGTTGAAAGCATTGGCTGTGCAATTTGATCAGAACCACCGCCGCGTTCTGGTTTTTGCCGTTCGATTTACTTGTCTTTATTTAGCCCTTTTTATCGCTGCTCGCTATTTTTCGGATTCTATGGTCCGCCTGTTGAATTACTATTTGGGGATTCTTTCTTTTGGCTTATATCTGAGCTTGGGTTATTGGTTGGTCTATCTGTTCTGTTGTTTGATAAAGCGAAGAAAGTGGGTCGCTAACAAATCGGCAGGTATTGTTTTTTTGGGTATTTATTTCAGTGTTGTTTTGCTTGCCATCTACAATTTCCAAAGGCCGATTGCTGTCGAAAAATTTACGCTTTATTCGGAGAAGCTGACGAAAGAATATCGCTTTGTTCATCTCAGTGATGTGCAGTTTGGAACCATCAGTAAGTCGGAAATGGATAAGCGGTTAGAGCAGGTTTATGATCTGAAGCCCGATTTTATTGTGTTTACGGGCGATCTCATCGATTTGGAACATTATCGTTTCGAAGATTTTGCTAGTTTGGCCAAGAGCCCTGTGCCGGTGTATTTTGAACGGGGAAATCATGAATTTTATCATGATCCGACTCGCTTACTTTCCTATCTGGAAAAAATTGCACCGATAAGGTTGCTGATTAATAAAAAAGCTACTTTTGAAGAACTGGAAATTGTCGGTATTGATTACAATAACCAGAAGGGTTATCTTGGTAAAATATTAGAAAATTTTGAACTCGATCCATCGAAGTTTTCCATATTGCTCTATCATGAGCCACGTGGGGTGGAAGCAGCTGCCCGAAAAAAATTTGATTTGATGCTATTCGGTCATACGCATGCCGGCCAAATTTGGCCTTACACTCTCTTGGTTGATTATCTCTATCGCTACAGTGACGGCGCTTATCAAGTCGAAGATAGTTTTGTTTATACATCGGATGGGGTTGCGCTTTGGGGCCCGAAGATGCGTCTTGGGTCCCAGAATGAAATTGTTGTTTTTACTTTAAAGCCTGAAGCAAAATAAGAGTTATTTTTTGTTAGGTTTTAAGCGGGATGGTTACTCTGAGAAGTGTGGGAAAGCGAAGGGCTAGGGTGAGACCACGAATGATAAAAAATAGGGCAAGGGCCACCCAGAGTCCATAAGCTCCAAACCATGTGGTAAAGAGAAGCCATGCTCCCAAATAAACAAGGAGTGATAAGAGCATCATATTGCGCATGTCTCGGGTGTGAGTCGCTCCGATATAGATTCCATCTAAGAGAAAGCACCAAACGGAGACAAAGGGAATGATTGAGACAAGGGGTAGAAACTTTTTTGCGGTTACTTTCACTGAGGTAACGTTTGTTAAGAGGTCGATGAATGGAGGGCCGGAGAATGCGATGATCATGCTTAACAAGGCGGCGGTAAGGCCAGCCAACTTCAAACTGCGGGTGGTAGTGCTGATGAGTTGGGAACGGGATTTCGCCCCGATAGTGCTTCCAACTAATGTTTCGGTGGCAAAGGCAAAACCGTCGAGAATGCAGGCTGAAAAAGAGGTGAATTGTAAAAGGATATGATTGGCGGCCAAAACAGTTGTTCCCATTTTTGCGCTTTGTGAGGTGAACCAGCCAAAGGCAAAAAGTAAGCAGAGCGTTCGAATAAAGATATCAAAGTTGACGGAAATAAACTTTGAGAGTTTACGAGGGTCCAATAATCGAACCAACGGAGGAAGTTTACTACCGTATCGGTTTTTTTGATTTCTTTTGAAAACGAGCCAAATGCCAAGAAATGCAGTCGTAATTTCAGCCAGTAATGATCCAGTGGCGACACCTGAGACGCCCCACTGAAAGCCTATGACAAATAGGATATCCAAGAGGATATTTATTCCGTTTAACCAAACTTGAAGTAAGAGAGCTGTCCGGGTTTTTTGCAGACCGATAAACCATCCAACGAGAACATAGCTCATAAGGGTTGCCGGCGCTGCCCAAATACGGATGGCGAAATAGTCTTTTGCCAGGGCTGTCACATCATCGCTGGCGCCGATGAGTTGAAAAGCCAGAAGCTCAAGTGGCCATTGCAGCAGAATGAGTAATCCTCCAAAGGCAATAGCCAGGAGCATTGGCCGCCAGAGGTTTGTCTGAATTTCAGCTTCATCTCCGGCTCCGAAAGATTGGGCAGTGAAGCCTGTTGTGCCCATGCGCAGGAAACCAAAGGCCCAATAGAGAAAATTGAAAACGAGTGTTCCCACTGCGATGGCGCCCAGATAAGCGGCGGAACCGAGGTTTCCGATGATGGCGGTATCCACTAATCCCAAAAGAGGCGTGGAGGAGCTGGAAATGACCATTGGCCAGGCCAGGGCGAAGATCCGTCTATGAGAGATGGTAGAGCTGGAGGAAGTCTGGGATCTCTGATCAGTCGATGATGATTTCATCCATTGGCATGGCCGCTTCGGGGTAGGACATTTTCAGATCTTCGAGCGTTTTTACGATAATATGAGCGACGATTAGGTTGCGCAACCAACGGTGATTGGATGGAATAATGTACCAGGGAGCGTAGGCTGTATTGGTGCGTTCGAGAACCTCTTCGTAAGCTTCCATATAGTTTTTCCAGAGTTTTCGTGCAACGAGATCGCTGGGATCAAACTTCCAACGTTTTTCGGGTTCTTTGAGTCGTGAGAGAAGGCGTTCTTTTTGTGTTTCTTTATCAATGTGAAGGAAGAATTTTACGATGATAGTTCCTTCATCAGAGAGAAGTTTTTCAAAGGCATTTATGTGATCAAAGCGTTTTGACCAAATAGATTTGGGCATCAGTTTATTTACTCTAACTGCTGTGACGTCTTCATAATGGCTACGATCAAAAAAGACGATCTCACCTTTGCCAGGCGTCTGAGCATGGATACGCCAGAGGTAATCGTGATCGAGCTCAAGCGGGCTCGGTTTGTTGAAGCTGGCTATATTGACCCCTTGAGGGCTGACAGCCTGGAAAACATTGCGAATCGTTCCATTTTTACCGCTGGTGTCCATGCCTTGAAGGACGAAGAGGACTTTGTGCTTATGCTCCGCATAGAGACATTTCTGCAATTCGGCGATACGGAGACTGAGTTGATTCAACTCTGCTTGGGCTTCTTCTTTGCCTGCCGGAAAGAGTTCTTTTTGGGAAGAGTCCCATTTATGTAGGTCAATTTTTTTATCCTTTGGGACGGAAGGAAATTTCATGGGGTTTTAAATGGGGGCTTTTTAATGATGTCGTTAACTAAGAGTATCTGCCGATATGGTGAATTTCCGCCGCTTTTTGCTAATGATGCGGTAGAGGATTATCATAACGAAGAGGATAACGAGCGCGAGGGCAACAAAAGGAACTGTCAATGAAAGAAGGCTGGTCAGGAGAGCTCCCGCTAATTCAAAGAATGAAATAAAAATATTTCCGATCCCTGCTGTGGCAACAGTTGAAGTCGCTCGAGTGACAAGTGAACCGCCCTGGATGAGGCCGGCGACTCCTCCACCGGCAATAATGGCCAGTGTCCAGCGCAGTACTGGTGAAATATCCGTGACCATGGAGGCTGTTAAAATCGTTCCGGCAATAACGGCAAGGGTTGTTGCCATGGTATCAAAGAGGTTGTCGACGATGGGGATAAAATAAGCGATTATTTCAACGATAACGGCTGTTGTAAAAATAGTGATAGCTGTTGGGGACTGCATCCAGACAAAGTCAGGCGCCAGTTGAATATGCCCGGTATGACCCGCGATAGCGATGGCTAGAAGTGGTACAAAGATGCGAAAACCGCAGGCGGCACTCAACCCGATGCCAACGGCTATAGAAAGAGCAATTTCCATGGGAAGTTTTTTTCGCATGAGAAAAGGACACAAGTAAACTATAATTCAAGGTGTTTTTTAGAAAGATGAGACGGTAGCTGTGGATTTTTTGCAAAAACGAGGTTTGAAGGTTTTGCCGCAAAAATGAGATTTCATGCTAGTCAGAATGCTCTTTGAGAGGCCATATGTTCGAATAGAGTTGCGCCTGAGGCAATTTTCGACACCAAAGTTTGGCTTTTCGAACATTAGAATTAGATGAAAAAGGAAGCCTTGGCTAATTCCGTAAAATCTGCTGCTGAACCCAAAAAGCATCAGGATCTAGAAATTAAAGATGCACAGATCATTTTTACGAATGTCTGGAATGAGCTTGAGCAGGAAATCGGCCGTGAACATCTGCGTTTTCCCAAAGAACTAATCTTGCTTGGAGGGGCACCCGGAGCGGGCAAAGGAACAAACACTCCTTTCATTATGCAGGTGAGAGGGCTTACCTGTGAACCAATCGTCATGAGCAAATTGCTGAACACACCGGAAGCACAACGAATCAAGGACGTTGGTGGCATGGTGGGAGATCATGAAGTGGTTTCCATTCTGTTTAGAGAGTTACTCAAACCGGAATATCTGGATGGTGTTATTCTGGATGGATTTCCCCGGACAAAAGTTCAGGTGGAGTGTCTAAAACTCTTGGTGGCCAAGATGATTCAATTGCGAAGAGAGTTTTATAATACATCTCTTTCACCTTTTTTCCGGCAACCGATTGTTCAGATCATGGTTCTCTTTGTGGATGAAAAAGAGAGTATCGCCCGTCAGTTGAAACGTGGCGAAGAGGTCCAGGCGCACAATGAAGAGGTTCGTGAGTCTGGGGTTGGTGAGTTTTGGGAAGAACGGGCGACTGATTTTCAGAAAGATTCAGCGCGCCATCGTTATAAAGTTTTTAAGGAGCGGACGTTTGATGCGCTTCAATCTTTGCGAGAGGTTTTCCACTATCATTTTATTAATGCTCAGGGATCGATAGAGGAAGTTCAGCAGAATATCATCAAAGAGCTTCAGTATCAGAGTTCGATTGAACTGGATCCTAGAACATTTGATTGCCTGCGGAATTTACCGACTGCCGAAGAAATTGCCGTGCATGCACGACAGGAGTTGGTCCGTCGATTGGATGGGTATGAGATTAATCATTCGGAAATGTTTCACAAGGTTATCCGATTGATTGAGCGAAAAATTATGCCGATTGTTTTGAGACATGCCATTTCAGGACGGGCTTATATTAATTCAGAAGACCCGTTGATGGATGATCCTTTAGCGCTTAGTATGTTGATCGATATTTTCTCCGAACGAGGGTTTCATGCGATTATTGATGTTCGTCGGGAAGAGATTCCCGAATCAGTGGATTTAGCGTCAGGAGATATTTGTTGTCGGACAAAGAGGGTCTACCGTATCCAGATACATTTTGCAGGATCTGACATCAGGCGGGGTTCGTAAAACGAAGTGTATCAATTTTTTTGAGGAAGGAACCAAGGAATCTTTGTAACAAAAAGGCCCACACCAACCGTGTAGGCCTTTTGAAAATAGAATACTTTTCGATTTTATTTAATGAATCGAATGGCAAAAGGATAGCGGTAATAAGCACCTTCGTTTGCTTTCATTGAAGCAATGATGGTGTAGATCAACCAGAAGATAATTGCTGCTGGGACGAGGAGGAAGCCAATAAAGACAGCCATCAGTAAAAAGGAAACAAATAGGGCGATTATCATTGTGATATTAAAGTTAAGCGCTTCTTTCCCTTGATCATCAACGAAGGCCATTTCGTTCTTTTTAATCAGCCAAATAACAAGAGGTCCAATGACCATACCCAGGCCACCTGTAAAGAGCCCAGCTAATGCTGTGAGATGGCAGAGCATGCCAAAAAGTTTATCGTCTTTAGTGAGTTCAGTTGCTTGTGGTGTTGCGGTATCTTCTACAGGAGGAGGAGCCTCTGCCTGGGTTGTTTCTTTAGGGGTGTTTTCGTCAGGTGTGTTTTCCATGGTAAGATTAGGGTAAAGTTGAAAACGCTGATTCTGATAATCTTTGGAAGTATTTCAATCTTTAAGCAGTCTTTTATAAAGCTGTATTGTGGAGTCGTTGCTCAATACTAAAGAAATCCATTCTGAGGCTATGCGATGAAAAGAAGTTCACTGTCTTTGCTGTTATCTTTAGTTATCCTTTTCAGAGAATCTCTTAGAGAAGAGCTTCTATCGGGTTTTGTAAATTGTGGCGGTAACGAGCAATAATCTTTTCTTTTATAGCAGGGGTTGAAAGCCCGTGAGCCTGACGCAATGCTTGTTCACTGGATCCATGTTCAATGAATTTATCCGGCCATCCGATTCTTTCAACAGGAGTGCTCAGTCCTGCTTCCTGAAGGGCTTCAATGACAGCGCTGCCAAAACCTGCTGCGACAACATGGTCTTCCATGGTAACAAAAAGGGATGTTTTTTGGGCTTGAGCCAATAACTGGTTTTTGTCGAGTGGTTTGACGAATCGAGCATTGACCACGCCTACGGACAGATTCTCTTCTGTTCTCAGTTGTTTGGCAATCTCAATGGCTTTGGAGACCATATTGCCCAGAGCCCAGAGGATGATGTCGTGACCGTCTTCGATGACTTCAGATTTTCCTATTTGAACCTTCTTGGGTCGTCTTTTAATTTGAACCCCTTCGGCCGAGCCTCTGGGATAGCGAATAAAGGTAGGGCCGGGTGTTTCAAAAGAGGTATGCATCATGTCGACGAGTTCGTCTTCATCTTTCGGCTGCATGATGATACTATTTGGAATAGCTCTCAGGAGGGCTATTCCAAAGACTCCATGATGAGTGGGACCGTCGTTTGGAGAGAGGCCGGCTCTATCCATGCAAAAGGTGACAGGTAGGTTTTGTAGACAAATATCGTGAATAATAGGATCGATGGAACGTTGCAGAAAGGTGGAATAAATTGCGCAAACGGGATGAAATCCCTGTGTTGCTAGTCCCGCGGCAAAGAGGACAGCGTGTTCTTCGGCGATGCCCACGTCGAAAAATTGGCTAGGAAGTTTCTTGGCCAGAGCGGAAAGCCCGGTTCCGGGAGCCATCGCTGCAGTGATCCCGAGAAGTTTAGGGTTTTGCTTGGCAAATTGCACCATAGCATTGCCAAAAACGTCCTGATATTTTGGCGGTGTTCCCTTGGGGGATGGCTTGCTTTCTCCAGTGATGGGATCGAAAGAAGCGGGACCATGAAATTTTTCGGGATGCTGCAAGGCAACGTCGTAGCCATTCCCTTTAGTTGTGAGAACATGGAGGAGGACGGGATGTTCCGATTGCTTGGCAAATTCGAGGTTCTTCATTAGAAGGTCAATATCATGGCCGTCAATGGGGCCGAGATAGCGTAATCCGTATTTTTCAAAAAGAGATGAGGGCACCATCATACTTTTGGCCCCTGTTTTAGCTCTTTCTCCAAATTTTAGTAATGAATTCCCTCCGGGCACCATCTTGAGAAAGGATTCCAAATCCTCGTGCATACGATTATAGAGAGGATTGGTGATGAGCTCTGTGAGATACTTTGAGATAGCGCCGACATTCTTCGAGATCGACCATTCGTTATCGTTGAGAATAACCACCAGACGCTTAGTGCACGAAGCGATATTATTAAGAGCTTCCATGGTGATGCCACAGGTGAGAGAGGCATCTCCGATGAGGGAAACGATGTGTTCGTCTGTTCCCTTAAGGTCTCGGGCAGTTGCCATCCCAAGAGCAGCGGAGAGGGCAGTTCCGGCATGTCCCGCCCCATAGGAATCATGTTCACTTTCAGCTCGGTAAAGAAATCCATTGTAGCCTCCAGTTTGACGGATTTTGTCCAGTTTTGCGTCGTTACGGCCGGTAAGGATTTTATGCACATAACCTTGATGAGCGACATCAAAGACAAATCGATCTTTGGGTGTCTGGAAGACACGATGCATGGCGATCGTGAGTTCGACGACTCCAAGGTTAGGTCCGATATGTCCTCCGTTGACAGAAGTGATGTGAATGAGTCTTTGGCGTATTTCTTCTGCCAGCAAGGGGAGTTGTTGGGCAGAAAGTTTCTTCAGGTCATCCGGGCCATGGATTGAATCGAGTAGAGAAGTGGTTTTTTCTCTCGAATCTGATGGGGAAGGAGAATGTTCCATTTTGGGGTGGGGATAATTGAGGGCGGCTTAGGTTTCGTCTGGGTCGAAGTTTTCAGTTTCCCAATCGCCTTTTTCTTTCTTCAGCAATTCAATCTTTAGTTCAGCTTCCTTCAAGCGGGTAGAACATACTTTTAATAGCTTATTTCCTTCTTCAAATTTTTCCAGTAATTCAGAAAGAGGGACTTCGCCAGTTTCCAGATGTGCGATGAGTTCTTCGAGATTCTCGAGAGCATCTTCGAAGGAAATCTTATTCTTTTTGCCAGTGTCCACTTCATAAAAGATGATGACTGAAGGATGCTTTTCAATCTATTCCTTACAATTAAGGCATTTTAGAGTCATTTTTAGGTATTACCTTTTGTCTCTTGCGGAAATAGCGCAGCCATGTCTGAATTTTTTGAGTTTCTGATTTTTGTATGACTTTACTGCAGATTTTTCTATTAGTCTTGATCCTTCGTTTGCTGGCCCAACTTTGCTTGGATCACCTAAATAAAAAGGAAGTTCAGAGGAACTCGGGAGCTCTACCGAAAGAATTTACAGGGGTAATGGATGATGCAACCTATGCAAAGTCTGTCCGTTATACCTTGGCGAAGCATCAGTTTGGTCTTTTTGAGACAATTGTGGATACGGTTATTCTTGGTATCATCATTTTAAGTGGTGTGTTGCCCTGGTTTTATGCCGTTTTTTCCGAGTGGATGGGTAAGGCAGCTTGGGCGTCTGCTTTCTTTTTGGTGGTGGTCAGCTTATTGATGAGTGTGTTGAGCCTTCCGCTTGAGTGGTGGTCGCAATTTAAAATAGAAGGTAAATTTGGTTTTAACCGGAGTTCACTTGGATTATGGATTTCGGATAAACTGAAGGGAGCTGCCATTGGTTTGATTATTGGGTTTCCGCTTTTGTGGCTTCTGTTTAAGTTGGTGGATTGGATAGGATCTAACTGGTGGATATGGGGATTTATCCTGTTTTTCTGTTTTCAGCTTCTGATGATGATACTGTATCCCATGTTGATAATGCCTTTGTTTAATAAGCTGACACCTCTGCCGGAAGGTTCGTTGAAGGATCGTCTGATGGCTTTGGCTGAATCAACGGCTTTTAAAGCTTCGACTATTCAAGTGATGGATGGGAGCAAGCGTTCTTCTCATTCAAATGCTTTTTTTACGGGATTTGGCCGTTTTCGCCGTATTGTTCTTTTCGATACGTTGATTGAGCAATTGGATGAATCGGAGTTAGCGGCGGTTCTTGCCCATGAAATCGGCCATTATAAACGGGGTCATATTCCGAAGATGTTGCTGGTTTCTTCTTTGCTGACTTTGGGAACTTTTTGGTTGGTTGATTATCTGTCGCGAAGTGCCTGGTTTTTTCAAGGTTTTGGTTTTAACGAGACGTCACTGCCGATTGCTTTTTTACTTTTTATGTTGCTGAGTGGATTGTTTACTTTTTGGGTTTCACCACTTTTCAGCCTATTATCGCGTAAGCATGAATATGAGGCGGATGCTTTTGCCGTGGCTGCAGTGGGAGAGCAAGAGCCCATGGTTTCGTCTTTGCAAAAACTCTCTGAGAAAAATCTGAGTAATTTAACGCCTCACCCTCTTTACAGCGCTTTTCATTATTCACATCCAACTTTATTGGAACGAGAAAGAGCCATTCGTGCATTGCCAAAATAAGGTAACTCAGGATATTGGAGAATGAAATTTCTTCTGTTTTTCTTTCTGTTTTTTGGAGCAGTTTCATTTCTAGAAGCCAAAGAAGAAATACACGTGGGGACTTTTAATGTCCGCAATTACTTAATTATGGATCGACGCATCGAAGGTCGCTATCGACCCGATTATCCTAAGCCGGAGGACGAGAAATCCATCGTGCGGCAAATAATCATTGAGGCAAACGCGGATATCCTGGCTTTGCAGGAGATGGGGCCCAGGCCTTTTCTCAATGAACTTCAGCAGGATCTGGCTTTGAGTGGATTGGATTACCAGCATGCCTATTTGTTGGAAGCTGCTGACGAAGTACGTCATCTGGCAATTCTTTCAAAAATTCCTTTTAAGATTATCAAGTCAGATGATTTGACCTTTAAATACATGGGGGGGAGAGAGGCCGTTAAAAGAGGTGTTCTGGAGGTGGTTTTGAGAGAGGACGGAAAAAATCCCTGGAGTTTGTATGTGGTGCATTTAAAAAGCCGTTACACAGACCGAAAGGATGATCCTGAATCCGAAATACGAAGAGTGGGAGAGGCGAGAGCCGTGCGAAATTATATCTTAAGACAGAATGAAAATCCCCAGGTAGATCGTTTTCTTATTGTAGGAGACTTTAATGACACACGGGCATCCAGGACGTTGAAAGCTTTTTTAAAGAGAGGAAACACCGAGATAAGCACGGCGATTGATTGCTTTAATCCTACCGGGCAGGTGTGGACTTATTTTTATGAAAAAGAAGCGGTCTATAGTCGAGTGGACTACATTCTTGCATCAACAGGTATGCGTCCGTTTGTCCAAGAGCCTGGAGAAATTTTTGACAGAATCGGAGCTCAAAAAGGAAGTGACCATCGTTTGGTGATGGTCACTTTAAAGGGCCTTGATTGACTAATCTCCACTTAAGGAGATCGCAATGATACTAGTTGCTGACAGAAATCGGTATGGCAATTTCGCTTGAACCTGAAGCTGTAACGTAGAGAGAACCGACACCAGGTTCACCGCCTATGACGTTGACGCTGACAGAGCGTTGCCCATCTGGAATGATGACTTCCGGCATAATAACACTGGGAGGGATGTCGGTAGTGACATCAATGAGAAGTCCGCCGGGGGGCGCTGGCGCTGGAACGGAAAAGACCATCGTGCTTTGTTCGCCTCTGCGAAGAGAAAGTGATGCCGGGATAACCCGAACGGAAGCAGGATCAACTCGTAGCGTCCCGACGACCATCCCACTGTTGAGAGAAACGGTGTGGTTTCTTCCTCCCGAAACGGGTGGCACATAGAAGCTGAGTGATCTGGGTGATTCGTAAACAGTTCTAGCTGGTTGAGAGTCGACCAGAACACTGTCTTGTGGGGTAAAACCGCGCCCGTGGATACCCACCTTTGCCCCTACAGGCGCACGGTTGACTTCCAGTGACAAGGCATAGCGGTTTAACACTTTGAATTTGTAGAGATCTGTGAAGGCTTCTTTTTCTTTTATTTCACCATCAGATTTATAGTTGTAATTGATGAGGAAGTAATAGGCTCCTTGTTGACGACCAATCGGCAGTCGGTAATCATACTCGTAAATATGTGCACCCATGCCGGTTTCTGTCATCGGATGAATCTGGCCATCAATAACGATGTGAGGTCTGACAGAATCGGGTTCAACAGCTTTGATGCGTGGTCTCGCTTCGAGTGTAATGGTATACACTTGTGACGGATTTTCTGAAAAATCACCAGAGGTGAGGTTTTTAATCGAGAGGTCACAGCCTGTCAGTAAAATGGCTCCGATAGAGAGAATGATCCCGAGAAGGGGTCGGCTTAGGCTAGAGTTAGGTTTATTATCCATTATAGCTGTATTTTGTAGAAGAAAGTATCTCTTTATTTGCAAACAAATTCCGGTTCGTTGAAAAGCATGAAAGCATGAAGAGAGAAACATCCGAGAAAGAACGATTTCCACTGGGTTTGTATCTCCATGTACCTTTCTGTTCCAAAACTTGTGATTTCTGTGCTTTTTATCAGGTAAGGCCAACACGAAATGTAATTGAACGCTACCTGGATGGCATTGAAGCAGAATTGTCCCTTATTGGGCAATGCGATTCTTTAGATACTATTTTCTGGGGTGGTGGTACTCCGGGTTTACTTTTAGCCAAGGATATGGAACGTCTTGGTAAAACGGTGAAAAAATTTGTGGGTGAACCTGTTGAATGGTCTGTGGAAATGGCTCCGGGCTCTATCAAGGAGGACAAGCTGAGGATTTTAAAAGATGTGGGAGTGACCCGGATTTCCATGGGAGTGCAATCTTTTAAGGATGTTTTTTTGGATGGATTGGGACGGCAGCATTCACTCAAGCAAATCTATAAAGCCTATGATTTACTGCGAAAAATAGGCTTTTCCAGCGTGAATCTGGATTTGATTTTTTCGATTCCCGGGCAAACAGCAGAAGATTGGGAAGGTGATTTGAAGGAAGCCGTTCGACTGGCTCCTGATCATCTTTCGACTTACTGCCTTACCTTTGAAGAAGACACGGCTCTCTACCTGAAATTATCGAAGGGACGAGTTTCTATAGATGAGGAGAAGGAAGTGGCTTTCTATCGGAAAAGTTGGGAAGTACTACCGGCTGCCGGCTATGCTCAATATGAAATTTCAAATTATGCCCGAGAAGGCCATCAATGTGTTCATAATATAAATACCTGGCGAATGTATGAGTGGATAGGCATTGGCCCATCGGCTTCAGAGCAATACAAGGGTTGGAGAAGCTCGAATATTGCTGATGAAGAGCGATGGTACGAAGGATTGATGCAAGGGAAACGAGCACAGGTTGAGAGAATTTTCCTGGAAGACCGCCATTTATGTGAAGATGCCTTGATTTTTGGTCTTCGCATGAATGCCGGTGTTAAGTTGAAGGAACTGGAAAAACGTTTTCCGGGAGTGCCGCTTTCGTCATTATCTCCATTTTTTCAAAATTTACTTGATGAGGGAAAAATGATTCGAGGGAATAATGGAAATTTTTGTTTATCCGCGGAGGGACGTTTGGTGGCAGATGCCCTTGGTTTAGAACTGCTTAATTGTTTCGGCTCCAAATGAATAGAACCGCATTTCGGATGAATTCTTTTGTCGGTGGATTGTTTTTTTGTTCGCCTAGTTTGATCGATTCAGAATAAGCAGGTTGTCATTCATTAATGATAAGCCTGTATTTATCTTCTAATTTCTCAGGGCCTTTCCGAAAGTGGTTTGGGTCTGCGGACGGTTGGAAGTATCTTCTCCTGGTTGGGGTTTTATTTTTGGCAGGTTGTCAAACAGCAAAAAAAATTGATTTCGATCCAGTAGTCGCTCGTTTCTATATCGAAATGAATCCGTCTGAAGGATATAATCAACCGGTTCGTCTGCCTGTTAGTGGAATTTCTCTAGTGGTTCATCCAGATCCGGTTTTCAGCGAAACAGATGTGGTCAATGTTGACCTGGTCAGAGTAGATCTGGGTTTATGCCTTTCCTTCGATTTGAATGACAGCGCAGGAAGAGATTTATATCGTTTGACGGTCAACAAGCAGGGCAGAAGACTTGTTCTTTCTCTGAACAATGCGCCGGTTGGTGTTCGTATGATTGACCAACCACTGAGCTCGGGGAATATACTGATGTTTGTTGAATTGCCGGATGACGATCTTGAAGAGATTGTCATCAATTTAAAGAAGACTTCTGAGGAAATCCAAAGGGCTTTGCAGAAATCAAAAAAATAGGAAGTAATGGTTCGTTCTCTTATTTATTCTATATTGGTGTGTACAGTTTTGTTGAATTTTTCGACAGCGGCTCCGGAAGGTGAATTATTCTGGCCAACCCCCAACAAAGCTCATTCGGAAGGTCTTTCCTTTAAGGAATATATCCAACCGACGGTTTCAGGTCTGGTTTATTCGGGCCTTTACGGTTGTGTGCGTCGCAATGGTCAGCAATTTCACGAAGGGCTTGATCTAAAATCCATTCAACGAAACAGAAAGGGAGAGTCCATCGATCAGATAATGGCCGTTACCTCGGGTGTGGTTCGTTATATCAACAGGAGCGCAGGTAATAGCAATTATGGCAAGTATGTTGTGATTGAGCATCCGACAATGAGTCTTCCGGTTGTCAGTTTATACGCGCATCTGAATTCTGTTTCGGCTGATTTAGCTGTGGGAGACCAGGTGAAGGGAGGGCAATTTATCGGTGTGATGGGTCGGACTGCCAATGGTTATGGCATTCCCAAAAGCAGAGCGCATCTTCATCTGGAAATGGGTCTTCAGTTAACCGATTTTTTCCAAGAATGGTATGATCGACAACAGTATAAGCATAAAAACAAACATGGAAAATACAGCGGTTTGAATCTTGTCGGAATCGATTTTTTGGATTTTTACGAACGCCGTGAGTCAGGTGAAGTAGAAAACATTGAGGGTTATCTGCGACGCCAGCAGACTTTTCTCACTGTTGTTGTCAGATCAAGGATGGTTCCGGATTATCTCGACCGTTACCCGGCCTTTCTGGAGAAACCGTTAACTGACGATCCACTGTCTGGATGGCGGATTGAATTTACCTGGTTCGGTGTGCCAATTAAGTGGACACCTTTATATGGTGATCAGATAAACCTGGCAAAAGGAGCGAAAGAGCAAATCGTTTTTCATGATGAAACTCTGGTAAAACGATATCCTTGTAGTGGTTTACTTAAGACGTATGGTGATGGGAGTGTCTTTGCGGGAACACGCTTGAGCAGATCTCTCGATCTGCTCTTTCGGCGTTAAAAGGCCCATTCGAACGGAGTGTTCTTCTCGATTTCTTCGATAGTCGTCAGGCCAAGGAGAACTTTTTTCAAACCGTCGTAGCGGAGAGATTTGTAGCCGACTTTTTCAGCAGCTTCCTGGAGTTCTTCCATGCTGCCCCGGTTGGTAATGATCGATCGCATTTCTTCGGTGATGAGTACCAGCTCATGGAAGGCAACTCGACCACTGTATCCGGAGCCTCCGCATTCCTTGCAGCCTTTGCCTCGGTAAAAAGGCACATCGATGAGACCCTCTTCCTTAAAGTATTTTTTGAGTTCTTCCTTTGAGGGGTAATAAGATTCTTTACAGCGCTGGCAAATACGAGCGGCTAGCCTTTGGGCGACAACACCGTTGATCGATGGGGCTACCTGATAAGGAGCCACTCCAATTTCCACTAAACGAATCATTGCCTGAAGCGCGTTGTTTGTGTGCAATGTTGCAAAAACAAGGTGCCCGGTTAAGGCTGCTTCCGTCGCGATTTTAGCGGTTTCCAGATCCCGAATTTCCCCCACGAGAATAACGTCCGGATCCTGTCGCAGGATGGAGCGAAGGAGCGTGCTGAAGTTGAGATCAATATCATGATGGACTTGAGATTGATTCAGACCTTCCATCTGAAGCTCAACAGGATCTTCGATAGTGACGATGTTTACATCCGCGTTATTGATCTCTTTGAGGGTTGCGTACAAAGTTGTTGTTTTTCCGGATCCGGTTGGCCCTGTTACGAAGATGATGCCATTTGGATTTTTGATGAGTTGTTTGTAAGGGTGTAGAATGCTCTGTGAAATGAGCATTTTATCGAGATCGATGAAGTCTTTTTTGTTTCCTGCGGCGAGAACACGGATAACGATTTTTTCTCCATGAATCGTCGGTATAAAAGAGATACGAAAATCGGCTCGCATCGTTCCGATATTCATTGAAAAACGTCCATCTTGCGGAATGCGTTGTTCTGAAATATCAAGATTGCTGAGGATTTTAAATCGGGCGATGATGGCACGGTGAAGCTGTTGCGGAAATGTGAGCATTTCCCGGAGAATCCCATCGATCCGGAAGCGAACTTTTGTCTGGGTTTCGTAAGCTTCCACATGAATATCCGAGGCACGTTCCCGCAGCGCGAAATAGACCATTGAATTAACGATTTCGATCAACGATGCATTTTCGGCGATTTCGCTTATCTCACCTTCGCTCATATCATCGTTTAGGCGAAGGTCCAGAGATCTCAGATCAGCCAGGCTTTCTTTAAGCCCTTTTTCGGTTTGGTAATTGATGGCAATACCTGCACTTATTTCGCTGGGAAGGCTGAAGATGGAGCAGATTTCAGTTTGGGCGATCTGGCTGAGTTTTTTGATTAAATCTTTATCCGTCGGATCCGTCATTGCGACGGTAAGGACAGAATCAAAAATGTAGAGGGGAAGAACCTGCGTCTTTTGGGCAATTTCCAAAGGAATGAGGGCCAGCCCCTCATCGCTTATGATAGTGGTATAGGGTTCGATATAGGCAATACCAATGGAGTCGCTCCATGCCTGGGTGGCCTGATCTTTGGTTAGAATTCGTTCTTCGATGATTGCTTCGAGAAGATCCAGAGAATTGGGTTGGTGATTCTCCAGAAGAGGCGCAAGGAGATCCTCATCAACTGTATAAGGTTCTCTCTTGATAATTTCGAGGAAACTAGGCTGTGCTGTGTCGTTCACGGGCTTTTTTTCGTTCGGTAAAGATTTTACTGATTTCTAGCTGATCCAGCATTTCTTTGGCGAAAACAGATGAAGTTCGTTCCGTTTTAAGTTCCTCTAAAATTTCCGGAAGTGAGTACTTAACACCGTGTAATTGCGTGCTGCTTTCCTCAGGAGGCGTATGATCTACCTGGTCGTTGGGCATTTTAAGATTTCGATGGTTTTGGGGAAACAAGGTGCTCTTCGATGATCTCTGTGACGATCTCTGCGATTTCGTCTTTTGGCGTATCTTTTCGGATAAAATGACAGGCTCCAAAGTCGGCAGCGTCTTCGACAATCTTTCGGGTAGCCAGAGAGGTTATCATGATGACAACCGCGTTCGGCTCGATTTCCTTGATTTTCTGAAGCGCTTGCAGCCCATTCATTTTGGGCATATTGACATCGAGTAAGACCAAGTCCGGGCGATGGTCATTGAACATTTGAACGGCCGCATCTCCGTTCTCAGCTTGGAGAACCGTCCTGTTGACGAGATTTCTTACCAAAATCGTCATATAGTTTCGGACGTGAGTATCGTCGTCCACTACCATCACTTTTAGATTATATGCCATCGGGTTTTTACTTCTTTATCCTTTCGGCTTCAGTACAGGCGGCTTTACCTAAATTTTACGCTGAAGGTTTAAACTCCTTATGCCTTGCCTAGAGAGAAGGCTCTGGAATGGCTCTTTTTTAGAATCAATAAATTCTTATATGATGATATTTTTCTTGCCAGAATGGCCATGAAAGTGAAGGTAATGGCTCTTTCGTATGCAAAAAAAATTTGTTTTTTCCTCGGAATCGGTAGGTGAAGGCCATCCCGATAAAGTTGCTGATTATATTTCGGACAGCATTCTGGATGCCTGTCTAAAGGTTGATAAGACGAGTCGCGTTGCCTGTGAAACACTGGTAAAGAGTAATCTCGTCTTTTTGGCTGGTGAAATAACGACGAAGGCGAAGCTCGATTATGAGGCCATTGTCCGTAAGGCGATTCGTGAAATAGGCTATATCAATGAAGATGATGTTTTTCATGCAGATAAGGTCTTCATTAGCAATGCTCTGACCAAACAGTCTGCCGATATCGCCCAGGGAGTTGACGCTGCCCGAGCAAAAGGAAAGAAAGGCGCTGAACAGGGAGCTGGCGATCAGGGTATCATGTTTGGCTATGCCACCAATGAAACAACCGAACTCATGCCCTCCGCAGTCATGTATTCTCATCGCATCTTACGGAAGTTAGCCAGTATACGTAAATCGGGGAAAGTGAAGTGGCTGCGTCCGGACTGTAAGTCTCAGGTAACCGTTGCCTACGAGGGAAAGAAGCCAGTGGGAATTACCAGTGTGGTTATTTCCACTCAACATACGGCAGATGTTTCCCATACCGAAATTTTTAATTTTTTGGTGGAAAATGTCATTAAGAAAGTTCTTCCCAAGAAAATGCTGAATGAGAAGACCCAGTATTTGATCAATCCGACAGGTCGGTTTGTTGAGGGTGGTCCACAAGGAGATGCCGGTTTAACCGGTCGCAAGATAATTGTGGATACTTATGGAGGGTGGGGTCGTCATGGAGGTGGCGCCTTTTCAGGTAAGGATCCCTCCAAAGTAGATCGTTCCGCTGCTTATATGTGCCGCTGGGTAGCCAAGAACATCGTTGCGGCAGGTTTGGCGGATTCTGTCGAATTGCAGGTGGCTTACGCGATTGGGTATCCGAAGCCGGTCAGTATTTCGGTGGATACATTT
>JANQKU010000160.1 GCA_028280955.1 Opitutaceae bacterium
AAATCAATCGGTGCATTCACAATTCCCCTCCATTCCTGTTTCATTATTTTCAGAACAGTCGAAACAAATAAGCATCCTAAATGGAGAATTCCAAAGTAAAGATTTCTCCTATTTCTTCACCGTTCAGAGATGACAATTCTCACGGCCCCATCCCAGGCTAAGAGGAAAACTTATGCAAATCCCACCCGGGAAACAACACGCCCTTCCCGCTCCATATGGAAACGGGTCAGACGAAGCAAAAGTTCTTCACGAATGGCCCCGAATGCCCCAGCCTGCCAGAGATTCTCATACTGGTCGGGATCATCTTCAAGGTCATAGAGTTCTCCCTCCTCTCCATCTCGGTACAGCACCAGCTTATAACGATCAGTGATCAGGGTTTGTTGGTGAAGGGTCTCCCTCGTAGGACGACATTCAACCAGAGTGCTGTCCTGCACTGTATCAGCTTCACCACTCAAAATCGGCGAAAGATCCTTTCCCTGCATCCCAATAGGCACCTGACAGCCTATCAGGCTGAGAATGGTGGCAGGTAAATCCACCAAATTTGCCAGAGCAGGACAAGTCCCATAATTTTTAACCAATCCCGGATTCCACATCAGGAGGGGCACCCGCTGACAGTCTTCATAGGCTGTAATTCCCTTTCCCCAAAGACCATGGTGACCATGCATTTCTCCGTGATCACTGGTGAAAATGATAAGGGTATTTTCCAACTGAGCCGTATCCTCAAGGGCCTGGAATAAACGCCCCAGCCTATCATCGATAAAAGCAACCATGCCTAAAGTGGCCTGCATAGCTGCTGACCGACGTTCCGTTTTTTCCGGGCAACCCAGGACCGCAGGAACACCCTGCCCCTCCTGCCACTTTTTCATATCCCGGCGATAACAAGCCTCGTAAAATGGATGCCGGTCTGCAAATTCTCCCTCCCGATAACCTTCGGGCAGATCGATCAGCTCTGTCCTGACCGAGGAGAACCAAGGCTCTGGACAGACCAGAGGTTCATGCGGATCCTGAAAGCTGGCCCAGCAGAACCACGGTTGTTCCGCATTGGCCTGCCGTTTGATAAAGCCCTCGGTTCGTTCCGTTACCCAAGCCGTATCATGGAATTCCTCCGGAATATTCCACCTTCCACAGGCATGATGATCGTAATCTGGGCGGTTGATTGGAAACCAGGGCTCCCAGTCCCTACCCGAATCCTCGAGAAACAGGCGATAATGTTGCGCCGGCCAATTATTGATCGTGTGGCCGGTGGACCCTTCAAATTCTTGGAAACCCAGATAAGGCCCCCGCCATTCCCGGAAAAAGTCCGGCCCTGGCCCCTCATCCGTTCCTGCCATATGCCGTTCTTCGTCCTTTCGGCTCACAAAGTGGGTTTTACCAAAAAGAGCGGTTCGGTATCCCTTCTCCACCAGGATTTCCGGAAGCGTATGACGCGGGAACTCCGGCAGCGTCACACCAATCGAATAAGCCCCGTGCGAGGAAGGATAGAGACCGGTCAGGAGAGAAACCCGCGTGGGTGTACAAATTGGAGAAGGACAGTAAGCCCGATCAAAGTGAATCCCCTCGTGGGCCATCCGGTCAAGATGAGGTGTATCGATCGCCTTCAATCCCTTCACGCCCAGGTGATTGGCATGCTGTTGGTCGGTCGTGATGAAGAGGATGTTCGGCTGAGAACTCATTTTTGGTAATCGGAATTTATATCAAAAGAAATTCTCGGAAGAAGGCAGCTCTCCAAAATAGCTTGCAGTCAATTGCCTGGAATTCTAAATGAAACAAAATGATGATATTTTTCGAAATAAAGTGAAGTGCAAAATCATTCATTGCTGAAGAGATAAGTTTCAGCCATAACAATTGGAAGTCCTCCGCAACGACGCCATGAAGAAAAGCAAGCAACCGCATATCCTTCTCATCACCACCGACCAACAACGCTACGACGCCACTGGAGTGACTGGACCCGATTTCCTGCGAACCCCTCATTTTCAAAATTTATGTGCACAGGGGGTCCGCTTCAATCGCGCTTATGCCGATTGCCCTCTTTGCGTTCCGTCTCGCACCACTATCATGACAGGTCAGCCGGCTTATTCTCATGGTCTTGCCGATAACGGGGAAACGAGAGATACCATTCATCGAGCAACCTCGCTGCCCACCGTTATTGGCAACCTCGGCTATCAGACAGCAGCTATCGGCAAAATGCACTTTGGTCCCCAGCGACTCCGGCATGGATTTCAGGAAATGATTCTTCCGGACGACTACTACCGAGAAATGGGCAAAACCGGCGACCAACTCCAACCCATGCGGCACGGACTTGGCCAAAATGAATTACACCCCGGTATGTCCACCGTTCCCGAAGCTAAGACACTGACCTCCTGGATCGCGGAGCAATCTGTGGATTACATCAACTACCGCCGAGATCCCGATCTACCCTTCTTCCTCTGGACTTCTTTTTCCAAACCACATCCACCGCTCGACCCTCCTGAGCCCTACTATTCAATGTATTTGAACAGCCCAATCCCGGATCCCGTGATCAGCGACTGGTGCCAGAGCGACGATTGCCCCATCCCTTTCCGCCGTTACCGCGAACGACGAGGCAGTGACTTGATGAGTCCGGAAATCGTGAGGGCCGCCAGAGCAGCCTATTATGGCCTCATTACCCAAATCGATTATAACATGGGTCGGATCTTTGGCGCTCTTCAAGTAGCTGGTATCTTAAAAGACACATTGATCCTCTATGCCTCCGATCATGGAGAATACCTCGGGGATCATATCGGTGCCGCAAAATCTTTTTTCCATGAGCCTTCCGCTCGAGTTCCTTTTGTTCTGCGTCTTCCACAAAGCGACGAAAATCCTTACGTCAATCAAGTCGATGAACGTCTGGTTACCCTAGCGGACATCTATCCCACTCTCGTGCGGGCCGCGGGCGGTGAACCAGCCAAAACCATTCATGGGCGCGACCTCACGGGAATGCTGCAGGGCGAAGTTGCGCCCAGGGAAGCCATTGTCGGGCTCCAGGGCCTTGGGCCAAATCCCGAACATCTATCGATTACCGATGGTCGCTGGAAATATATGTACTATCCGGAAGGACCCTCCGAACAACTCTTCGACCTCTCAGCCGATCCGGAAGAAAGAAATGATCTTTGCCGCGACAAACAGGCGCATACAAAAACCATCGAACGCCTGCAAATCATGCTGATTATGGAACTGAAACAACATGGAAAAGGCTATTTGAAAAACGGAGAACTTCCTGTGCGTGAACTACAGAATGATGACTTGGATTTCAGGCGAAGTCACGATTTTCCGGGTTTCTCCACGGAATACAAAGATATGGATACACGGCACTGAGGCTCGTTTTAACTGTTCAGCGCTTGCCGAGAAGAGTATTAGCCAATCAGCGTTTTATTGTCTTAACATCTCAGGATCGTTTTCCGAAAGCCATTGCCGGATAATTTGCACATCTGCTTCACTAGCATGGGGGTATGGGCCTTGGCGACGCAGACTCGTCGTTAAGAACCCACAGGCAATGCCCATAGTGGCGTCATAGGTCGCATCCATCCAACCTCGATCGCCAAAGGTCTCGAAAAGAAAATTTAGCAACTTGGTGATGCGGCCAAAATACGGTGCCGCTTCTGCCCATTTTTTTTGTTCCACAAGTTCCCAGATGCCCAGGATGACACGGGGATTCCAGTAAATCAACGCACTGCAACAGCCTGTAGCGCCCACTGGGCAAAGTGTGTCCCAACGGTTTTCGGAAACAAAAACATTAACAAATT
>JANQKU010000175.1 GCA_028280955.1 Opitutaceae bacterium
CGGGACGGCTGCGGATCCTTTTATTCAGGGGCCTGAGCGCGGGTTCCGGGATCGGATCGAAGCCGATGCGCTGGCCACTCGTTTGAATGAAGCGGGCAATCTTCATGTGGCGCAGATCAGCCCCTTCGGGCATCGGCATGCTGCCCGACAATTCCTGGCCGGCTTTAATGAGGTCCATAATACGGGGAAGGGCGGTATCGAATCCGCAGAAGAGGTTCAGCCGCTTGTGGAAAACTGGCTCAAGGCAAATGCCGCTAAGGATGATTGGTATCTACATATTAACTACTGGGATGTTCATACACCTTACCGTGTTCCGAAGGATTATCCCTGTCCCTTTGAAGATGATCCGATTCCGGGTTGGTTGACCCAGGAGGTCCTGGCAAAACACCAGCAGCATCCCGGTCCTCATGGCTCCCGTGAACTGGGAATGTTTACTGATGCTATCAATTGTTTTTACCCGAGGGAACTCGGTGAGTTGAAAACCATGGAAGATCTCAGGGACTGGATCAATGGTTATGATACTGCGATACGCTATGTCGACGATCATGTCGGGCAGATCGTTCAGCAGCTTAAAGATGCCGGTGTGTATGAAGAAACGGTAATCATCATTACCGCTGATCACGGGGAGAATCAGGGAGAGCTCGGCCTCTACGGAGAACATGGAACGGCGGATGGGATTACCTGCCGTATCCCCATGATTGTGACAGGACCCGGCGTGACTCCCGGGCAGGTTGACGATGGGCTCCATTACCAGATCGATCTTGCACCCACCCTGGCGGAGTGGCTGCAAATTGAGGCGCCTGCTTCCTGGGATGGCTCCAGTTATCTATCAACCTTACAGAGCGGGGAAGATACCGGTCGGGAGTTCCTCGTTCTAAGCCAATGTGCTCATGTCTGCCAACGAGCCGTTCGTTTTGAGGATTATATCTACATCCGAACCTACCACGATGGGTATCATCTTTTTCCAAAGGAAATGCTCTTTAATCTAAAGACGGATCCACATGAGCAGGATAATCTGGCGGAGACGAATCCCGAACTCTGTAATCGTGCGCTTCGTTATCTCAGTGAGTGGCACGATGCCATGATGGCCAATTCGGATACGGGAGTAGATCCTTTGTGGACGGTTATGCAGGAAGGTGGACCTTTTCATGCCCGTGGTCATTTGAAGGACTTTGTGGAAAGACTCGAGACGACAGGCCGTGGAGATGCTGTTCCTGAGTTGAAACGGCGTCATCCTCGGGAATTTGCATGAGTCAAACGACGGCAAAAGCAATTTGAATTAAGTCAATAGAAGAACGGGACAATCACTGTTGAAGCTCTAAAATTCGTTTATTACTTTCCAGTTTTGTGTGTTCAACCGCGAACTCCAACCCCTCAAGGTGTCGTTTCAGTGCCTCTAGCTTTTCGATAGGAATTTTGCCTTCCTCGTAAAGGATTTGCGCTTTGTCGAAATCCTGGAGTGCTTGATCAAGCATGGTTTCATGTCGGCTTAGAAGAAGCTCTCTCTCCTTTATGGCGATGGCAAGTTCTTCTTGTTTCTTTGCGTTTGATTTCTGTATCGATTTTGAACTGTCCTGGCCTTCTTGTTTTGAAGGAGTTTGGGCTTGAGAGATTGAAGATATGTTGGCGGATTTCGTAAGAAGGTCAGCTAAAGACTTTTCGATTTTCCCAAGACGTTGATTGATCATCTCGAGCTCTTCTCTATTTGTTCCTGCTTCCAGCTGAAGGGTAGAGTTTGATCTATTCAGCACTTCCCAAGAAGTGATAGCAATAGCAGCGGAAACTACTGCAATCATTAGGTGCTTAAAGATAGCTATCATTGTTTGGTTTTTCATTTTATGGAACAATTAGGTCACACGAAAGTTCGAGCGCTCCGCTTTGCCATATTTCGGTCAATCTTTTTGTTACTTTGAATCCACATCGTTCATAGAATGTCAATGTAGAGGCGTAATTGGGGTTTGAATTTTCTGGAACAGTTAAACATGTGATGCGATTATATCCCATGCTTATCGCGAGCTCTTTCAGTTTCTTAATCAGGCTTTTTCCGTAACCTCTGTTTCGTAAATCATTCTGCGTAGCTATCATTCCAATACGAATGTCGCCTTCCACGCTTGTGAAGGTCAGGAATGATACGATTTTACCACCTTCTTCGGCAGTTAAGAGATGTTGCAAACTCAAATCACGTCTTGTTTCACCGGAAACACCATCGGAGAACCAATCCCTTCCCAGTGATTCAATAATCTTCACAACGGCATCTACTGCATCATTAGATGGAGTAGAGTGATGAACAATATTTATATTTGATTTTGATTCCATCCTGGAGATGTCGAATCTCATCACAATGCTCTGATTCTGTCAATCGCGGGGGAGTTGGTGAACAGTTCGTTTTGATTGAGTGGATTTTCCTTGGTATGCTTTTTGGTAATTTCTCGGGCTGACCCCAAATTGTGTTTTAAAAATCCGGCTGAAGTGGGACGGCTCCAGCGCCATGGACCGACTCACTGAGCTGACATCGAAATTCATTAGCAGTAAGGTTGCCGCCCGGTTCAGTTTTCTTTCCCGGATCACTTCAACAATGGTTTTCTTGAGAATATGTGAAAAATAGCGGCGTAGAGATCTTTCGGATAGTCCGACTGCCCGGGCAATATCTTGTACGGAAACCGGTTTGCGGATGTTCATGTCGATGTAGTCAATGGCCCGTGCGACATAGTTTTTTTCATCGCTGCCGCGTTCTCCGCTAGAGTGTGGAGCCAGGGTGTTCAGCAACTCGGCGAAAAACGAAGCGAGTGTGCGTTCCAAAGTCCAGTTTGACTCAAGATCCCTGCCCAGGATCTGCAGATAGCCAAGAAGCCGGCGATGATTATGGGAATGGATCTGTGCCGAATGTATAATATTTGAAATGAGGATCTCTTTTTCACCGGAAATTGTTTCCATCGGCCCGGCATGGATATCAAAGGCAAAAAATACCAGCTGAAGATCTCGGGTTTTCCACGAGTATATCTCATGCGGAGTATTGGGCAGCGCCAGGATCACGTCACCTGCAGCTAGGTCATGATCGCTTCCGTCATAGGAATACTGTCCCTTTCCTTCTGTTATTAAACAGACCTCGTAAAAGTCGTGGGAGTGCAGACCGTTGGTTGCCTGATAATCGAAGGTACAATACCCACCTGTCCGGATGTTGAGCAGATAGCGGCCGTAGCTTTCCTGCCATTCAAATGGATCACGGAATGGAATCATTGGCCGAAATAATCAAATAACTGGCCGAAGCAGTCATAGCCTAGGCATTGGAGAGAGGTTACACTATCGATAGGTTCACGAATTTTGATAATCATATAGATAAACAAGAGGATATAGCACTATGCCGACGGAAAAATCAATTGCTCAGCAATTTCAGAAAAATGGATTCTACCATGCCAAGCAGGTTTATGCAAAGTCCGAAATCGACGAATTAGAGCAGGCCTTTGATTCGATAGTGGAGCAGCTGAAGAATAGCGGCGAAGAGATTAATGCCCGCTGGAAGGGCAGTGCAGTGGACAAGATCGATGAAGGCCAGGAGACTGAGATTTACCATACGCACAATGTGCAGAAATTTTCCGCAGCGTGGCTGCGCGCCTGGCTGCATCCCGGGTTTCTCAGCGTGGCAAGGGAGATTCTCGGAGAAGATGTGATTCTCCACCATTCCAAGCTCTTCCAAAAACCCTCGGAAAGAGGTTCTCCTTTTCCGATGCATCAAGACTGGTCCTACTTCCCGACGAAGAAGGATACCATGATTGCCGGAATCGTGCATGTTTCCCATGCCACGGATGAAATGGGTTGCCTCCGGGTATATCCGGGAAGCCACCGGCTTGGACGTATGGCAAACTCCGATGGGAGAAATGAGAGCGAGGAGCTGAAAAACTATCCTTTGGAGGATGCTGTACCGGTCGAGTGTGCACGGGGAGATGTCGTGTTTTTTCACTACTTTACACTGCATGGTTCCGGGCCGAACACATCGTCGGGAATCCGCAAGACCGTGCTGGCACAATTGCATTCAGGCGAAGATCAGGTGGAGCAATCCCATCAGCATCCCTATGAGAAACTGGTTCTTTCAGGGTTCAACCGGACCATATCCAGGTCATCCGCGGCCAAGACAACCTCTTAGATGCTGATTAGAACCAGCAATTGCGTTTATACGGGGTTGTCTTGGGAAAGATGCGAACGCATGCTGGAAATCTGGAGAAAAGAAAGAATCTATAAATGACAAAAAGTGCCGCGAAGTCCGAGCCGTCGATGCCACGGCGACCCAATATTATCTGGGTATTTGGCGACCAGCATCGTGGATGTGCGACTGGGTACGCCGGAGATCCCAATCTGCACACACCCCATCTGGACCGAATGGCCACCGAAGGCACAGTGTTTCGGAATGCTGTGGCGGGAACGCCACTCTGCTGTCCTTTTCGGGGATCTCTTTTAACGAGTCGCTATCCTCACCACTGTATTCCGGGTCATCAGGATCCGATGCCCGATGGAATGCCGACCGTTGCGGACGCCTTTAACCATGCCGGTTATGACACCGCCTGGTTTGGCAAGTGGCACGTCGATGGGTTCAAGGAACAGACGGGGCGGCCTGCTTTTCATACGGTCCCGCGTGAACGCCGGGGTGGGTTCAACTATTGGATGGGTTATGAAAACAATCTCTCCGGATTCGATTGCTGGTTGCATGGGCATGATCAATCGGGAAATGAAGTGGAGCGTTTTCGCCTGGATGGCTATGAAACTGATGGGATCACCAACTTATTGATTGATTATCTTGAAGGGAAATCAACCGAGGGACAGGCTGTTCGGGGGAAGGAGGGAATAGACTTGGCCGATCCGGATCCGTTTTTTGCGGCTCTTTCCGTGATGCCTCCCCATAATCCTTTCATCGCTCCGGCGGAATGGATGGAAAGGCATACGCCGGGGTCCATCCAATTGCGTCCCAACGTACCTCCTGATGAAGGTATTCGGGAGCAGGCTGCCAGGGAATTGGCCGGTTATTACGCAATGATTGAAAACCTTGATCATAACCTTGGCCGGTTGCGTGAAGCGCTGGATCGGCTCGGGCTTTATGAAAACACCATCATTCTCTTTTTCTCAGATCATGGAGATATGATGGGATCTCATGGACAGATGCGAAAGACCAGCGTCTATCAGGAATCTTTGAACATTCCCTTTGTCGTGGGTGGCGGGATTCCCTTCTACGGTTCCGACGGACTGGTCAAACCCCAGGTCTTGAACCATCCGATCAATCATGTCGATATCGCGGCCACTTCCCTTGGCTTATGTGGAATAGAACCGCCCGCTGAAATGGCAGGGTTCAATTATGCGCCGCATATTGGCTGGACGGATCAGGAGGCTCCGCCACCACCAGAGAGTGCCTACCTGCAATATTGTAAGCCATCCCGATACGGTCGGTGTATTGATCGGCCATGGAGAGGCATCGTAACGGCAGATGGATGGAAATACGCCTGCTTCGAGTATCAGCCCTGGGTTCTTTTTGACCTGAATGCTGACCCTTACGAATTCAACAATCGAGCCTTTTACCGGATGAGTCATGCGCGGCAGCATCAGCTGCAAGCACAACTGCAAGAATGGATTGAAAAAACAGGTGATGAGTTCCAATTGCCTGAAATGGGTCACTCTGCTGGATGAAGAGTGACTGGTTGCAGTTATGCCGTCCCTGTATTGAAACGACGCCACCCTCAGGAATTTGAATGAACAGCATTCTTGGCAAAAAACGGTTGATTAAATTAGAGCGCACAATTCAAGGAATGACTCTTTCATTATATCCTATAGTCTATTTAAAGTGCTTTTCCCTGAAACGTATTTCTCTGTTTGCTGCTTTTCTGACTTTTTTGAATTTAGAATATTGAGATAACTCTTCCAGTACTGAGCTATCCAAGTGTTCATCAATAGCTAGTAGAGCTATTTGTTCAACAGTAGTTTTCAATGCTATTTCACTCAAATAATATTTATTGTTGATTTCAGATTCGGCTATTCTTTCCGTCGCAATGTATCTATAACGATGGTCTTTTGCATATAGTGCAATTCTTAATAAGTCATTCAAATCTAACCATTTAAAAATATCTTCTATAACCCAAAAAAAAGTGTCTTCAGATTCAGTACGATCCATATCAATTATGAGATTTCCCAACTGAGAAGTTGAGAAGTCATTAGAATATTTAAATTCGGATAGATTATCGCTACCAACAGCTAAAATATCTTCTAATTCTATACGCTCCAAAACTAAATTTTGAATTGCTTCATTTAGCACGAGAGACTTTTGACTTTTTCTGAATTCATTTAAAGCATTGTCTGAAAGGTAATCCAACATTAATACTTTATATTCAATATCCAGATCCCCTTTTAAGATCTCGATTCGATCGGTTTCGTCTAAGTCAGCAATCATCTGCCTTATCAAATCATTCGCTACGATCTCGGTGAATGTATCACCTCTAAACTGATCCTTCCATTCGAATTCATAATTTCTTTTTCCATTCTCAATACTAATAGAAATATTAATCACCTCAACGGTAAAAGGAGTCTTAGCATGTCTGGTTGTCCTAACTGATTTATCGTGAGTTTGGTATTCAGACACGACGCCTAGAAAAGTAGATAAATAAGATTTAAAATCTAATTTCATCTCCTTGATATGCCCTAGTTTGCTCTTCACCAATTCGTTGTTCAAAAACTTATATAAATATAGTAGCTTAAAGTACGAACGGCTTTTCTCAGATTCTGGAATTGTATTACACGCATTAATTATCAGAAGTGGAATTTGCTTTTCCGAAACTGTGGAATTTTGATTCATTAACTCAATATATTTTACCATATTAGTATATCGAATTTTTTTATTTTTAGAGTTTCGAGCTAGTTGATAGAATTTTTCAAGTTCTGGAATACTCGCACCTGAAGTCGAATCATTTTCATTTGGAACCATATTTTTTGGTCGAAATACGATGGACTCATTCTTAATATCGTATTCGAATCCAGTGCCAGTAGCAATCGAATCGAGAATTCTACTCAATGGATAATTCCCAAATGTAGAATCAATTCTTGGGTTCAATCCATCAGGATCAAATAATATAAACTTAATTCCTAGAGAGCCCGTTTCGGTGTGGTCTAGCTGCTTTGACAACGTACCCAATGTATCGAGAGCTTCACTTAAAGGAGTGCCTGCAAAATCAATAGAAGCTTTTATTCTATTTAACTTGTGAAGTATTGGTAGCTGTGCCAAGAAAAAGGAACTGCTAATTTGTGACGATGTATCCAATTCAAGAGTTTTGGACTTTGACACCTCTGCTTCAATTGCTTGTTTTTCGGTGCCATCTCCAATAGGTATTTCATTTTTTGAAGATAGTTTGCCAGTTTCTAGATTCAAAAAAATCGCAGATTGCTGTCCCAGTAAGTCTTTTTGATCTTGGGCTATTCGATCTATGAAGTGTTGTGTGAGAGGATTTGGGTCAAGTATGTCTAATGCAATATTGAAATTTTTGAAAGCCAATCGATAGTCTCCACGCAAAGCCTGATTCGAAGCATATGTGTGAATTTTTTGAGCTGTAACAATGGATTTTTCATTAAATACCAACAGGTCATTCAGTCGATTTCTTGACTTTTCCAGAGCACCGAGATTTCTAAAATGCAAAACTTCGGATAAAATATTTTCTTTTGTATCGGCTTTGACCTTTAAGATAAAAGGTAGCAATAACAGAACTAAATAACCTTTAAAACTTCTACTTGAATTCATAGCCTTTTGATTGATAAAGAGAAAAGGATTTTTTTGGTTAAATGGTATGTCTACTAAATTTCCTGCCTATCATGAATTAAAATCATGCATCTTTGCAGACATAGAAAAATAAATAGAGAAGCTATGGTAGCTTGGTTTGGTAATGTTTGTTCCCTCACTTTTCATTCCATCTTCTCAGTAAGAGTTATGTGGTCAAAAAAAGTTCTTTATGTCAATGGAAGAGGGTTAATTGAGAAGGGTGGTCTGAACTGTTTTAAGTGGTCCCAAAATTTGGGTGATCAGTAGTATCTTTGGTTAAGAGGTTGCTTGTTCAGTTAAGCGCATAACTCAAGGAATGACTCTTTACCCTTCCCCAGCGAGATTTGGACGGCAGTGATTATCAAATGTCTTCCCACGCGCGATCTGCTACAGGATCGCGTCCTTCATCGTACTCTATATGGTCGACGAGTGTTTCGATCGTTTTGCCACGAAAAGCTTCATCGCGGATTCGTTCGGTCAGGACCGTGGAACGTTCGTCGCGCCAACCGAGTTTGAGAATAAAACGATTCCATACATGACATTCCTCGTTGGTGCGGGGAGTTCCATTTGCGTGAGTCCAAGCAAGAATCTCTTCGTCTGTGCCGCCGGCAAGAGTGCGTTCGCGGATATCCACGTAGGGCACCCCAAGAAACCGGCAGCAGCGACCGTCGAGGGTGTAGAACTGTCCGTCGCCTAGGTTTATCACATAGTCTCCAGGAAGTTCTCCTGTTGCGTGTAATCGAATCTTATCCAGCATTCGACCAAAATAGACAAGGCGGCCAGTTTTAATGTAGGCGCTGCGAAGACCGGGAATGTAAGGCATGACAGAAAATTGGTATTAGGTAAGAGAGGACAACAGATTGGCAAGAATTGAAGCTTTCGATTTTATGATCTAATTTCGAGTGGGGCGAAGGCTGTGAAGCGGAGCGTAACAAACATTGCCTCACACGCTTTGTTAGTCACTAATTTTATACTTTTTCTTCCGAACCTTTCGAAGAACGGATCCAATACTCATAGAGCATTTTTTTGAACTCTGAATACTCCTTTCTTAACTTGGCAGAATTGATCTGCCTCATTTCGCTAACGCTGCGTGAATAATATAGCGTTCTAGTAGATCCTTGGGGATGTTTTGATATCGATTGTCGTTCCACCCTGTGAATACGGCTACCATCTGCAGGCTGGGCATGATGAAGATGTATTGTCCGCCTCGCCCATTCGCGCTCACGATATTAATAATCTTGCCGGCTTCGATCGCATTGTTAAGCCACCATTGGTAGCCGTACCCAGTGGCTCGGGGGTACTTCATTTTCCATTCTCTCTGGTATTGCATTGACTGTTTGATCCAATGTTTAGATACGATTTGATTTTCTCCCCAACGGCCTTCGTTTAAGAATAGTTTTCCTATTTTGGCCATGTCGCGAGGACGTAACTTCAAACCCCCTCCCGTTTGAACCGTTCCACTTGGATAGCGGTACCAACTATAGTCAAAGATGCCGAGTGGTCCGAATAAGTGCTCTTTGGCGAAGTCATCCGCATGAAGCGAAGACGCCTTGCGCAATATATCGCCAATTACGATAGAGATACCACTGTTGTATTTGAAAGTATTCCCTGGTTCTCCAATCAAAGGTCGACTTAGCGTAAATTGGACCTGATCGGATGATCGATTCATCTCCGCATGATCATTGCGGGAATCAGTATACGGATAAGTAGACTCGTCCCATTTCAGCCCAGATCGCATAACCAAGAGGTCCTTTAGCCGAATTTGCATCTTTTGCGGATCGGAAATGAGGTCTTTGTACTCCGGAAAGAAATCGAGAACCTTGGCATCTACATTGCTGATGAGTCCTTGATCAATGGCTATTCCGATAAGGATAGAATTGACGCTCTTGGTAACTGAATGCGTCTCGTGCAACGTATTGCGATTGTACTCAATCATTTGGTCGCGACGGTTGGTGCCGGGAAAGTATTCCTCAAGCGCCAGTTTTCCATCTCTTACGATCAAAACGCTATGAATGTTTTGATACGTTTCGTCGCGTATCCGATTGATCATTTCGGAGATGGCCTCGGAGTTTAACCCGACTTCCGATAGATGCACGGGCTTCCAACCATCGTCAGTGTTGGCTGGTAGGGAGTACTCATACAGAGAATGTTCGTTTTCTGCTGGATTTTCTTCTTCGCTGCTTGTTGCGCTTGTGCTGAAAATGAAATACGCAATGGCGATCGTTGAGAGTAGTTTCATATTCTTGGTAACTAACGTTAAGAGGAGGTGAACGGATAGCCGCGGTTTGTGCGGATTATCTGGGTTACCTCGCTCGAATAGTTCGTTTATTTTGATTCCTCAGTTTTCAAATGTAAGTAGGCCTCCGTTTTTAATAACACTCTTATGAAAATCATAGCCATGGGGTTTGCCGTTAAAATAGTAGTTTATTATCCTGGCGTTAGCGCTGTGAGTAACGATTAAGACATTTTTCCATCTATAGTCTTTCATAATCATATCACAAAAATCGCAGTTTCTTTCTATAAATTCTTTGAAACTTTCTGTGCCCTTGTCGCCGCTTTGGATCGCTTTCCAAAATAATTTCATTGATTCTGTGGTTTCCTCTGTGCTTTCAAACTCACCACAATCTATTTCGACGAGCCTGGCATCGTGAATAATCTTTCCTTTGTAGATTATTTCACAAGTTTGGTGTGCTCGTTTTTGAGAGCTACAATAACATGTATCAAAAATAACATTTGCAAGATTTTCAGCCTGTAATTTAGCTTGCTCAATTCCTGTTTGATTCAACTCAGTTTCGGTAATACCGTTGAATTTTTTGAACAAATTCCAGTCTGTTTGACCCTGTCGGACTAGATAAATCATAGCATCGATATTTTGGATTAGCGTCTCTATGATACAAGAGTGAAGGGAGCGGAGCGACTGTAACGAATTGTATCCATAGAATGGTTAGGAGTCTGAGCTCGCATCGAGCAGTAGGGTCGCCACGTCGGTAATTCGATTGAGAACTCGTTTTGCGCCGGAAAACCGTGCTTGTTGAGTAAGTTCGGTTGGAATGACCAAGCAATCGAGCGAAGCAGACTGAGCTGCGATATGCCCACGTGGAGCGTCTTCAATGGCCAGGCATCTACCAGCAGTAAACCCACTGCGAGCGACTGCGGCGAGATACGGGTCAGGAGCTGGCTTGCTACGTGGGTAGTCTTCACGCGTGATCGCAAAATCAAACAGATCGAGCAACCCCGTTCGACGGTGTATTGTCTCGAAGTGCTGGCGACGCGAACTTGTCACGATTCCCATCACGAAGTGAGGACGCAGAATCTCGAGCGTCTCGCGAACTCCGGCAATTGTGATTCCCTCCTGCTCGAGTAATTGCCGGTAGCGCTCGTTCCGGGCGTCTTGTATCGTCGCTATTTCTGTTTCGTTTAATCCATGCGCTGAACCAAATCTTGAGGTGCCCTTGGAGTGCGACAGAAAGTACTCAAAATAGTGTTCCCCGGTTAGATCGATCCCCACTTCGGCGAAGACCTCTCGCGTGGCCTGCAAGTACCAGCGCTCGGTGTCGACCAGCACACCGTCATTGTCCCAAAGGATCGCGGCGTAGTTTGGAAGGTCTGAGTATGTGTTTGGGAAAACCATGTTGATCCGCCTAACGCCAAGGCCTCACGTGGAGGGGGCGCAGCCCCCGGAGTTGTGAGAGCTGACTTGTTCAGCTCGATTTGTTTTCCATTCATTGAAGGTTATTCCTAGAAGGTTTTCTTCAATCCATTTTCCGTTCTTTTTGAATCCTTCGGGGATGTGTTCTATAAAGGTCATCCCATTCTTTTTTAGCACTTTCTCGCTCTGCTTATTCCATAGAGCATGGCAGGCCACGATCCTAGACGCTTGAAGCTCTCGAAAGCCGAATCCAATAATCGCTTGAACGGCTTCTGACATGTATCCCTTTTTCTGTTGCTCAGGATGCGTCCAAAATCCCAGATCCCATAGGTCTTTTTCTTCCTTCTTTCGTATAGAGATGCGTCCGATGAACTCTACTGTCTCCTTAGCTTCGATCGTGAAGCAATAGGCTAAATCGTCATTCCATGCTTTCACGTTATTCTCGTAAGGTTTGATCAACTCGTCTTCAGACGCAGGTGGCCCCCAGAGCATGCCGTCTGTGAATCCTGGATACTGTGCCGCCTTGAAAATGTGGGGTATGTCTTCCTTCGAAATGTATCGAAGACGACAGCGGGGTGACTCCAGAATCTTAGTCGTAGGGAAAATCATTATTTGATGAACAATTCGTATATATGAATTAATAACAAAACTAAATAATTTTTTGACTGATAAAGAGAAAAGGATTTACTTGGTTAAATGGTATGTCTATTAAATTTCCTGTCTATCATGAATCAAAATCATGTCTCTTTGCAGACATAAAAAGATAAATGAAGAAGCTATAATAACTTGGTTTGGTAATTTTTGTTCTCTCACTTTTCATTCCATCCTCTGGGTAAGAATTAGTTAGTCAAAAGCAGCTCTTCCTGTCAATGGAAGAGGTTACAGTTATTGACTGTGTAAAAAAAGAAAACTCCCGATCAATTTGTTTACACTGGGCGGAACCCATGCTCTTCGGGAAACCAGGGGCTTTCTGCTGGCAGGCGTTCTAAAAGGCGGGTCTGCACGTCCGGGTTATTTGCGCAGGAAACGGTTTCGTTGGGATCTTCGGTGAGATCCCAGAGTCGGATGGTTCCGTCCTTCCATTCGCACAACTTGTATCTTCCATCAAAGATCATGCGCCAGTCGGCATGTGCGCTTATGGTGACATCTCGATGGGTCTGCTCGGAGTCATTGATCAGTGGAAGGAGTGACTTGCCATCGGAGTCGGGCAGTGGGGCTAATCCGGCCCAGTCAAGCAGGGTCGGATTGAGATCAATCAGTTCCACCGGAGCGGTCCGTCGCTGATTTTTGGGGATACCGGGACCGGCCAAAATCATGGGAACATGGACCGATGCTTCGTAGGGAACCTGCTTATACCATTTCCCGTGATCGCCCAGCATTTCTCCATGGTCGGAAGCAAAAATGATATAGGTATTCTCTCTTTCTCCGCGTTCTTCAATGGTATGCAGCAGTTGGCCGACATAATCGTCGATCAACTCGATCGTGGCTGCGTAGTTTTGCCGAATGCTCTGATGGTCTTCCTTTTTCTCTGAGGAAGGCTGATTGGGCTGAGAGAAATCCACATCCTGGTAATGCTGCTGGTATGGCAGTGGTGGATCAAAGGGTTCATGTGGTCCGGGAAAATTAACCCAGAGAAACCAGGGTTTATCTTTGGAGGCTGTATTCAGTAGTTCGATGCTTTTCTGGCCACAATAGGCATCGATGGATGCTTCCGTGGGAAGCGGTGAGGGAGCTGTTGCGATCCTTTCCTGCTGGCGGTCTTTACATTGTTTGTCCCGGGCGATCATATCTTCCCGATAATTCGTCACGAGGTCATGTTCCTGCAGATAGCTACCATAGGCATCCGGGGTTCCTTTTTCCAGTAGTTTGATGCCTCGCCATTTTCCGGCATAGTCCACGGCAGCGGTGAAGCCGAGTTTTTCCAGGTAAGGGTGCCAGCCGGAGGGGTCGAAACATTCACTGGCGGTGTGTAGATCGCTTTTGCCGGTTGTCATGACCTGGTAGCCTTGCTGCTTCAACTGTTGGAATAGATTGGGTAAGCTGGGGTCCAGTTCATCGTTATTGTCCAGAACACCAGCGCGGTGAAAGCGACGGCCAGTGGCCAGACCGGCACGACTGGGTGCGCAGAGAGGACAGTTTACCCGGGCCTGCTCGAAGAGTAAGCCTTCTCTGGTGAGGCGGTCGATGTTGGATGTCCTGACCGGGATTTTGTCCAGCGCTCCGATCCAGTCCCATCGCCATTGATCGGGAAAGAGAAAGAGTAGATTCGGTTGTGATTTCACCTATGGATGAAAGGATTAAGGGTTGAGATGGTTTGGCGTTATGCTTCCTGAAGCATTTGTTTGACTTGCGGGCCTAAGCGGTCGCCGTTGGTGGAAACTTCTTTGTGTAATTGATTTCTGAATTCACGGCGAACAGTTGACAGAGCCGGATCATTGATTCGGTTTTCCAGTTCCGCAGGATCGTCCTCCAGATCGTAGAGTTCATCCGTGTCGGAAAGATTCCAGACGTATTTGTAGCGGGTTCCCCAGAGAATCCTTTGGCCAAAGGGAACCCGGTGACCGTGATCCTCGCTCAGGAGGAAATCCCGTCCTGGGGAATCTCCGTTTTCCAGCACAGACCAGAGACTGCGAGCATCGATATTGTCCATGGATGTGTCCGCGCATTGGCAAAAAGTCGGAGCCAGATCAAAAAGACTGACCAGGGATTGACGGGATTCTCCGGCCTGTTGGTTGCCCGGTTGTTTTACGATCATGGGAATGCGATAAATCTCTTCGTAGGCCATTCCTCCCTTATCAAAGGCGCCTCCGTGAACTCCAATCGATTCGCCGTGATCCGAGGCAAAGATGATGAGGCAATCTTCGTAGAGGTTATGTTCCTTGAGAGAATCCAGAATTCGTCCCACCTGGAAATCAACCATGGCGGCCTGGGCATAGTAACGGCTGATGGCCAGAGCCCAGTTTTCCCACGAGGCATCGCGGGCTCCGGGAAAGATGGAATCCCGCAGGATGCGGTGAAGGGCTGGCCGGTTTGTCAGGTTATCCCGGAAGCTGGCCCATTCTCGGATGGTTTTCGGATCATAACGATCCTTATAATCTTCCGAGGGAAGGTAAGGGGCGTGTGGTTCCCAAAAATTAACGGCCAGAAACCAGGGCTCTTCTCCGGTACTGTAGGTTTCCAACTGCTCAAGCGCACAATCCGCTATATAGTGACAGGGAGATGATTCCACTGTGCCGGTGATCCATCCACTGATATTGCCACCGCTCTGTTCGACCGGACCTCCTTCGGCCACGAATTCAATATGCCGTTTCGGTTCGGCCTGCCCGATCTCTTTTAAGTGCTGAAGATAGCCGGTTTCCGTCCGGATAGATCCGTAGTCAGGAAGGCTGAATCCTTCAAAACCGACATCTTCAGCTTTGTGAGCGATGCCGGCATGCCATTTGCCGGCATAACCAGTGCGATAACCGGCTTGTTTCAAGAGGGGCGGATAGGCAGTCAATCCTTCTCCGGTCTGTTGTTCATCAAATCTCAAGTAGACACCAGTGTTGTAAAGGGCTCCATGGTTATGTGGATAAAGTCCTGTCAGCAAACTTGCCCGGGCGGGGGTGCAGAGGGCACAGGGTGTGTAGGCCCGATCAAAGCGCACACCGTCTGCAGCCAGTTGATCAATTTGGGGAGACCGTGCTACCGGGGCGCCATAGGTGGAAAGTGTGTGGGTCGCCTGCTGGTCCGTGAGAATCAGGAGAATGTTGGGTTTTTGTTTCATTATAATTCCGAGACAAAATGGAACAGTCGATGGATATGGATTGCATTATTCTCCAAAATCCCACTATGACAATAGAGGAATTGCCTTCTCGAAGGGTTTGCCAGAGAATCCGGGCACACCGCATCCAAAATGAAACAAAATAAAATCCTTCATCTCATTTGCCAGGCTCATTTGGATCCGGTTTGGATCTGGCCACGGCGTGACGGGTACTCCGAAGCTTTGACCACGATCAGAAGCGCGGTGCGCTTTTTGGAGAAAGAGCCGGATATGCGATTTACCCGATCTTCCTCTGCCGTTTACCGGTGGATAGAGGAATCCGATCCCGGTTTGTTCCGCGGAGTGCAGGATCTTGTTCGTGAGGGTCGATGGGAGGTGGTCAATGGATGGGAGGTGCAACCGGACTGCAATTTGCCCCTGGGCGAAAGTTTCGTTCGCCAATCCTTGTATGGTAAGCGCTGGTTTAAGGATCACCTCGGAGTGGACGTCACCATCGGCTACAATGTCGATACCTTTGGGCATGCGGGCAATCTGCCGCAGATTTTAAAACAGTCGGGCTTTGATCATTATGTTTTCATGCGACCACCCCGCGATCCACAAGGTCGTCCTTATCCACCTCTTTTCTGGTGGGAATCTCCGGATGGGGCCCGAGTTCTCTGCTGGCGCATACAGGGAAATTATGGGCAGAGCCCGGGAGCGACAGTTGATTCCATGGAAGAGGAACTTCGCCGGCAGGCGAAAGAGAACTTCACGCTCGGGATCAATCATGTAGCTTTTTTTCTAGGTGTGGGGAATCATGGCGGTGGCCCCACGCGTCGGCAGCTGGATCGAATCCGCCAGTTACAGCAGGATCCTGACTTGCCCGAGCTACGGTTTTCTACCTTGGGTGAGTTTTTTAAAGCGGTGAAAAAGGATGAGGGTTTTCCCCGGGTTCCGGTTCATCGGGAGGGTCTTCAGTACATTAATGTGGGCTGCTACGCTGCCCATGGAAGGATCAAGCGAGCGGTTCGCCAGGCTGAACGACAACTTCTGTTGGCAGAGTCTCTGGAGTCGATGGCTCGATTGGCCGGCTTGCCCCGTCATTCCACTTTTTGGGAGGATCATCTCCCGGCATGGAGGAGTCTGCTTTTTAATCAGTTTCACGACATTCTCGGTGGCACGTGCATCCAGTCAGCGGATACCAGTATTTTTAATCAGTTTGGACATACCAGCCATATTGCAGAGGCTTCGATGGATCGATCCCTACACACGGTGTCGCGACAGATCGATACAAGCTGGGCTGCCCAGGGGGTGTTGGTTCTATTCAATCCATTGCCCTGGAAGCGGGAGGCCCATGTCGCTTTTGATACGTTTGTGGCCCCGACCGGGGAGGCGCCGATCACTCATTTGCAAGAGGCAGGCGGGAAACGGCATCCGATCCAATGGGCTAATTCCGAAACTTCGTTTGGACCGATGGGAATGGAATGGGGAAAGCTCAATGCCACGATTTCATTGCCTCCGCTCGGGTACCGGGCATTTTCCTTGGCCGAGGGAGACGTTCTCCACTCGGATGACTGGAATCCTTCGATTGCCAAGGTGAACAAACGTCGTCCGGGATTGAGCCATTTTGGTCTTCCGAGGGGAGAGAATCTTCTGGCGCAATCCGTCCGGCTGGAGGTCTTGCAAGATACGGGGGATACCTGGGG
>JANQKU010000255.1 GCA_028280955.1 Opitutaceae bacterium
CACCGCCTCCACGAGTTGAGTAGGCTGACTTGTTAGGCCTGTCAGAATTTCTATTTTCTATGTGTTCCATACGCCAATTTCATCAATTTTCACAATGGCGTCATCGTCTACGTCGACGCCAAATTCTAGACCGCTGAGATAATACTCTTTTTCTTTATTCGATGTTTGAATGATGTAGTCAAAACCGGGATCGATTGAGTTGTCCTGGGCGTCCCAATGACTTTCTTTATACTCTTTTCTGGTTTGAGGTGAACGAATCTCCTGTCCGCTTAACACTTTGAGAACATCACAGATTTTTGTCTCGATACTGTTCCGAGGTTCAAAGGGTTTATCTGGTCGTCCAAGTAATCTCATATTTTAACTCGCCTAACGTCAAAGTAGCCAATCGAAGGCACCTCTGGTGCCGGCGATTTGGCTGACTGGCTTGTTAGATATTTTCATTCTGATTCTTCTTCAGGATCCTCAATCATGAAGACGATTCCCTTGGCGTCTATGTGAATACGTGCCTCAATATTTTTCACTTTTGGTCGGTACCGGACAAATCCATCCAAGATGATCGAAGAACTTCGTATATTTGCCTTCTTTTCTTCAAGGAACTTCAACACTCCATCTGCCTTGAATCGGACTGCGTTGCCGACATCAATATTCTCTAAACTTTCTTTCGAGAAGTAGATGTCACCCCCAGAATTCCCGCTCAGAACAAAGTGACCGAAGACGCGAACTCTCATGTCCTTACATGACTCGGGATCAATGATTACTTTCATCAGCGAAACTCGAGGGGACTTTCTATCAAACTCTCCCCATACCAACTCTCCAGCTTTACAAGGAGTAACGACTGCGAGCAGGAGTGAAATGCCAAAAAACACTTTCATCTCGCTAAAGCCACTAACGAAGTGGGGTGTAACCCCACGGAGTTAAGTGAGCTGCCTTGTTCGGTTGTATTGTTTTTGAGTTATCGGAATCGATTGTAGTAACTTCCATTGAATTCAATTTCGACGCGTTCATGAGAGTCTAAGTCGACTGTGATTTGATAGTTTTCTTGAATGTTTTCCGAGAGTAAACGACTCGTGACCTCCCTTAGACGTTCTGCTTCTTCGCTTTTTTTATCTTCCTTCGTTTTTACGAATAGGTCGACATGGCAACGACCTTTAAGAGGCCAAACATACACGTCGTGATATATAGCCGATGAACTACATTCTGAACTAATCATTTCTTTTAGTTTATCACCTAATCGAATCCGGGCTGCCATGTGCTTCGAGGCCCGTTCGAATTCCTCTTCTGTCGGAATGTTAATGTCCCGGCGCTTTTTCATTCTCTCACCGAAAACGCTAAGGTCTGGGATCCGGCTTGTCCGGATTTCCAGAACCGACTTGATATGCTTCTTCCTTCAGCCAATCGCCGGTATTTCGGTGACGGCCAAGTCCTAGTGTATCGAATTCGTCTAGCTCTCCTTCTTTCGGAATCCCGATCCATGCGAGCGCATGGTTAATGGCGGAATCATCAATGAGTGGAGGTTCTACTTCATCTCTATTCTCTAGAAGCCAGCATGCTTGTGTTCCGTCTCCTCCGAAAATTTCAGCTTCGATATACACGAGCCTAGAGTCTTCCGAAAGTAAGAGACACAATTCTTTCAACTTTCCTTCAGTTGCTTTACTTCCCTCATCTGTAAGAGGAAGAAACGGAACTCCATTGTCTTCCACATAATCGTGAGAAAGAGGGATCATCGCTTTTTCGAGCGGCATCTCAATGCAGGGCAACTCCAATTCTGCTGCTTTCTGAATTAAGCTTCGGTCAGAGATGATGGATTGGATCGTATACATGCTACTTGCTTCGCATATCGCTGAGGTGGCAAATCGTGGGTAGCGTCAGCTACTCGCGATTTAGCCAACCAACTTGTTATAGTTTCACCTTCCTGTTAAGAACATGAGGGCTTTGTCGAAACTCTTCGTTTATTGTCTTGTAGATCATTCTTCTGATTCGGTTTTTGATCAGGACTCTTTTGAACCAATTACTAGACTCCAATTCGTTCGCATACTCTTTTTCAAAATCTTCTTTCAGTTCTTTTCTTCTCTCCTCCACCGCTTTTGTGTCTAAGCGTCGCCGTGCTCCATCTGCTACGATTTCCGTATTCATAATCTTTCCCCTATAACGCCGAGTGGAGGCGATGGCTGCGGAGCGGAGCGTAACAGACATTGCCTCGCACGACTGGTTCTAATTTCATTTCATTGCGTAGTAGCAGCCTTGCGAGAATAGCTTACTCAAATTCTCGTCATCGACCCATTCGTATTTTTCCCTCACTTTGGATGGGAATTCATTTCTTCGTTTTTTGAATTCAAGTTCAGCTTTCTCCTGATCCTTTTTATCCTTTTCGAAGATGGGGTTGTTTATTCGATTACCTGTCTTTGCCTCAACTGCGAGTGTATGGCCGAATTTCATAACGTGCTGACAGATTTGGTTGTATTCGTTTAACTCTTTTCTCGTCAGCTCAGGATACTCTTTGCTCAGTCTGTCTTGAATGGGTTGCAACCAATTCTCTCCAAACTCCATCGCTAGTTTAAGGCCTGTATTCAGAATTTCGTTTTTCATTCTTAGAACAGTGTTTTTAACTAACATATTTTTATTGTATAACCGCAGAAATAATTTGCGAGAAATTCATCGTTTGGGGCCGTAGAGGGGTTTTGTAAGTGTATACGCTATGGCAACTTGCGCCTATTTCAAGCCTTCCAGTATCCCGAACTCTCCTAGTATAACAAATCGGCTAATTCGTACAAATTGCTAGGGGAAACAGCTCAGCCGGTAAGGCAAATCGTATCCAAGAACTCGATTCTGTTATACGCTGGGTCTTTCTAGAGTATCTGACCAAATAAACTCATTCGCGTAAACTCCTGATTCATACAGCCATACCCATTTCTCATATTTCTGTCTCAACAGAAATCGTTCGTATAACAAAGGATTTCCAGTACATTTTAACACGCAAAGCTCCTTCAGGTTTCTTTGGTAAGTCCAAGCTTCCGCCATTGGAAAGAGGATACTCTCATTCCATTATTTGACCCCATTAGATCTTGGGTAAATCTGTTCAATGTTGGATCGACCGACGTTTGTGTGTCTCTCTCCTCAATCGCAAAGAGCACCACCATATCGGATGCTGACAACGTAGCAGTAAGAAGGTTTTACCAAAAAGCCTGCCACCCGAAGAGGAGGGTAGAGCTGCTTCAGGGCACTCAGTGGATTTTGTGCTGATTAAGACCGACAATTGAAGGGTGGAAAAAAAGTGACTGCGACGCTGCTGATGGCTTCGGCAGCGCATAAATTAAAAGGTAAGGGAAAGCATCTAATTATCAAGCATTCGTTTCCCATTCACGGCTCAACTGTACTTCTGAGCGGAATCCGCCGGATAAATTGATGTAGGGGCAATGTATTTGAAATTTGGTGACAATTGAGTAAACTGTAAGTCTGAATTCATTCTTCCCATGGTTCAGCCCAGTCCCTCCCAAGATATGAATAGGGCCTTTCGGCTGTACGATTGGTCTGATCGCCTAACGGCCGCTGATCTATCAGCAGAAGATAAACACAGCTACGCGGTCACCCTCAGATGGTATTTTAGCTTTTGCAAGCAACAGCAATTAAGGGCCACCTATCAATCGGCTAAGAGCTTTCTTGAAACTGCTAAACAAGACAAGAGCCCTCCAGACTTTGCCTATCAAAAGTGAAGGTCCGCCTTGAAGTGGTTTTTCAGGGAGGCTAAATCTGCTGAAAAGGAAGAGGCGTTCCTGTTTTGAAGGAGCCTGTCGATCCTTGGGAGCAACACCTAGTACGACAGATCCGAGTTGAGAAAAAGTCCTACAATACAGAGAAGATCTATCGGTCCTGGTGCAGACGTTGTCGAAGGTTTCATCGCAGCAAAGAGGTAGATCACTTCGGGCAGGAAGAACTGGAGTCTTTTCTTGATGATTTGGCGGTAAACAAGAAGGTAAGCGCAGGGACTCAAAGGCAGGCTTTGAATGCAGTATACTATTGGTTCAGTAGAGTACTGAAGTTGGAGCTTCCGGAAGCCCTGACTTATCGGCATGGGAGAGTCCACAGACGTCTACCGGAGGTATTATCGGTTTCGGAGGTAGAGCAACTCTTTGGTCAGATGGACGGCATCTATCGTCTTATGGCTGAGCTCCAGTACGGCAGTGGCATTAGATTAATTGAAGTGAAGCAACTTCGGATCAAAGATATCGATTTTAAGAGACAGCAGCTCACCGTTCGGATGGGCAAAGGAGGCAAAGACCGGAAGACGATATTGCCTAAGTCATTGAATGAACCTCTTGCATCTCATATCGAATCCATAAAGCAGATGTGGGAAGAGGATCGTGAGAAGAACCTTCCAGGGGTAGCCTTACCAGAATCTCTCGAACGAAAGTATCCCAAGGCAGGTGAAGAGTGGATCTGGTTTTGGCTCTTTCCAGCAAGAGGCCTTTCGACTGATCCAAGAAGCGGGATAGTGCGTAGGCATCACATCATCGAGCAGTACTACTCCAGGGCGGTAAAGCAGGGATCCAAGGACGCGGGTCTTGCCAAATGCGTTACCACCCACGTTCTCAGACACAGCTTCGCTACCCACTTACTCGAAAATGGAACAGATATTCGGACTGTACAGGACCTCCTAGGACACAAATACGTCGAGACGACCCAGATCTATACCCATGTTATGAAAAAGCCGGGTGTGGGCGTAGAAAGCCCACTGGATGCTATTCGATAACCATTTTAAGGAATATGCGGGGATCTAAATCCGCCACCTTCAACACTGAAAAATTTCATATTTCATGTCCATTTATCCATTTAAAAAATTTCCTGCCCATTTCCTGCCATCAGAAATACCCTTCCACGCAACTCCTCGCCACTAAAACCCGCATAGCATCGTTGTAATCCACTGTTTATCAGCGGTATATGTGATCGCTCCTGGTACCTTTCATGCCCTAGTCATGT
>JANQKU010000261.1 GCA_028280955.1 Opitutaceae bacterium
AGTGGGAATGTCGGCTGGGAACAAGGTTCCATTATCATAGGCGCCTATTTTGGAAGCATACTGGCCGCTCATCATGGAGGCTCGAGCCGGTGCGCAAACAGGGCTGCTGGTATAAGCGGCATCGAAACGAATTCCTTGATCGGCCAGCTTATCCAGATGAGGGGTTTGAACGACAGGATGACCGTAAGCCCCTGTTAAGGAAGCCGTCATCTGGTCACACATGATAACGAGAATATTCGGTTTTATCTGCATGGATTCGCGGGCCATAGTGAGTCTGTCGAAAAACAGACGGAATGCTGGGTGATCCGCTGGTCCGGGGCAAACAGAAATCTCTCAATTGAACCTATTGAATCTTTTTAGAGAGGATCTTCTTTTTGAACAGATTGTCTTTTATGATCCGCAGATTTGAAATACCATTAACGCAGATTTTGATTGGCTAGTATGGTTAGTCTCACGCTAAGATCCCAAGTAGCGAAGATTTTTGCTACGCCATATCCGCTAAAGCTCCGTTGAGATAGTTGGGGAAGTTTTAGACAGGATCTACATGATTTCTCTTTTAGCTGTTTAATCTGCAGATAGAAAAAATAGCTAACCTATAAAAATCTCAACGGCTTGGCGTGAGAACCTACAATTAGTGAATAATTCTGTAGATCGTGTAAAATTCCTATGGTTGTTAAATTTGCGTAAATAGTATTTCCAATCTGCGGATAGAAGCTCTTTTCGATAGTCTGTGTTAGGAATACTACCAGGATGCAATGAATTCCGATTCAAAGGGTAGGATTTGACCGATGCTCAGATTCAGATTTCCCGGAGGTATGAGTAAGGCTCCGGTAGCTGTTGGATGAAATAAGCTAATTCCCTTGAGGTAGTTTGGATCGTTCGATGCAGTCACTCCGATAATCTTTCCCCGAGCATCAAAAAAGGCGATAGCATGTGGACCGGAAAGATTATCCATACGACCAAAGAGGCGGGTTCTATTCTCAGGTCTCATCAGGATAATCGCATCACTGGCGTATGCCAATTGTTCGGCCGGTTCCCAGTATGGTTTTCCTCCATAGAAATTGGGAATAATTTTAACCTTAGTATTTCCAATCTCTGCCATGAAATGAGCGAAGCCTGTTCGATAGGCATCCTGTGTCGCAATGTACTTGGAACCATTGAGACCGTTTATAGCTATCATACGTAATGCGGGATGACCATTGTCAGCTACAGTTTGAACCCAGTCTGCATATTCTGTTTGTTGTGCTTTGTCTCCCCGTAGATAGTAGATATTGGTATCCAGGATACCCTTGAAAACGTAGATGGCCGACTTGCCGGTAAATTTGGGATCGCGCGACATTACCATTGGTTCGGCAAAGGCTTGGATAGCGGCGTTATTATGCCCCTGTGTGGCTAAGGTGAGGTTGGACGGATTGATGCCCGAGCCACTGAAAAATTTTTCGAGTTGTTGTTGGGTGATCGCTGTATCGAGGGAGAGTTTACCGATCCTGGAAGCAACCTCTATCATGTCATCGCCCAAAACTTGATTATTTCGCTTATTGCAACCAACGGTTAGGAGCCAGTCGAAAACACGGTTATTGGTTGCATGTCCTGGATTCTCACCTGCTTTATCGGAAATGAGTCGGATGATGGACATCCCATCGAGCTTCGTAGTAGCCATGCCACTGTCGGTTGTTTTGAGCAGACCGTCGGCTACGGCATAGAACCATTTGTCACTGTCATCTCTTGCGTATATTGCGTTTGTGATGCTCCGCTCCAGTTGGGAACTATCTTCAATTACAAAGGAAGCAATCTGGCTTTGCAACTGAGTCATGATCGTCCCCAGAACGATTTCTTCATCATCGGTTTCAAGCAGTTTAAAAACAGAAGGCAGCGCTTTGTCAGGATGGATACTCTCCTTAAACTTATAGGATCCCGCTCCCTGGATGAGGTAGAGGGCAGCGAGTGAGCGCACTTGAGGAGAAGTGTTTTGCGTGAGATCTTTCAGGTGGCCGATATAGGTGTCTGCTAACTGTGTATAAGACGCCTGATCGAAGCTGCCTGCTTGTGAAGTGGCTGTATTACGAGCATTATCGAGCACACGTTCCATCCCGGCGTAGAATTGTTGTATATCATTTTCAGGTCGACCGGGTTCAGCCGTCATTTCTGCCAGGCTTTCCAAGGCTTTTGCTGCAGTTTCAGGATCTCTGGCCAGGCCGGTTATGCTGGATAGTCCATACTGGAGTGGAATCGTGTTGTCCTGCCGGACGACGGAAATAACGGCATCCAGGGCAGCTTCTCCACCAATGCTGCTGAAAGCCTGTAGAGCGGCATTTTTATTCGGCAGTTTTTCGATATTATCGCTGATAAATTCTATTTTTTCACTATCACCTAATTCCAGACTGGGAAGGAGTGACATCAATGTTGCAAAGGTCTTTCCGCTGACTTCTTTTTTGAGGAGAATGTTGGCGAGAGGAACGCGTACTTTTGCATTGCGGGATACATTGAGAAGCTGCTCTGCATGTTCCTGATTTTGGTTGGCAATCTTTTTCAGCACTTTTTCCAGACGCTTTTCAGAGAGCATTTCATCAGCTCCATCAGCCAGGTCTGCCCAAATTTTATTTTGATCGCTGTATTCAGGGTTTGTGAGAATGTCTTCGTAGAGATCCGAGATTTTTGGATCCTTCATATTATAGAGAACACTGAGAGCATAAATCCGTATGGTATGATCTTCATCTTCGAGAGCCATGGTCTGAATTTGCTCCCGGGCGGGTATCCCATTGATTCCGAATTTGTAGACATCCCGTAGAGACTGGATACGGCGCTGAGGATTGAGATCAGATAATCCAGCAGTGTAATAGGACAATGGTTGCCCATTATATGTCGCTTTCTTGTCGTATTTGGGCATGGAGGTGCTCGGTCCTTTGTTCGAACTGGAACTGCCACTGTCATCGCTACCTCCTCCGCAGCCTGTGATGGCGATTGCGAAAAGAATGGGGAGGGTCAATCGGCAAATATGCCTGAGTGAACGAGAGAGTGGGCGAGTCAAACGATTCATAATAGAAGTGGGTATGATGGGTTGTCGGGTAACAGGTAAATACCTCTGATTTTTTTAAGAAAATGAAGGGAATGAATCCCTTACCTATAATTGTGTAATCATCGACGCTCTTCAGGCGCCCTTCAAGTGAAAATTTTAATAGGACTTATTAGCTTTTCGTTAGAAAACAAAAGAAAGATGGGATCTTATTCTATCCGCAGAATTTTGATCGGCTAGTATAGTTAGTCTCTCACGCTAAGACCCCAAGTCGCAAAGAATTTTGCTACGTCATCTCCGCTAAAGCTCCGTGATGGCTGGTTGGGGAAGTTTTAGGTGGGATTAACCTCGACAGATCGGGGCTGTTTAATCTGCGCAAATGGTATTTCAAATCTGCGGATTAAAACTGTCTGCTTCGAAAAGAATTAACCCTGTCTAAGAATCTGTCTTTATCAACCAGGATTCATGATAAGGGCCGATATAGCGGGAATCCGGTCGGATGATGCGGGGATCTTCCAGTTGTTCCATTATATGGGCCAGCCAGCCGACAACTCTGCCAATAGCAAAGAGGGGAGTGATGAGTTGGCTGGGGATACCGATCCCGTTCAGCAAAAGAGCGGTATAGAATTCGACATTGGTTTTGATGGATCGATTGGGTTTCGCTTCGGCCAGCAATCGTAAAGCGGTTGTTTCGACGTGCATAGCGAGATCGTAGAATTCGGAAGAAACATTTGAAGATTCGTAAAAAGTCTGGAGAGCCTCAGCCAATACATCGGCTCGAGGATCTCTAACGCGATAGATGCGATGTCCGAATCCCATGATACGCTTTCCGTCTTCCAAGAGGTGGCGAAGATAGGGCTCTGCATTCTCCTTAACTCCGATTTCCTTTATCATTTCCAGGACCGGCCCGGGAGCGCCTCCATGCAGTGGGCCTTTCAAAGCGCCGAAGGCTCCCAACACGGCAGAAACAAAGTCACTGCGAGTTCCCACAATGACTCGAGCGGTAAAAGTGGAAGTGTTGAGTCCGTGATCGATCACTGTCAGAAGATAGCGCTTCAGCGATTCCACAGCTTTGGCTGTGGGTCGTTCTCCCTGGAGCATATAAAGGAAGTTGGAAACATGATCGAGCTCTGGGTCCGGAGCTATCGGCTCTTGCTTTTGCCCTTTGCGCCAGGCTGCAGCTGTCCCGACTGAAAAAGCGCTGGTGATGGAAAGAGCGTCTTGAATCCATTTATTTTTATCCGGAGTAAGCGTATCGCCAGCCTGGAGGCTGGCGATATACACTCGTACGCTTTCCATGATATTTCCGCAAAATCTGTCGTAGAAGGGTTCAATCTTTAACCAATTTTCCCAGGCAGTTTCTGTGGCTGCGCTCCAACTTTGCCGAAAGGATGTATCGGCTTCTTCAGTGGGTCGTTTTCTATGCCAGAACAAAAAGGCCGCTTCTTCAAAAGAGGCATGGCGAGCCAGATCGTCGGCTGGATAACCGGCTAGAATCAGTTGGCCATTTTGCCCGTCCACCTGACTCAGTTGAGTTTCTGTTGCGATGATGCCTTCGAGGCCAGGACTGAAGGTTGCTTCGGTTGAACTAGGATTCATCTCTGCAGCATAACAGATTGACAGTTATAAATAAATATTGATTATATAATCAATGTGAAGAAAGACCCTCTTTATGTCACTTCAACTGAAGTCGTTCGGCGATTACGGATCACGCGTGAAACGCTTTACGCCTATGTAAGCAGGGGATTAATACGTTCGGAAAAGATTCCGGGTAGTCATCGCAAAAAGTGGTATTATCGGGAAGATGTTGAAAATCTGCTCAAGAAGAAGGAAATCCGACAGAACCCCGGTAAAGCTGTTCGAGGCGCTTTACGTTGGGGAGAACCGATTCTCGATTCTCAGATTACGCGCATCTACGATGGTTCTTTTTATTATCGTAATATATCCGCTCTGGAATTGGCAGAGGAAGCAGAGTTTGAGGATGTTTTTGCTTTCTTGGTAACAGGGCAGCATGCACCTCATGAGTTGAATTTCTCATTGGTGAAACAAATTGCTGACGGATCAACTGCTTTGAACCCTTTGATGTTAAAAGTTCATCCTCTGGATGCATTGCTAGCTTCGATTCCGATCATAGCGCATGAAGATTCTCTGCGCATGGATCTGCGTCCTGAGTCGGTGATGCATAAAGGGTATGCTCTGGCGGTTACTTTAACCAAGCGGATGCTACCTTCTGGACTGAAGGAAGAAGGGAAGACGATTGCCAGGGTTTTGACTGAAAGTTACAGTGCAGTAAATCGAAAGAAGTTTGAACGGCTGTTGACCCAGACTTTAATCCTGGGGGCCGATCACGAACTGAGCATTTCAGCCTTTGCCGCACGTGTCACGGCATCGGGCCAGGCCAATCCCTATGAAGCCATTGCCAGTGGTTTGTATGCCTTAAGAGGTCGGCGGCACGGAGGCACGACGATGGCGTTAGAGCGTTTCTGGAATGAAATTAAAAAACCGCCACAGGTAGATCGGGTCATTGAGGATTGGCTGGATCAGGGG
>JANQKU010000272.1 GCA_028280955.1 Opitutaceae bacterium
TTTTAGTGCTTCAGTCGGAGCTGAGTTTCGTGAGCATATTTTGAGTAAGGGGAACTCGGAAGATCCGATGGTTTTGTTTAAACGCTTTATGGGACGTGAGCCAGATTTGAATGCACTGCTGACGCGAAGTGGATTGATTGCAACCTAAGAGTGAAGAGTTCATTTCTCTTGCCGGGAGACCAAAGAACTTTAGATAGGGAAAATATGATTATTGCAGATCTCGATAAAATTGAAGGAAGAACTTTTCCGGCACGTCGGATGACACGAGGAATGGTAGGGCAGGGGGGACAACCGATTGCGGCAGAAGGATTCGCAATGGGTTATGTCGTTCTCGAACCAAATGGAGGGCAAGTTCCCTGGCATAATCAGGAGCAAGAGGAAATTTACTTTGTGATCAAAGGGCGGGGTGAAATTTGTGTGGATACAGAGCACCAGGAAATTGTGGGAGGACAGGCTGTTTTTCTCCCGCCAACAAAATTTCACCAATTGACCAATATCGGCGATGAGCCTTTACATATGATGTATATTTATTGCCCAGGCGGTGATGTGGCGCATTGGCGCCAGGAACTGGATGGGACCTTGCCTCCTGCAGGAGTCGGTGACACACCTTCTCTTCCGGAAGGTGCTCAACCTCAATGCACCAAAAAACCAGATTGAATAACATTCCAATTAACAGAAATTTTGTCTATTTATTCGATCTCTGTCTAGATGGATTTTGACCCGTGTGAAACCGGATCCAACGAGCGAAGTAGTTTGGATCGTTAAATCCTGAAGCCAGTGCTGCTTCTGCGATCGGGAAACCTCTTTGAAGAGCTTGGGTAGCATATTCGAGACGAATGGCATTGCGGATTTCCATGAGACCCTGGCCATTTTCTTCTTTGAGTTTTCGAGTTAGATAGTCTTGTTGGTAACCGACTTTTCGGGCAATTTCTTTGAGAGAAAGTGTCCAGTTTTCCGGAGCACGAAGGAGGGCTTGGACGCGTTCGTAAATCGAGAGTTCCGGAAACTGTCGAGTGGAGGCCTTATTGGAGAGATCTGTTAGAAGGGCTATGACGGAGATGACAGTTGAATAGTCAGCGAGTTTAAGTTTGCCTTTGGCCGGAAGTCTGGAAAGGAGCCCATGCAGCTCATTTAAGATACCCTGACTGAGGCGTCGATGACCGAGGCGTCCCGGTTTTTTGTCAGCATTAAAAAAATCCAATACAAGACAGAGAGGGCGGGTTTTTTCTTTTGACTGAAAGCCATGGGTCAGGCCTGGGGGAATGACAAAAAGTTCACCGCTTTGTACTTTGTATTTGCGATGTCCGATGACTTGATGCCCTGCTCCAGACAGATAGAGGATAAGTTGAGAGAAATTGTGGTGATGGCTTTTGACTTCGGACAGTCGATGACGATTGAGCTGAAGTTTCTTTAAAGAGAGATTCAGAGCCTGAATTTCGATCTTTTGGACGAGGATATGACTCCAGGCGAGCATTCGGCTATTGAAAGAAATTAAGAGTCGTTGACGAGTGCAAAGTCGTTTTTGTGCTAATCAAAGTCGGATTTGTTCTAACTCCGAAGGCAGAAACAAGGTATGCTAAAGGTAAATAACCCTTTTATAACCAAAATTATGGAAACACATACGGTAGGTATCATCATGAACGGAGTGACCGGGCGCATGGGCACGAACCAGCATCTTATTCGGTCGATTAAAGCGATTATGGATGACGGAGGTATTAAGCTTAACGACAATGAGCGAATTATGCCTGACCCGATTCTAGTAGGGCGAAGTGAGAGTAAACTAAAGGCATTAGGCGATCGAGTAGGGGTCTCAAAGATTTCAACAGATCTGGATGCTGTTTTGAAAAATCCTGCTTATCAGGTTTACTTTGATTCGACCCTAACAGGTCAACGCCCGATTGGTGTTCGTAAAGCGATTGCTGCCGGTAAGCATATTTATTGTGAAAAACCAACAGCGACATCATCTGAAGATGCCCATGCTCTTTACAAGGAGGTGACGGCTGCTGGTTTAAAGAATGGAGTGGTTCAGGATAAACTTTGGTTGCCGGGGTTGCTCAAGCTTAAGCTGCTTATTGATTCTGGTTTCTTTGGGGAAATTTTATCCATTCGGGGAGAGTTTGGATACTGGGTTTTTGACGGTGAAACACAGACATGCCAGCGGCCTTCATGGAATTATCGCAAGGAAGATGATGGGGGCATCATCGTTGATATGTTGTGCCATTGGCGTTATGTGATTGATAATCTTTTTGGTGATATCAAGAGTCTCTCTTGCTTGGGGGCAACGCATATTGATAAGCGTTGGGATGAACAGGGCGAACCTTATGAGTGTACTGCTGATGATGCAGCGTATGCTACTTTTGAATTGGAGAATGGAGCTATTTGCCAATTTAACAGTTCATGGTGTGTGCGAGTAAGACGTGATGATCTCTTAACTCTGCAAGTCGACGGAACGAAGGGTTCTGCGGTTGCAGGCCTGAGGGATTGTGTGGTTCAGCACGGCAGTATTACGCCAAAGTGTGTTTGGAATCCCGATATCGATAGCCCGATCAAGTTCTTTGAAAATTGGAACAAGGTGCCAACAAATGCTCTTTACGATAATGCATTTAAGGTGCAGTGGGAACTTTTCCTAAAGCATGTTGTAAAAGATGAACCTTTCCGGTGGAGTCTTTTGGAGGGCGCTAAAGGAGTGCAATTGGCTGAGCTAGGTATTGAGTCATGGGAGAAACGTAGTTGGGTCGATGTGCCCGATTTAGTTTCGTAGTGGCACACTTTTGAGTCAATTTTACTCGCACGTTTTTACTTTTGCAAAGAGCAGCTCAAAAGGGCTGCTCTTTTTAGTCTTTGTGTTTCAGTCAATTAAACAATCTTTCCTGAGAAATATCCTATTTGCTAGAGAATAGGAACTCTTTGTGCTAAGATTGGTTCAATATAAATGTTATGAGTTCAATTTTCTTTCTACTAATTATTCCAACCATTGTTCTGGCGATTTACGCACAGATGAAGGTTTCGAGTGCCTATAATAAAAATGTGAAGATTCCGTCGAGAGGTCGCATTTCAGGTAAAGAAGCCGCTGAAGCAGTGATGGCTAGAGCAGGGATTCATGATGTTGAAATCGTTCCCGTTAGAGGGCAATTGACAGATCATTATGATCCTATTCACAAGCGATTGGCTTTGAGTGAAGCGAATTATGCTGGAACGAGCTTGGCTGCCCTAGGTGTGGCTGCTCACGAGGCTGGACATGCGATTCAACACAGTGTGGGTTATTCCGCTTTAAAGGCCCGAATGGCGATGGTGCCGATTACGAATATCAGTTCCCAAATGTTGCCCTTTATTATGATTGGTGGTTTTCTCTTTGGGTTTGGAGGACCTCTTTTGATCGAAATTGGGATTATCTGTTACTTTGTACTGACAGTTTTTAATTTGGTTACATTGCCGGTTGAATTTGATGCCAGTCGTAGAGCGAAGCTAGAATTGGTTAATTTGGGTATCGTGGATCAAGATGAGATGCCAGGCGTTAGTGAAACTCTCAATGCTGCAGCTCTTACGTATGTGGCAGCCTTTTTGTCTTCTCTGATGCATCTTGTTTACCTGATATTACTCCGAGGGAGAAATTAGTCATTCTCTTATGAATGAATAGGTCTACTGGAGGCCTCGGAAGATATTGAAGATAGATTGAAAGAGGGGTTTTTTTGGCTTGTTCCTTCTTGGGGTAACCGATTAGTTACGTGGAAAAGTGAAGCGAGTGATAGAAACGTTACTGGCTCGTAATGTAGGATCTTTTACGACAGATGGATATTCGAACATTTCTCCAGAGTGGAAGGGTTATTCCAGCCCATCCATTGGCGTTAACGTCTGAGCGAAAGCTCAGTGAGAGGTACATGCGGGCTTTGTCTCGCTACTATGTTGAAGCTGGGACAGGAGGGATCGCTGTTGGGGTGCATTCAACCCAATTTGAGATTCGGGATCCGGAATTTGCTTTGTATCAGCCAATCCTCGAATTAGTTGCGGAGACGATGAACGATTCGTTGGCAAAGCATCCCCGTGATTTTATTAAGATTGCTGGGATATGTGGAAAGACAGAGCAAGCGACCAAAGAAGCAGAACTATCTTCATCTCTTGGCTATCAAGCGGGTCTTTTAAGCTTAGT
>JANQKU010000037.1 GCA_028280955.1 Opitutaceae bacterium
CAATCATGGCGGCAGAGGTTCCTTATTTGATCCTGCAACCTTTGGTAGAGAATGTGTTTAAACATAGTATCGAAAAAAGGATTGAGGGAGGAAAGTTGGTAATTACAGGTCGGAAGATCGAAGGAGATCTTGTTTTGAGTGTGAAAGATGATGGCCCTGGTATTTCATCCAAAGATGAAGGAAAGGGTATTGGGCTTGAAAACATAAAAATGAGAATGGAGAAACTTTATGGCGAAAACTATTCGATGCGTATTGATTCAGTTACAGGAGAGGGCTTCGAGGTATGTCTGTGTTTTCCTTACAAGGAATTTAAAAGCAGTTGATGGTGTAGGTGTCTAACCGCAGTGCCTATGAATGCTACCAAATCTTAGACATGCCAAATTTTCGAATCGCATGTGAGATAAGTATTCGAGCTGTTTGTGGCTGTGCATGAACAGGAAGCAGGCAAAGAAGCTAGGTCTTCGATCTTTCCTGATAAATTGATTTTTCTCAGCCCACCTGAGTTATCAATCGCCAGTAAGCACTCTTTCATTGGCGCCAGGTGTTGGATACCTTGATCAAATAGACGGTGCCAAATGGGTTCACCTTTTAGATCATAGCAGAGAAGAAAGCCTTGGCTTGTTGCAGCGATTATTCGGTTTTCGGTTGCTAGGATTTGAATATCGTTTACCTGACCTCCTGGTCTCTTTAGCCATCGTCGTTCCCATTTATTGTCTTTTAGTTCATATAAATGTAGGTTTGCTCCTCGGTTTGCACCGCATCCTATAAAGTGACGTTCCTGATCTTCCCCGAAGGTCAGTGCCGTCAGTATGCTGGTCCAGCCTTCCACGGGTAGATTTGCTATTATCTGCCCATCCGGTTCGAAGATACGGCAAGCGGATTGGCAGCTTAGAATTTCTCCTCCCTCGACTATCCGATGCTTTCCAGAACCATCTATATCGGCCACGATGATTCTTCCAGGGACGCCTCCGTAATGTCGAGAGTTCCAACGTTCCTTCCCACTTGAATCAAAGCATCGCAATTGAAGGTCTCCGCAGCCGACTGCGAAGAAGGGTTCTCCATTCGAGATGCCTCCAGCAACTTGTACCGCTGCCGGTGTGGTTAATTCCCACCAGGGCCATGGAGACAGATCTCTTTTGATTTCTGTCGTCCATAGGTTTTCACCAACTTCATTAAAACAAGTGAGACTCGCTGGTCCATACCCCGCCACTAGCAGTTCGTTTGCTGCTCCGATGTCACGTACCGGACCTTCCAGTTCTTTCTCCCACGCTTTGTTGCCATTTGCCTTTACGAAAATCAACATCCCCGATTCGGTGCCCACAGCGATTGACCCATTATCAAGTAAACATAACGCGGTGATTTGATTTTCTGCGTCAAAAAAAGAATTGAAGGTGGCTGTTTTTTCCGAATTGCCTGTCTCTACTATTTTCTTTTTCGGTTTCTTGATTTCAAACGAAGTCAAGCTTTCCTGAGTTTTTCCGTTTGATAAGAAGATCTCTGTTCTTTTTTCTGAGAGACGAATGGCCGTTTCATCAGGTGCACACCCCTGTGCAAGATGAATGAGACGAACTGATTCTCCCGGTTCCAGAGTGGCTGTCTCACGAGCGGTGAATGTGGTCAGTCGCATTTCATCTGTCCGATAGCGTTCCTTCCAACGTGTTTGATCCTTAGGGTCGGGATACCGAAGATGAATCGGCTCTTCTGTTATGCTCAGTTTGGAGGCATCGCATAAACTCTCCAGTCGAACATCAATCTTTTCTACACATGGGCTCTTTCGTTTTCCTTGAGCTTCGCGACCTTCGAGTGCCAGTTGAGTAGGCGTGCGAAAGTGAGCTTCGATGGCAAAATCTCCGGCTGTGTTAGCTGTGACTGTATCGACGAATACAGCACATTTTTCAGGGAATAAGTGAATTTCGCGTACCCAGTCTGTGCCTGCGAAATCTTTTAATCGGAGTCTAAAGTAAACGGTGCCATCTGAATTTGTTTCATTTGCCTCCAGAATCGCGAATCCGGGAATAACTCCGGTTTCTCCGTTGCGGACAATCGTTACGGTGGAATGATGTTCTGGAGCCGATTGGATAAAACTGTCTTCCTGGACAATGAGAGATACTCCCAGGCGTGCATATTCAATGATGCCCCCAGCATCGTCGTAGGAGTGGCTGCCGCCGCCAAGCCCATCGATCAGTAAGTAATCGTCTGCCAGTGTCCACCCAGTCCTTACAGCCAGCTTATCGAAACATTGGTCAATTGGAGCCGTTGGAGCGGTTGATACGACGTCCGGTGCCAGCTCTGTCTCATGTTTCCAAACGTGGTAGACGAGTGGATCAACTGGTACGACTGTTACTCCCACCATTTCTTCCGGTAGACATGGTTCCAATCCGATATCGAACGCTCGAGGAAGAGTGGTAAGCATGGCCAGTTGTCGATCCGGAGTTGCGAGATCGTGGACAAATCGGAATCGGCCATCTCCATAATAGGCAGCGGCAACCCGCAGACTTGGTCCGGGAAACTGTCTCTTCAAATCGCAGTCACCGGCTGTAGGTAACCATCCGTCGTTATTAACGATTGCCATCGCGCATTCTGCTGCTTGTTTTGCGCCGCCTTCTTCGAAGTAGCGATGGGTTGGATCGTATAAAGCATATTCTAGCATCACGGGTTGGGACATCCACCATCCGTGACATAATCCATCGCAGAGTGGCTTCCAGGATGAGCCATAGGGCTCAAATGTGCGCTGCGCAACTGTTCGCCATTTTTCAGGACCGGAAATTCCTGGGAAGTGAGTTTCGAAATATTCTGCCACATACATCAAAGCGAGTGCTGGGACCATTTCATGGTTTTGTCTTGGATTATTCGGCCTTTGGGTCCTTGGACAATCTGCCACATGATGCCAGCCTTCCTTGCTCTCTGCCCATCCGTAGAGAAATTGGGTAATAGCCAATCTTTCTTCCTCACTGAAGAGATCCATATCTTCGACAATTCGCCAGGGTAGAAGTCGCATCAGACTGTAAAGGTGCGCTTGTACAATTTGCTCATTTAGCTCATAGCCGGCCTCGATTATAGCTTTCCATGCTTTCCGGTACTCCTGACCCAATTCAGATTCTCCCGTTAGATAGTAAAGATACCCCTTCCAGTCTCCCAACATCACATTGGCAACTTGGGAGGGAACATCCGGTAGTAGTTCTGTCCGATAATTTTCTGCTTCATCAGGAGATAGTTGAAGCCGTGTAATTTTCAATTCTTTCAGGTGTGGAATGGGGTCACCTAATTGTGAAAGGAAAACTTCGCAGCCATCTTTTGCGCCTTTTTCATCGCTGTAGCCGATAAGAATGACATTGTGTCCCGAACCGAAAGGATTGCATAACGTCCGTAGTTCATAACCTGCCGGCCCTGGATACCACAAATCCGTCGCGCAGAGGGAACGAAAATAAAGCATTTTTATGCAACGGCTATCAGCTAGATTTCCGGTGACAATGGTTGGTCCATCGGCAGTTCTTAAAAACTGGCCATCCGGATCGTCGATGATTTCCGAACGAACCCCCATCTTTTTCAGGGCAAGATGGATGCGTTTTGCAACCTCTTGTCCGTGGGTGGAACGCGGAGCAGAAATGATTATCGGTGCACTGCCTTTAAGTCCAGTTTTCGTTTTAAGAATACGAGGATGTTCGATTATCATAACATTTTTTCATTATTAATTGATCTTTTTCAACGCAAAGGAGTCCTTCGTATTCGAAGTGTGAGTACCAAGTCAGAGGGCATCCATTCAGAGAGTATCGGTTTGTTGTTTGATCTTTTCGGATGCGATGTAGCTCCTGTTCATTCCAGACGATGACATTCCCTTCGGTGCTTACCTGCATCCCGTTCAGGGAGTGAGTCAGGTGTTTTGCCTCTATGCGGTTTCCTGTTCCGTCAAGTTCGATGAACCAACCGAATTGTTCTATCACGTAGCAACGTGCCGATGCCTCCGATTCACCGGGGATCACTGCGAGTGCAACGGGCACCCCACCCAATGTTACATCCCAGAGGGGATCACCGGTGGCTTTTTCGTAAGTAGTGATTTGATTGACAGCTCCGTGTCGCAGGACGATTACCCGATCTGGTATCCCGTGGGCCAGGGGCCCCACCCAAAAATCGACCACCCCACAGGTATCCCATCCGTCCATCGTTCGCCCCATAGGATTCACGCTCTGGTCGAAGCTGATCTCTTGGGGAGGTTGAGAGAGTGGATTCCAGGCTCGGACGGATGAGCCACAAGTCAGCCAGGAGTGACCTACCAAAAACTGTAATTTACCGGAATGCGTGGACAGGTGTGTCCGGATCCGATCCGGCAATCCATAGCGGCTCAGGACATCTTCTATTAGAATCCCGGTTCGCGCATTCAGGAATCGAAGGTTGGTGCTTCCGGTTCCGATAGCTACCAGATCTAGTTCACTTTTGGAATCGTGGCCTACAGCCAAGGCCGCGACGAGGGGAGTTTGTTGAAACCACCATGGCCAGAAGGGTCGTTCTGCACGGAATTCACACTGATGATTCCACAGTAAAGTTCCTTTTTCATCGAACCGAGAGACTAGCCCTGAACGTGTCCCAACAATCAGATCATTTTCAAAAAAAATTAGTGCAGTGATGGTCGCGTCACATATCGTCGTCCATTGGGCCTTTCCATGAGCATCAAGGACGGCTAAACGTCCTTGTTCCATACCCAGGGCGATAGCAGAGCCGTTTGTTGTTTGTGCCCAGGTTACTATTTGATCGGATAGATTAAAAGTCCAAGATGTCGCCAAAGTGTCAGGTTTATCTTTTGGGATTGGCTGAAAGCCGTTTGTACCCATTGTACGATGACGGCCGGATGGGTTAGCATCGATCACCAATTTTCCATCACGTATTCCTCTGGAAAAGCAAAGTGTTTCATCAGGGCTTTCAACGATCCAGTTCCCGTCGCCACCGTTCAGTCGAAATTGTGGGTCTTTTGTCCCTTTAACAGCGTGTAATAAAGTCGCCACCTCCACTTCTCTGTCTTGAGCGAAGCGATCCATTGTGGCGTGGAGCATTAGCTCTTTGATCATTTCATCCGAAAGTGATCCAGGAGACGGATAGGTATTGGTTTCGGTTGTCAGTTGTAGTTCTTCGGAGACCTCTACATAAAAGTTTATTTCACTTTCAGAACCAAACTGCAGTGTCGCCAATGTACTCTCTAGATTTTTTAATTGTCCGGCGCATCGCCAATTCACACCGACGGTGAAGTCTTCATTATGTTCTATTAGAACACGGTCGACGACCAAGAGATAGGCGGAGGGCCTCCAGTAGAGAAGACGAATCCAGCGGTGAAGACCAGTTGTATCGATTTGATAGGAAAGTAAGTGCCCACCCGCAATTTTTTCTTTCGTGAGGAGTTTGACTCCTTCGGCCATGCCGGTTCCCAGTCCGTTTACATTGACTGTTACAATGGAATGTCGCCATGGGCTGGCGCTCTTAGGATAAAGAGGGACTGCATCAGAGGTGATTAGCTGTTGACCAAAACGTTCATAGGCAGCTAGTGCCCCTACGTTAGGTAAACACTTGGCGCCACTGCGCATACCGATAATCATGAGATAATCATCTTCAAAATTCCAACCACCACGTGCTACCGCCCGGTCAAATCCTTTTCCCGGTTTGATCGATGGAGCTTTCCACTTCCGTAGTCGTTCGTTCACTGGATAGGTGATCAGTCCTGTCTCTTCTGGTTGGCGTTCTGCGATATCTCCGGCATAGGCTTGGCCTGCTGAGAATTGCATGACGCGGTCCATATCTTGTTGCACTTGGTACTCTCTCAAATGAGCGACATAAAGACAGCGTTCATCTTTCAGAAGATAGGCCAGTTTGCGCATCAGGTGGTAGGGATAACGGCTTCCGTCAGCCTGTGGCCCAAGCACCAGTTGTCCGGTGTTTGTGCAAAGGCTCATTGTCCGTTCTGCCCACAGTTGGATATGGGAATTTTTTGCGATCTGGCTGGGGCGACTGAGCAGCATCCATTCGAGGTACACTTCTAGATAGGTTGCGTATCCTTCGGTCAGTCCGGTTAGTGGCACATCAGTATCGGCCTGGGATTCAAAATAAGTATCAGCTATTGCTCGGTCTTCAAACCATCGGGGATCATTTGTTTGGCGCCAAAGCCAGTCGGCTCCGATCCAGAGGTTTAAGGCATCACAGGCGATGTGGCGACTGAAGATTTCCGGCCCTGTCGATGTCTTCTGTATTTCATCTATGTTGGCAACACCACTTTCTTCTAGCAAATAAAGACAGAGTGCCTGAGTGATCTCTTTGCGTTCGTCGTCGCTGAAGACAGGAGAGTCACGCAACAGGGGCCAAAGCTGAAACATTCGTAGCGATTTGTAATGATAGAGTTTCTGGAGGGAACCGGATCTTGTTTCTTTCAGCAAAGTTTCGTGGTACCTTTCAGCGTCCTTCAAACGTCCGGTGTACAGATAGCGTAGTCCCAATTGAGATGATCGGGATAGGTGGAAATTGTCGGCATGTGGTCCATACATGCCCAGGCGCAGCAGATGGTCGCGCACTGATCCATCCTTAAAGCCGGATTCGTAAGGCTTGTTGGGTAGGGCATTCTCAGGTATCAAAACTGGACTCGTAGCCATGCCCAAACAATCCATACGATCTCCAGGTAATGGAAGGTGGCTGTCTCCGAGGTTTACTTCAAGTTGCCAGGGAATTTGCCCGTCTTTGTATGTTTCAATTTGTTCGATGAATCGCTTTGTCGCGAGAGCCACCCCCTGATCATCACTACCACCGAGGATCAGGACGTGATTTTCCTGTTTGAATGGCGATGGAATCATTTGAAGCACCCAACCTCCGACTCCTGGGTACCAACGGTCGACCAGAGTGTTCCAGCGATAGTAGAGAGCTTCGATGTAAGAATTGTTTGCCAGGCATCCCAGCGCAATGGCGTGTTGTGTGGGAAGTTTCCTTAGAGCCAGATCTCCCGTTATGATCGCAAGCTTCACCTTGTAACGATGATGGATCGTCTCTACAATTCGCTTGGCTTCGTTATCGAGTGAACCATCGGTAGGTACAACTACGGTGGCTCCGGCCTTGCCTTTTTGCACGAGTTCCAGAATAGGCCGGGAGATTTTTGTTGCTGCAGATCGTGAACTTTCCGTTCGAAATTTTTTCATGGCGTCATTTCGCCCGGAGTTGTCCATATTGTTTATCTGTATGGTTCAACCATTGCCATTACTTCTTTGGCTTCGGTCATATTTAAAAATGATGTCATTAGGTAGACTCCCCGAGTTCCAATGGCATCAAGCAGCGGTATAATTTCATTTTTTTGAACGTCTATGATCTGTACTGATTTACCAGCGTCAAGAATTCGACGATACATTTCGAACCAACGGGGATTACCCCCTTTTTCAATCCCGGCTTGTGGAGTCCATTCGATGGCATCAAGCGCTGCAATTTCCAATAGCGTCTCAAGATGGCAGATGGCTTGAGTTCCATCCAAATGGTAGATGGAGTAGTCCAGCCACTGACACTGTTCTGTCAGGCTAGGTGCGACAAAGCGATGAAACATGTCGGGTGAAAACATGGCAGAAGCATCACATTGCACTTTTGCGGTCTTGCCCGGTCCCCATACACGGAAGGCATCAAAGGCAGAACTGCCATCTTCGAGCTTGATGATATCGTATATTCGCTGATAAGCTTCAAACCAAACGTTATTAATTTCGGAAATTTTCTGCTCTACCCACTCTGGCCTTTCCACCATGTCCATCATGAGTGTCTGAGGCTCGCGAAGGGCTGCGAGAATGTCTATGTTTTCGATCAGGTCAGGACAACCAACCAGGTATTTGCCTCTGGCAAGATTGGCACATTCTGTCAGTAATGTTTCTGTTACCTTCCACCATTCATTGGAAGCATCAAACTGAAATGCTGGTAGTTGTTCAGGTTCAGCGCATTCATGAATAGAGGGTTCAAACCAGACTGTTTCTTTTGAAAAGCGAGGTTCAGACCCAAGAAAGAGAGCAAGCGATCCAGGGCCGATATTGGTATCGGATATCGGCAATATGTCGGCAGGAAATGATTGCTGGGAGAGTGAATAATGATTTCGTTCGGCTCGCTGTTTTCCATTGGTGAAAATATCACTAATGGATTCTGGTTTGGGTGGTGGTTGAATCTTTTCAATGGGCTCTCCATCCGAGGGAGGCGCTCCCCACATTCCCAGGACCAAGCCTTCGTGGTTCCACCAATTAAGGAAATGCTGTTTTGTTTCTTCCCAATTTGCTTTCCACATATGTTGGTTCTTGTGACTTTTATTGGTAAATCCAGTTCTTCTTGATCACTACACTATGCAAATCGAATACATCAGGATTGGCCCAACCTGAATGAGGTTTTTCCGGTCCATACGCACAATAAGTTATTACAGCCTGATTATCTGTTACGAAATCACATCCTAGATTAGTAAAACTGAATTTTTCCCGATGGGCCAAGTCACTGATCTTCCTCCAAGTTTGTCCGCGATCTTTTGACAGAGCTAGGCTTAGTGGCGTACGCAAACCATAATGATGATGATCCATATCGTATGGGCTGTCGTTCCATAATAGGATCAAATGATCACTGTTGGGAACGCAGCGTAAGCTGGTGCATGATTCGGGCGTTTTCAATCCTGTTGTCTGAGGATGTGACCATGTTTCGCCACCATCTGAAGAACGACATAAGAAGACAGCGCCCAATTGTGTGCGTAGTGACATGACCAGTTCGCCATCGGGTAATTCTGCCACTGAAGCTTCCATGGCCCCACGCATGGGTAAATCGACGGCCTGCTTATTTCGAATCCAATTACTACCTCCATCATCACTATAATAACAGTGGGCAATATTGTGCTGCGATCCTTGATGTCCTTTACCTCCGTGACAGGGTAACAATAGTCGCCCCGATTGAAGTTCGAGTAACGAAGAGGCGCCACCTTGGAGCCATTGGCCTTCGCTTTTTTCCCATATTTTACTCTCGAGTGTAAAAGTTTGGCCATCATCTACGGAGCGATGAACTTCCATTGTGCTGCTTTCTCCACCAGTATGTCCACGCAGGCAGATCAGCAATAAATCTCCCGACCGTAATTGACGTAGTGCAGGTGCTTGCACATTGTTGTCATCTTCATTGCAGGCAACTAAAATACGCTCTTGATCCCAGGTTTTTCCATTATCTGTCGAAATTTTTGCGGCAATATCTGCGGTTCCAAAATCTGAGGATCCCTCATCACTTGGACGGTATTTGTGCCAGACTACCATCCAGTCATCACGGTTTAATCGCGCAACTGATGCGGTATCATTGCGTGGATTTTCTGGCCCCGATGCCCCGACAATAGCATAGGTCAATCCGTCCGCTTTTTCATACTCTCGTTCAGAGGGCCAATGCTCCTTTGACATATTTGGATTATCGGAATTAATGTTGGGTAACCGTCTCGTATTTGACGTTGGGTTGATGCAACGTTTCTTCAATAAATGCGAGCATGTTCTCAAGAGGAACATCTCCTTCGACCGCATGCGCCGGAGAAAGAATATAACTTCCCTCCTTGCCCAATTCGATAAGACGTTTCGTCTCGGTTTTTACATCCTGAGGAGTTCCATAGGGTAAGGTTCGTTGGGTGGACAGGCCTCCATGAAAGGTTACGCGTCCTCGATATTTGGTTACAAGAGTGGCAACGTTCATGACTTCCGGTTGGAATGGATTGAAGCAGTTCACTCCGATGTTGATGAGATCATCGAAGAGTTCATCCACGTCGCCACAGGAGTGAATGAAAACATTCTTTCCGGCTGCCCTGACAGTACCATACATACGCTTCAATTGGGGGTAGATAAATTCGTGCCAGAGAAAGGGCCCCATTTGAAGCCCATGTTGCTGTCCCCAGTCGTCGCCGAAGTAAACAGCATCGATATCATATTTCAGGGCCTTTTCGACTTGGGCAATATTGTAATCTGCGATGGCATGCAGTAGTGCATGAACGAAGTCAGGATGGTCGATGAAGTCCATCATCAAATTCTCCATTCCCCGTAAAGTCCAAGCTCGTTCATAAAGTGAAAACCCAATGCTAAAGACGCGAAAGCGATCTGGGTATTTTTCAATTTTTTCGGGGATATCGGCGAAGAATTGATCGGCCAAGGGATTGGGGAATTTATAATCTTTGAGTGTCGGTTCCCTCAGTTGCGGATTTTCGACATTGCCAATGTCTTTATCGATACTGCGATTCCAGATAACTCCGAAGACATCTTTCACGCGATCATTACCCAGATTCTCAAAGAAACCAATGTCATTGCCCAGCCCGAGAAGATGGTTCTGAAGAATTGGCTCAAGGTCTTCTGTTCCGAAGTGGTTTATTAGTTGTTCTTCGGCTTCTTTGGTGAAAGAAAATGACCATGGGACATAGGGTGGTCGTTCGCCGTCAATGACTTTCTGTATAATCTCTCTCTTTGTCATCTGTTTTCTTTTTCGAAAAAAGTGGGGAAGTTTGTATTTATGAAGATTTCACCGCTTCATACATTGCTCTGATGTTGGCAAGGGGGATATCGGGGTTGATTGTATTGGCTGTGAAAAGAACGAGTGAGGCATTGCCTTTGCAGACGTTGATCGCGTGATGAACTTTTTTTTCGATCTCATCTGGTCGACAGACCGGTAATTCGGTTGTGACAGATAGTGGTCCGAAAATCACAAGTGGTTCGCCGTCTCGTGTCCGTCGCTTTACGATTTCCTCCAATAACATGCCACATTCGGGTTGAAATCCCTGTAATCCTTGTACGCCGGAATCTATCAGGAAATCGAGCAGCAGACGGACATCACCATCGCAATGCCAGACGGGGCGGCAACCGACTTCAAGTAGTGGTTCTAGTCCATAGCGTAACTGAGGAGCAAAATATTGTTCCATAAAATCTGGGGAGATCATGGGGCCTCTTTGAGTGCAGATGTCTTCACCGAGGAAAACGGCGTGTGGATGGAGTCCTTCACGAACCGCACGGGCAACGAGGCGTGATTGACAGCGTCCTTGAGCTCCGCCTATTTCCATCAGCTTTTGTGCCCGATCAGGATACATCCCGATTATCAGAAAGAAGTTTTCATAACCGAAGTGGCTGTACCAGGATACTCTGGCTCCAGCCGCCCATTCTGCCGGCATCCAAACCATATCGCCGCAACACTCCTGCATCTTCTGTCGTGATTGACGAAATTCGCCATAAATGCTCTCGAAATCGAAATTGGATTCAATTTGTTCAGGCGAAGGCATAGCATCGATTTCGGCAACTGCCTCTTCTAATGTCATTCCTTTATCACTATGTGCATAGGTAGTGTGGTCCACACAGCGATAGGTGTCGCGCGATGTTGGCACGAATACATCCACGAGGCCATCTGTGCCAAGTGATTGATAGGCTTGAATGCTTACGCTCTGTGGGTTTTCCCAATAGGTCTTTTCGTCGACTCCGGTAATTTCCATTATATGGGAGGGACAAGCGATCCATCCTCCCAATACAGGTGTCCTATCCGGTGCTTCGAGTGAAAAAGCCGCCTTGAGTCGCTCCTTAGGTGTCATACCTTTATTCATGATAGGTAAAATGAATGATGCCTTTTTGCGACCTTTCACTTAATTTGTTAGAGATCTATTTCGCCTTATGTCCCAAACAAGTTGGCATCAAGGTAGCGCAATATGGTAACGCATAAGGTCTGTCATAAAACGGTGTTCGGAGCTATGCGTAATCCTGCAATTAGTCTTCGTTTCTTGTGCAATTATGTTGAGGTATCCTATGATTACCATTACCTGCCCTTGGTAATTTTCATAAATTCCTCATAGTCGATGATTTCAGCAACCGATTGGGATATGATCTTTGTGATTGCTTTGTGAATGGATTGGTCTTCCCAGGAATCACCATACTCAACGGCTGCCGAAGCAGCTGGCACAAATAGCATTTTAAACTCCTGGTTTTTCATGGCAATCATTCCCATTTTTCTGCCTATCACACACCAATTGGAGGCAAAGCCAGTATAGATGAGTGCTTCAATTTCTTGTGAACGCAAATAAGAGGCGAAGCTTCTATCATCCAAATCCTGATGATAGATGATGTTTAATTTTTCTTCGTCTGCTAAAGCTTGGAGCCCAGAATGGATATGGGTATTGTATTCCTCTTTGGAGGGGTCATTGGTGATGGCAATGGCTGGATGACCAAGGGTCAGAGCTCGCTTAACAAATGGGAGGGTATACGAGTCGACAACCTTTCCGAAATATTCATTCAAATGCTCTGATGCCATGTTTGCCCAAGGATCCATGATGACAATGGCCGTCTTATGAGGATGGATTGTTCTTTGAAATCGGCATTCTCCCTCTGAACGGAAAGGAAGTGAATTTTCCAGTTCGAGTTCCCCATTTTCATCCAGTGCCCAGTAGGTAAGGCGGGAGGTAGAAAGGTCGTAGGTTTTCTCTTCGGATTTGTATAGTTGGGGCATATCTGGGTTCATATTTTTGGCAGTTTTTCAGTCATCGAAGATGAGCGTTAAGATTGATTTTGTAACTTTCTTTCTAAAGCAACCAAGCATTAAGGTTCTGCAATATCGTAGTCCATCAGATCTGTCACAAAACCATGTCCGGAGCTATGTGTGATCATGAAGTCGATTTTTGTTTCTTGGGCAATTATCTGAGGAGTGACACTGCATGCCCAGAAAAGAGGCACATGCCCCTGCGGTATAGATGGTGCGGATGTATTGCCTGTTGTCTTTGACAGGTCTGTGATGCCTATAGCTGCTGGATCGCCGATATGGATAGGGGCCCCATGTGTTGCCTGAAATCGACCGGTTACCTGGACAGCCCGTGCCACTTTTTCCGGTGGAAGTGTTTGCATAGTTACCACCATATGGCCCGAAAACGGCCCAGAGGGAGCACATGCTATATTAGTATTATAAAGTGTAATGCCTGTTGAGCTTTCGCATCCGGCTTCCTTCAAGGCCTGCGAAAAAGTAAGGCTGGAACCCAGCATAAACCCAACGGAATCTTCTTTCCAGTACTGTTCGATATCGGGAACTTCTTCAACGAGTTCCCCTTTGCGCCAGATAGCATAAGAACCAATTTCATAGCGAATATCAGCGCCCGGAGCCAGTTTGCTAAGGATGGAGCAACCTGGATCGGTAATTTCAAGTAACGGGCACGGCTTGGGGTTACGCTGACAAAATACCAGAAAATCATAGGCGGATGACTTCGGGAGAATCACTAAACCTGTTTGAACATACCGGCCAGCCCTGCCAACAGTCATGCCTTCCCATTTTCCGGAATGGATGCTTTCTCGAATCTCTTTGCTATTCATTTTTCCATTGGCCTTTCTCCGATTGGGCGCAGCTTTTCTTTTATTGTTCTGAATCAGGATTCAAAAACACATCTGTTTCGGGACCGCTCATCATATTTTTACTGAAACAGCCATAGTCTCCTAAACGATGTATCTCATCCGCAATGTCGACAAATTTTTTCCAACAGGATCGAAAAATAAACGGGCCGAAACTAACTCGATTAATGCCGATTTCTTGCAGCGTTGTCAATGGTTCGGCATTAGGTGTCACTAGGCTGTTGATTGGCGAAGTAATCTTGTTTCGCAGAGTCGTTAATGTTTCGCGATCATTCGGACCTATCGGGTAGACGCAATCAGCTCCAGCTTCAGAGTAAGCTTTTGCTCGAATAACAGACTCTTTTATTTTTTCTTCTTTGGTCTGCAAAGTGTCGGAGAGGAAACAGTCAACTCTGGCATTGATAAAGAGATGTAGTCCTTGATTGCTTGAGACTTCCCTAACTGCCGCAATTCGTTCACATTGCTCATCAATGGCGCGTAAATTGCCTTCCTCTTTCAAACTGTCTTCGATGTTTATCCCAACAACACTGGAATCAATCACTTGATGGATTGCTTCTTTTAGCATCGATTTGGAATCAGCAAAACCAGCTTCTATGTCGGCAGTCACTGGAATATCCACACTGTTGGCAATGCGTGTAATGATATCTATCAGAGTTGACCATTTGATTTTTTCCCCATCCTGGTAGCCGAAAGCTGCTGCAACAGCAGCACTGGCTGTTGCCACGGCAGAAAATCCTTTGGCTTCCAAAATCCGGGCGCCTATGGGATTCCATATATTGGGTAGCACCAATAGTTCACCGTTTGAATGTAAAGAGAGTAAATGTTGTGCTTTCTCTTCTTGTGAATGTTTCTTCATGAGTATCCTTTGGGGTTGGAATGTTATGTGAAGCGACCGTATTCCTGGATAGCAGCCATGATCAGCCGCAAGCTGGTCAATCGTGAGCCGTCGTTAACGCTTCCGGCCGTTGCAAAGACCAGACCCCGTTTTTCATGAGCCATCTCAAAATCGCGCAGGAACTCGGCTACTATGTTGACTTCTTCATTCCGACTGAAGGTAAACGGAGCCAGTTGTCCAAAAATGATCGCTTTAGGCAGGTGTTCGCGGATATCTGAGACTTTGAGATTTGGTCCAAAATTGACGGAGTTTAGCTCAAGTTTACCCAATAAAGGTAAGAGATGCCCCATGTCAGAATCTGAATGTTGCCCTCTGCTATCTTCTGGTTTAGGACTGTAGTGGCGAAAGATTTTTTCCAGAATGGGATATCCGAAGAATTCATACATTTCGGTATTCAATAAGGCGCAATTATCGTCGAGCCAATAGAAACCGGCTGGAGCGTTTTCTTCGGTGTAACCGGCTTCTTCATCCAATATACGTGCCCGTTCGAGCATAGCTTGTGCAATCAAATCGGAAAACCTCCTGGCCAGATCCGGATGATCGAGGATTAGAAAGATCAGGTTTTCCACACCATAAATAGACATGGCGAAGGTAACCGGCCCGCGCTGTCCACGGTAGATTGGCACTTTCTCACCTAATGCGGTTCTTTGCTTTTTAATTTGATCCCAGTTTGGAGGAAGCATGAATTCTCGCAGATTTTTTAGGCGCTCTTCAACTCGGTCGAGAAGGGCGGTGAGTTCGTCAGGGGTGTGTGCTGACTGTTTCAGCCAATAAGACATACCTTCCCATATGTTTTCCGCTTCAAAAATATCGTGGAGCATCTTGATTTCCGACCATTTCACATTCGGATTTGAAGGTGTTTCTTTCAATAGACGTTTTCCGACAATTTCTTCCGCTCTGTTGTTATAACGCTGAGCCAGGGGAAGCAGATAAGCTTCATCATGTCTTATTTTATACCATTCTTCTGTTAAGCCAAACTCATGAAAGGCACATTCTGGTTCCATGTTGATTCCCATAGGAACTTGGGCACAGGTTTGGCTCCATGGATCTGCCAGAGCTTGTTCATTGTCTTCCCAAAAACGCTTGAGATCTATAGGAGCTAAACCACCATTACCTTGGCTCTGGTCTACTAATTTTTGGGCTTTTGTCAGGTGTTGTTGTGTTAAGTGTACACTCACTTTTGTCCTTTATTTCTGGATGTTATTTGTGGCTTTCTGCGCAATTTTTTCTATTGGGCAATGTCGTTATCTTCCACGTGTGCCTGGTCTGGTTTTCCCTTTCATTGACTGTAAAGGTGTTTTGCATAGAAGAAAATTTTTCTTAAGCTAAAAGGTAGTTGATCAGTTCTCGGGATAAAAAAACTATTCGTAGCGACCGTATTCCTGGATGGCAGCCATGATCAGCCGCAGGCTGCTCAGTCGAGAGCCGTCGTTAACACTTCCTGCTGTTGCAAAAACCAGGCCTCGTTTTTCGTGGGCCATCTCAAAGTCACGCAGAAACTCGGCTACTATGTTGACTTCTTCATTACGACTGAAAGTGAAGGGCGCCAGTTGTCCTTCGATAATGGCATTGGGCAAATGTTTGCGGATATCCGAAACTTTGAGGTTTGGTCCGAAATTGACCGAATTCAGTTTCAACTTGCCCAGTAAAGGTAGAAGATGCTCCATGTCAGAATCCGAATGCTGTCCTCTTAAGTCATCAGGATTGGGACTATAGCGCTGAAAGATTTTTTCCAGAATAGGATATCCAAAAAATTCATACATTTCTACATTCAATAGAGCACAATTGTCATCAAACCAATAGAAACCGGATGGAGTATTCTCATTGGTGTAACCGACTTCTTCATCCAGTATGCTGATCCATTGGAAGAGAGCTTGTGTGATTAAGTTGGAAAACCGTATGGCCAGATCGGGTTGATCGAGAATCAGGAAAATCAGGTTTTCGACGCCGTAGATAGAGGTGGCAAAGGTAACTGGACCTCGCATCAAGCGGTAACTCGGGACCTTGTCACCCAGTGCGGTAACCCGATACCTGCGGGTTTTATCCCAATCGAGAGGTAGCATGAAGGATCGCAGATCTTCCAGTCGTTTTTCCACCCGATCGAGAAGGGCCGCGAGTTCGTCAGGAGTATTGGCCGATTGCTTCAACCAATAAGAAGTGCTTTCCCAAACGTTCTCTGCCTCAAAAATATCATGTAGCTTTTTAATTTCCGACCATTGCCAATATTGACTCGGTGGCGTTTCACTCATCAGACGCTTCCCGACGATCTCTTCTGCCCTGTCATTGTAGCGCTTTGCCAGAGGAAGGTAATAGGTTTCATCATGCCCCAATTTATACCAATCTTCTTTGATAGCGAATTCATGAAAAGCACATTCCGGGGACATACGAATTCCCATGGGCACCTGAGGGCAGGTTGTGCTCCAAGGGTCGGCTGAGGCCTTTTGATTGTCTTCCCAGAAGCGCTCAAAATCTACCGGAGCCAGACCGCCATTGCGCTGACTCTTTTCTACCAGCGCTTGGGCTTTTTCGAGATGTTGTGGTGTTACATGTACACTCATTTCTATTTTTTTCTTTTTCAGTTTCGGGATGCTTCATTGATTGCCTGAACTTCGAAGACGTGGCTTTTCTCCTTACCATCTGCTAAATTGATCATGGCTTGGCCGATAGCGACCGTCGTGGTGACAGATTTTGAGAAGAGGGGTTGGAAGAGTGGGTAAGCCCAACCTATAATGGCATAGACAATTCGATAGAGAAACACTCGGGATTTCACGCCACGCATCGGTTGGATGTAGCCTGGTCTGAATATGTATGCAGCCTTGAAGGGCATTGTCAGAAGTTTGTTTTCAAGTCGGCCTCTTACTCGAGCCCACATACTACGTCCTCGTTCTGTGCTATCTGCACCTGCGGCGGATACGTATATGAAAGTCATTTTCGGACTCGTTTTTAGGAGGGTTTCAGCCGCTGCGATAGTCAAGTCGTAGGTCAAGTGGCTGTAGGTGGGCTCGTCTTTCCGGACTGAACTTACCCCAAGGCAGAAAAAACAGGCATCATAGCCAACCAACTGTTCTTTGATTAGATGGTAATCGAAAAAATTATTATGAAGAATTTCATGTAGTTTATGGTGTACTTCACCGCACTTTCGACGTCCGATGACAAGGACTTCTTCTACACGTTCATCATCAAGGCATTCTTTGAGAACTCCTTTTCCTACCATGCCGGTTGCACCAAATAGTACTATACGCATTCTGTTTCGTCCCTAAATTCTATTCGTGATTATCTTTGTTTGTGATCAATGTTTGAGTTTTAACACCCATTTTTCTCATATCATCAAATAATTGATCAGGGTCCACAAGGTGTCCCATCATCCAGAGGCCTGGTTTGTGGATGGAACCATCGAGATATTGATTGAGACAGGCAATCACTGGAATAACCGTGAAATCATAGCAGCCACTGTGTTCGGAGCAGATACGAAGTTGGAGGGTTTTGCCATCCTTCTTTCCTTCGGCTTCTAGGATAAAAGCAACGCCTTCTTCATTGGGAGAAAAGTGATTAATTCCCCAAATCAATACGTTTGCCCAGAAATCTCGCAGACACCCCTTTTTTATTTGCTGCGATATCATCATGAATGGAAACATGATCCAATCTACGAACCAGTTGAACCCAGCTGGAAAAACACCCACTTCCTGCAACCCAAACATCTTTGGCAACGGCTCGATTTCTTGCATTTCCATCGGCGCACACTTTCTAATGCCGAACATTCTGCCAAAATCAACTTTGAGTGAATCTTTGTATGTGCCAATTTTCCATTTACCATTTTTGAAGATTTTTGGTTTATAGTCAGCCATGGCATCAATGATTTCATATACCGAATCTTTTTGCTCAATTTTAACGTTCATTGCGAAGGCAACATTCGCTTTATGGTATTGATCAAAAGATAGGGCACCTTTGCGAACATACGCTGCCGGTAATCCTGGATGAAAACCCGCTTGTGTGATGAAACATCGCCCAGTTTGCTCGATCTTATCTCTTATTGTTTCCAATAATTGATAGACATCTTGCTGGAAGTAGACATCCAGGTAATCGATGTTTGCTTGCAGAGCAGCTTCCGCGATTTGTTTGGCCCATTTGGGTGTCGTGGCAGCTACCAAAACAAAATCAATCTGTTGAAAGGCTCGATGAAGACTTGCTTTGTCGGAAGCGTCTGCGTAGCGGGCGGAAATACGATCAGACGTAAATTCTTTTTTTAATTGGACAACCAGATCTTCAGCTTTCTGCAGCCGTCTACCAGCGACGATTACCTTTACCTTAGTTTCTTTAAGAAGGTAGTGGCAAAAGACTTTTCCAGTTCTTCCGTACCCCCCAAGAATAAGTATTGTTATATTCACATTATCTCTTTTTAGGCTTAATTTAAGCTAATTGAATGTGAATCAACTATAAGTATTAAAGATGAATTTGTAGAGTAAAATAGTTTCTCATTTTTGTGGGTAGGGATTTTTCTAACCTTCAAAAACGAAGAGAAAGTTTCTCTTCTTAAGAGAATGATGATAGTGTCAAAAAAATGCCCAAGCTATAAGGCTTTTTGAGGCCTTAAGGTTAATTTTTTGGTGTCGTGGGCGATTCCGGAGATTGCTCCTTCGTTTCTGACCAATCCAGGAGCAAATCCCACTTGAAGATGCGGGATGCGGGAAGAGTAGGGGTCTCGTTGTTATCGATACTCCGATAGACATTTGTGGGAGGTATCACCGTGGCATCTCGACCAAAGATGAAGTCCTGATCTTCGACAATTGTTTTATAGGCTTTGTTGAGCGCAAGCGCTCGTTTTCTGGAAGGAGTGATTAAAGTATACACGTCTTTGGCGGCAGCTACTTTTGCGTGATCGAGTTTTCCTTCTTCGTCGAACCATTTCTTTTGCATTTCATCATTGTTGCGAAATTCACTGCCACCACCCACGCGTTCCAGGTATGTGGCGATCTCCCCCTTTTTTTCTCCTTTTGTCGGAACGTCGGGCATACCTTTTAAGTTGATATAAGCCCATCCTGGAGCGCCATCAATTTTGCGGGCAAAGCTGAATGTTTTGTCGATAGTAGAACCGACGGAGGTGTGACATCCCATACAGAAGAAGTTTTCTTCGTAGGTACTAGCGCGTAAGCGTCCCTGCCGATCTTCGATGAAACCCTGAACCGACCATCCATTGGCGTTATCCAGGCCCCAATGTCCCAGATTCTGGTATCCCGGTAGGTTGCCCGCTTCTTTCTCAAAGGCTTCCAATTGATAACGTCGTGCATAGATAGGTTTGGAGTAGCTTTGCCATTTGCGTATATAACGCACTTCTTTCATTCGCTTGGATATGCTGATTTCGTCGGAATCAGTGATGCCGACATAGCGAACGGTATGTAAAAATTCTGTTCCTTCGGGGAATAGATGTGTGTCGACATAGATATCTTCGGCTTTTCCCACGTAAGAATCGATTTTGCTTATGTGATTAATTTTTGTCAGTAAACCGTCGTTATTCAGGTCTTTGCCAATTGCGTTTTCGTCGATTGGAAGAGATCCGATTTCTTTGGTTCCCTTGATGTTGGCTTCCAGTATGGCTAGATTTGCTCTGTAAATATCGTCTGAGTGTTGACCTTGTTTATTTGAGCGAAACCCTTTGGGCAGGCGAATCATCACATCGTCGGTCGATCCATTGGTCGGCCAGAATGAACTGGGAAGAGGTTTGTAGTTATAGGCGACCCAATGACTACCATCTTTGGCGAAACCTTGTTTATCAAAGGCCTCTGGCCCTAGATGTAGATTCTGCAAGTCGGGAATCCAACCTTCAAAGCCAGCTTCTCGCAATCTTTGGGCAAGGTCTGTATAGTTATCTTGATCAATGTATTCCAGGATTTCCTCATCACTGATCTCAGAGACCCGTTCGGTTCTATCTTCGAAGAGATTTTCCCAGTGGTTGGTGGTTCCCAGATCACTAAAACTGTAAGCGGCTTGCAAATGCATGTCGTTCATGACATTCTCACGACCTTCGATGGCATTCTGATGGCAAACGTAGCATGGGTTGAAGAATCCTTCTGTCTTAGTGTAACATTGGGGTGGAACAATGGCTTCTCGATTATAGACAGTTGAGACTGGATGAGCATCCGGAGTTTCCGGGATAGCTCCGTTGTTTTCTTGCAGAGAATTAAGAATTTGAAAGTAGAGGGCTTCGGGTCTTTCGCTCTCTGAGCCCATTGCTTTTGATGAGCTTAGGGCAGCTTGAGCGAATGCTGGAAAAGCAATGAACGATGAAACCAGTGTGAATAGAGTAAATCGAAGATACATCAGTTTTTTTGTATTCAGAAGGCGGTTTTCTAAGAATCGTTTTTTATGTATTCTCGTTTAGGTGCCAGCGTTTGCATGAGTCAAATTTTTAAGTGTTAGGAATCTGTTTCTATTATTATCATTTCATTACCATTTCTAAACAAAGGAAATGTTTCTGAAATAAACTGAATGAATTAACAGAAACTTAACGTGTATTTAACATTTAAATACGTTTTCGGATTTGACGTGGAGAAATCCAAAGAACTTTATAAAAGTTATAAGCTTTTGCTTTGAGGCAGAAGTCCAATCAACGAAAACCTATACTGTTTTAATCAACATCTGTATTTATATGAAAAATACACGTTATACCATCTCAGGTCTTGCCACAATGGCGGCCTTTTTATTTAGCTCACAAGTTGTTCAGGCGGGCGGTTCTTCCACTTGGTTCGAACCGTTGACAGAATCAGCTCCGGTTGCTGCTCCGAATGCTCTTCCTGAGCTTTTCTCGCCCTGGGTGACTCCTGCTGGAATCATCCAAACAAATCTGTTGAGTTTGCGTGAAGTCGAGGATTCAGTTCTCAGCCCACTGCAATCGATTATTCGCGTCCCGGCAGGACGGAGTTCTTCCATGTTCGATATGATCGCCTATGATGACACGGGTGAATTCCTCTTTATCCCCCATGAGACGCCATTTGGCGCCGGGGTATCGCGTTACGACATCGTGAACCGATCCAATAATGTTATCTTTCAAGGTGATCAGAAGGGTGCGATAGGTGATTGGTCCAATGATTATGGAGCTTTTGACCCTTGTCGCTTCACTCCGAACGGCACGCTTTTTCTCGCTGAAGAATGGACGGCCGAAGGTCGCGTGATGGAGGTGCTTAACCCGTTTGACGCGCCGGAAGATGTTGTCGTTCGCGAACTCAAGAGTATTGCTAATGTGGCTCACGAGGGAATCAACTTCAGTAAGAAGTATAAAAAGGTTATCTACTTTATTGATGAGTGGAATTCAGGTTCTATCTACAAATTTGTCATGTCTCGTCGTGGCAATTACACTAAAGGTCAGACATTTGTTCTGTCAGTAGATGCTTACAATGGAAACCCTGCAGACCTTTGGAATGATCCTTCTAATGTCAATGCAACTCGCACGGGTTTAGCCACTTGGGTCCCGCTCACCTATAAGAGTGGAAATCCTAAGCCTGGCATTACCGATCCATTCCGTAATGGCCCCACCAATGATCCGAGGACAAACAGTGACACCCGTGGCGGTCGCCCTGCAGCAGATGATGCTGGTGGAACACCCTATGGTCGTCCTGAGGATATGGAAGTGGGTGAGCTGAAAAACGGGAACGAAATCCTCTACATTACAGTAACTTCGGAAAACACTATTTATACGGTTGAAATTCTCAACAGGAGAAAGGCTAAAGTGGGTAAATTGGCTACCGGAAATACTCCAAGGAACGTAGGACATGCTCCCACCACTGGTGTCTTGAATTCTCCCGATAACCTTGCCCAGGATGCTCTAGGTAACATCTACATCATTGAAGATGCTCCTAATAGTTCTGACATTGGTGGCGATATCTGGTTTGCTCGCGATAAAAATAACGATGGTGTTGCGGAATCACTCGATCACTTCATGAGTGTCCAAGCAGATGGCTGTGAAGCGACTGGAATGATTTTCAATCCGGTTAAACCGACAGAGTTCGTTGTTGCGGTGCAGCATCCTGATAGTACGGATCTTGCCAAGGTGCCTGATGGCTTAGGCGATGCCGTTTGGATGTTTGATCTATCGACTATTGATAATAAACGCTTTCTCAGAAAACTCAATTCGGCTGATGATGAGAAAAAGTAAGCAAAGTTTTTCGGCTAATTCTTGAACCATATGAGCGCGTAGCGCGCTTTCTTTGAAGGCGGATCATTTGATCCGCCTTTTTTGTGGTAGCCATCAACTGAAGTTTGACGCCAATAGTGAATGACTTGTCTGTTATTTTGCGGAGTGATTGGCGTCTCTTCTACGTTTTTTCTCTTTGTATTCTGGTGTATGTACAAACTCAAACTTTAGCCCATCGGGATCAAAGAAGAAAGTAGCGTAGTAACCTTTTCCGTATTCAGGACAGCCACAGGGTGGGTCCTCAACGGAGCCGAAACCGTTTTCTTCCAATGGTGCGAGCACTTCTGTATAAAGCCCATCGACGTCTTCTTTGTCTGCGGCGCAGAAAGCGATGTGATTGTGTCGGCCAACCGCTCTTCTTTCTTCCTTTATATAAGTTGTCCCTTCGTCCGCTTGGATGATACTTATTTCATGGGGTGTTCCTT
>JANQKU010000076.1 GCA_028280955.1 Opitutaceae bacterium
CCCTGATGATACGGAAAGGCCCATCATTGAAGAATTGCTTATTCAAAAGGATGTCATCCGTGTCTCTATTTTTGGGGATGCCTCAGAGAAGCAAATAAAAAAACTAGCGGATCGAGTCCGAGAAGACCTGGTCAACATAGACGGGATCAGTCAGGCGGTGGTCCAAGGGACTCGGGACTACGAAATCTCCATAGAAGTATCCGAGTTTAACCTACGCAATCACGGCCTGACCTTTGACCATGTGGTTCAAGCCATCAAAACTGGTTCGATTGACCTTCCAGGAGGACTCATCAAAGCAGAAGGCGGTGAAATTCAACTTCGTACAAAAGAACAGGGTTATATCGGCGAAGATTTTAAGAAGATCGTGCTTCTTTCCACTCCGGATGGAGGAAAAGTAACTCTCGATCAAGTGGCTACTGTCATCGACGGTTTTGCCGAGCAAGACATCGTCACCACGTTTAACGGTAAACCGGCAGCCATTGTCCTCGTCCGTGAAGTTGGCGATGAAAATCCTCTCGAAATATCCAAGTTAGTCTACCAATATGTGGAAGAAGCCCAACAAACCTGGGTGCCACAAGGAATTCAACTGGAAGCATGGAGTGACGCTTCTTTTTACCTACAAGGCCGTATCGACATGTTGCTCAAAAATGGAGCTGTTGGTTTCATTCTCGTACTTCTCACTCTGGCTATCTTCCTGAGACCTACTCTTGCCTTCTTTGTCGCCTTTGGCATACCCATCAGCTTCCTCGCGACCCTGGCCATCTCTCCCTTTGTCGGGATAACCATCAATCTACTTTCCCTCTTTGCCTTCATTCTCGTGTTGGGAATCGTGGTGGACGATGCCATCGTGGTCGGAGAAAGTGTTTTTACCGAATATCAAACAAAGGGTCCTGGTGTCGAAAGCGCTATCAGCGGAACGCACCGGGTTTCTGTCCCCGTTACTTTCGCCGTTCTCACCACCATTGTCGCCTTCTTTCCCGTCTTTCTTCTGCCAGGAACAATTGGGAAATTCATGGCCGTCATCCCTTACACCGTTATTCCCACTCTTCTTTTTTCATTGGTACAAAGTAAACTGGTCCTTCCCTACCATCTTTCACTTTGCCATGTGGGTGATAAACATGGCCGAGACAAACTCAACTTGTTTTCACGCATGCAACGCAATCTGTCCGATTGGCTGGAACGTTTTGTCGAGAATTCCTACCTCCCCAGAATTGCCAAAGCAGTTAAATACCGTTACGTCACTCTAGCCTGTTTCATCGCCGTTCTCATTTTTTGCCTCTCTCTTGTCGGGATGGGAGTCATACGCTTTGTTTTTTTCCCGAATGTTCCGTCTGACTACATCTTTATGGAGTTAAAGATGGCTGAAGGGACCCCTCTCTCTGAAACCCGAAGAGCCCTCAAACGAACGGATATAGCCCTGGATGAAATTTCGAAGAGAGAAGTCGATGCAGGTAACATCGACCCTATTAAAAACAAAGGTGTTTTCCTGGGCTATAGCGTTGTCTCCGGTGGACCGGAAGCAACTTCGACCTCTTCCGGAAGCAACATTGGATCCATTATTGTAGAGCTTTCCAAAGGTGAGCTCAGAGATTCGGATGCCGATCAGGTGGCAGAAGAATGGCGTGAAAAAGTTGGCGAAATTCCCGGAGCCCGGGAACTGACCTTCCTTTCAAGCGCAGCTGGACCTGTTGGGCTACCGGTAGACGTAAAACTAAGCGGACGCGACTTTACCACCCTTAAGGCAGCTTCTCTGGAGATTCAGGCTAAGCTCAAGGAATTTGAAGGACTCTACGACATTCGGGATAGTTACTCCGAGGGAAAACGTGAGCTCAAAGTAAAGCTCAAAGACAATGCCCGTTCACTCGGACTCACCGCTGCTGACCTGGCCAGACAAGTTCGCTTTGCCTTTTACGGAGCGGAAGCGCAACGCGTTCTTCGTGACAAAGAAGATGTCAAAGTGATGATTCGTTATCCTCGAGCTGAACGGGAATCCCTCGGCAACTTGAAAAACATGCGTATCATCGCCCCAACAGGTGATCGCATTCCCATTTCTGAAGTGGCCGATTTGGAAATAGGCTTAGGCTACTCCGCTATTTCCCGTCTCGATCGCAAGCGAGTTGTCAATATTCAAGCAAACGCAAATAAAGAAATCGTTGATACCGAAGCATTGACAACTGCTCTTTATGGAAAATATCCCGGTGATCCGGAAAGTATCCTCGGTTCAATTACGCAAAAATACCCTGGCGTCACACCGGTCAAAGGCGGTGAAGCCAAAGATATGGAAGAATCAGCGCCTGCCATGCTTGGAGGGTCCCTGTTGGTACTCGTCTTAATCTATACCCTCCTGGCTATCCCCTTCAAAAGCTATCTCCAACCACTGATCGTGATTTCTGTCATCCCATTCGGAATAGGAGGAGCCATTTTAGGCCACCTGATCACAGGACAGGCCCTTAGCCTTCTTTCCGCTCTTGGCATCATTGCTATGGCTGGCGTTGTGGTGAACGACTCACTGGTGCTGGTGGAACGGATAAACAAGCTACGCGCTGGGGGAATGTCCCTAAGCGAAGCAGTACAAACTGGAGGAAAGATGCGCTTTAGAGCGATCACCCTGACATCCATCACAACCTTTGTCGGATTGGTTCCGATTCTGATGGAACGAAGCCTTCAAGCTCAGTTCCTTATCCCCATGGCGACCTCCCTCGCCTTTGGAGTGCTCTTCGCTACCTTTATCACCCTCATTCTCGTTCCTTGTGTTTACCATATTCTGGAAGACATCAAACACTTGGGACAGCGTTGGTGGAGAGGCTTTTTCAGCATCTTTCGATAAATCAATCTTTCAAGACCTAGACCTTACCATGAAGAGGTTCTGAGATCGCCAAATCGATAGAGATGCTTACAGTTAAGCATTGATGAAGAATAATACCTCCGATTCTCCTGTTTACATGGGATTGCCATCGGCCAAGGTGCTCCTGCCCCGGTTTTGGGTGGCTCTGGCCTGCACCTTACCCGTTTTTATTTTAGCCATGGGACCAATGATCCCCGGGTTTGATCTTTCCGCCATCATCGAGATCAGGGCAAATCACTGGATACAATTCATCCTGACGACTCCCGTCTTTTTCTGGTCAGGCCAATTTTTTATCCGACGCTTTATCACCTCTATTAGAGAATTCGATTTCAACATGTTCACTTTGATCATTACGGGGATCGGAGCTGCCTATTTTTTCAGTACATTTGCCCTACTCTTTCCTGACCAACTGCCACCTTCGTTTCGTCATGGTGGAGCTCCTCCCGTTTATTTCGAAACCACAGCCATCATCGTTCTCATTGTCCTCATCGGACAAATCATCGAACAAAAAACGCACGGACGAACCGAAGAAGCCATCCATGCTCTCATCGCCCTCGCTCCCAAAACCGCCAGTCGGATCAAAAACAGAAGCGAAGAAATCATTCCCCTGGAAGAAGTTGATCTAGGAGACCACCTCCGAGTTCGTCCGGGAGAAAAGGTGCCTGTAGACGGATTTATTCTTGAAGGAAACAGCGCCCTCAATGAAGCCATGATCACCGGTGAACCACTTCCTGCGGAAAAAGCAGAGGGAGATATGGTCACTGGTGGGACTTTGAATACGACCGGTAGTTTCACCATGGAAGCTAGCCGCGTGGGAAAAGAAACCGTCCTCTCTCAGATCATACAACTGGTCGAAAACGCTCAGGATAGCGAACCTCCCGCTCAAAAAAGGGCTGACCGAATTGCAGCTTTTTTTGTCCCTCTTGTTTTAGCGATCAGCTGCCTGACCTTTTTTATCTGGCTATGGATAGGCCCCAGCCCGGCCTTCCTTTTCGCCCTGGTCAACAGCGTTGCTGTCCTCATCATCGCATGCCCCTGCACCCTGGGGTTAGCAACTCCGGTTTCCGTTGTCACCAGTATCGGACGGGGAGCTCAAGCGGGCATATTGATAAGAGATGCGGAATCTCTCGAAAATCTCCGGAATGTGGATACAATCCTTATCGATAAAACGGGCACCCTGACAGAGGGAAAACCCTCTCTGAAAACAACCTTCTGCTCAGCAGAGCTCGATGAAAATGAATTACTCAGCCTGGCCGCATCCGTTGAGCAACACAGTGAACATCCTCTGGCCAAAGCATTTCTTCAAGCAGCCATGCAGCGCAATCTTTCGCTTAAAAACACCACTGATTTTATTGCCATGGCTGGCGCAGGCGCAAAAGCCACTGTAGAAGGCCGGACCATCCTTATCGGAAATGAAAGTCTTCACGCTCAACATGGGAGCACCATCCCCTTAGATATACGAGAAAAAGCTGATCATCTAAGACAAAAAGGACAGACCGTCATCTTCATAAGCCACAATAACCAAATGGCAGGCTTCTTCGGGCTCTCCGATACCGTTAAGTCAAATACCATGACTGCGATCAAAGCGATACATCAAATGGGTATTCGTATCGCAATGATAACCGGCGATAATGAAACCACCGCTCATTCTATTGCCACAGAACTGGGCATAGATGATGTCCATGCCGCCATTACGCCTGACAAAAAACAAACTTTGGTGCATGACTATAGCACAACACATGGCAAAGTCGCTTTTGCTGGAGATGGTATTAATGATGCGCCAGCACTGGCTGCTGCGCATGTCGGTATCGCCATGGGTAGCGGGACCGATGTCGCCATTGAGAGTGCTGGCCTCGTCCTGGTTAAAGGAGACCTGATGGCTCTTGTTCGAGCCATTCGTTTGAGCCACGCCTTTGTCGGCAATGTTAAACAAAACCTCTTTTTTGCTTTTTTCTATAATAGCTTAGGCATTCCGATTGCCGCAGGAATTCTTTACCCATTTACCGGAATACTGCTCAATCCAATGATAGCCGGAGTTGCCATGAGCTTAAGTTCACTCTCGGTCGTTTCCAATGCACTGCGTTTGAAGCGCCTTTCTCTCGAAGCTTAGAAGCTGTCCCCATTCTGACATCTCTCTCGCAAAAGGTCCATGAATTGTCTCGCTGACTTGCTTAAATAACGTCTTTTGTGGCGAATCATCACCAAATCTCTCATAGGATTGGCATCGGCCAAGGAGCGAAAGACCAGAGAACCTTCGTCGGGTGATCCAACTGTCATCTTAGGAATGATGGATACTCCCAAGCCACATGAAACCAGTGATTTAACCGTCTTCATTTGGGCGCAACGTGCGACAATTGTCGGATCAAAATGATTATCCCCTAGAAAACGCTTCACTTTAAATGCCAGACTACTGGCCTCTCCCAATAAAATAAAAGACTCCCTTTTCAAATCACCAATGGAGATTTCCGGTTTCTGCACCAGCCAATGATCCGGAGGCAAGGCAAGAACCAGAGGCTCCGCCAGTAAAGGTTCATGATTTAATCTCTCATCCTGAGAAAGAATGGAGACAATCGCCATATCGACAGCTCCTTCTATAACAGCAGTCGTCAGAGAACTCCTAAAATCCTCTAATATTTCCACCTGTAAATCCGGATATTGCGCCCGACACGCTATTAACACTCTCGGTAATAAATAGGGTGCTACTGTCGGAATAGCCCCTATAGAAATCTTCTTCAGTCCACTTTCTGCTGCTTCTCTTAGCTCATTCTGTGTATTTTCAATCTCAAGGAGTATTCTTCTGGCTTTTTCCAGAAAGAACTCTCCAGCTTCTGTCAGTTCTACTCGACGTCCTAGGCGATGAAATAACTTCTGTTCCAGTTCATCTTCTAGTTTTTTGATCTGCTGACTCAGTGAGGGTTGAGCGACATAGCATTTTTCTGCCGCCCGGGTGAAAGTTCCTGTGTCCACAATAGCAACAAAATACCTTAATTGATGAATTTCCATAGTTTTATCCTATGAATAATATAGAAACTAAATATTTTTCCTATCATAAAATTATGCGATAATGAGTGTAACCAAAAGAACCTCTTGGAGGTCATTAATAACATGAAAGCACAAACAAAAATAAAAATCGCCCTTGGGGTCACTCTGTTGGCTTTTTTCGCCTGCATCGTCTCCCTCGCTCAGGTAGGTCTACAGTATGTGAGTTTGGAAGTTGTGGTGAGTTTAGCTACATTTGTGACACTCATCACTTTCGCTGTGGCAGAATATCGTTCTGGAGCCCCTAAAAAGCTTATTTTAGAAGAAGCTCGTAGATTTCTCTCAACCACAAAACGTCCGCAAAGGAACGCATAACAAGATAGCAATGGGCACAAAGCACCTTCCCTCCCTTTGAAGGGAAGCCAATTTCTCCCCCCAAGGGCCTCGTGAAAAAATCTCACGAGGCCCTTTAGTTTTCCAGATCCAAGGCGATTTACGGGGATAAGGTGTCGACATCACTTACATTAAATAAACTCAGCGAATCTCCTAGTGGAGAAAGCCTAACCTCTGATCCCCTCTTCGTCGTTGATGAAAAGGGAACTATCATCCATGCCAACAGCTCTGCAGGAAAATGGTGGCAAACCAATGCTGCTTCACTGATCGGACAATATCTCCTTGATCTCTTCCTCTTTGAAATGGAGAGCCCGGATCCTGCGGACAAAGCGATCCAGTGGGATCTACTGGTAACAGGTGCATTGAATAATCCCGTTGAGCTGAAAGCTCGTTTGTCCGATCAAAGTAATCGTGATACAAAAATCATTTTTTCCGAATCCTTCGGACTGGGAACCAAAGGCTATACCGTCCAACTGATAGACCCTGCCAAGGCTTCTTCTCTTCCAACAAATCAGGTCCCAGTTGAAAGTCCCCAACCAAGCGAAAGCGAAAAACGATGGGATCCCCTTATCGCTTCTGGCGAAATCGGTCTGTTCGATCTCAATTTCGCCTCCGACAGAATTTACTATTCCGCAGCCTGGAAAACCATGCTCGGTTATACAATAGATGAACTAGCAGATACTCACCAAACTTGGCTCGACTTGATTCATCCTGAAGACTCTGACGCGACACCTGACCACTCGGCCACTCGGGAAAAGGCAGAAACAACGCCTTATTCCATCGAATTCCGCATGCGGCACAAAACTCGCGGATTCATCTGGATTCAAAGTGCCGGTATCCAGATTTTTGGAGAAACCGGTCAACTCGAACGTGTTATAGGCGTTCACCTGGATATCCAGGAACGCAAGGAACTCGAAGAAGAAAGCCTAGTCTCCGAAGAACGTTTCTTAACCTTCGTCAGTAAAACCTCACGTGGATTCTTCGATCTCGATCTCGAAGCTCAAACAGCTTTTTATTCTCCTGTTTGGCTCAAACAATTGGGCTATAGTTCCGGGGACTTAAGCCATACACCAGCAGATTTCCTCGATCTCCTTTCACCGGAAGAACGTTCCAATGGCTTAAGTGAACTTTTCAGCGATCCAAAGAATAATGATTCCACTACCCTCTCACGAGATTATAGCCTGAAACATAAAGAAGACCGTTACGTTCAATTCAGCGCACAGATCATTCGCATTACCGATCGAAGCGGAACGCTGACCCGAGTTATCGGCTTACAAGTACCCTTTGAAGATGAAACTGATGCCGGACCTCATCAACAAAGCATTACGCTTGAAACAGCGCTGCATTCTTCGAACGAAGGAGTCATCGTAACAAATTCTTACGGCCAAATACTCTTCATCAACACCAAGGCAGAAAAACTCACAGGCTGTGAACCTGGCGCTGGACAAAACAGCCTTATTGATGACATTCTGCACTGCAAATACAAGAGTAGCGGTCAGAGGGTAGAAGGATTGGTAGAGCAAGTGCTTTCTTCCAGAGAGCCGATGACAATGAACCGCAATTTTGTACTCGTCTCCCCTGATGGTGAAAACGAACGAGAAATTGTCCTCGCCTGTGAGCTGGTCAAAGACAGTAAAAACCGTCTCTTTGGAGTTGTCATCACCTTCCGTGATCCTGAGGAAATGAATCTCACCCCGGAAGAACTCATCAAGTGCAACGGCATGGAATCACTCGGTATTCTCGCCTGCGGTATTGCACATGACTTTAATACTCTTCTCACCAGTATTCTCGGTAGTATCTCTGTCGCCAAAGACAGCCGGGACTGGGATAGGCTCAATGAAAGTGAAAAAGGCTGCCTAGGAGCCAAAAGCCTAACGCGCCAACTCCTCACCTTTGCACAATTTACTTCTGATGGGAAAAAGATACAGCGGCTCAATGAAACCATCCAGGACCGTGTCTCCCTTGCCTCCGCCGGGTCAGGTCTTAAAATTGATGTGGATGTTCCTATGGATCTTAACCCTGTCCATGTTGATGCACAGCAAATTTCACAGGTCATTCAGAACCTTATTATCAACGCCATTCAAAGTACACCCGAAGGCGGTGCCATCGCTATTGGCGCAGAGAATATCGTCCTTCAGGATAACGAAGTGGCACCACTTCCAGCAGGAGACTATATTCGCATTGTCATAGCGGATAATGGTGTTGGTATTCCTCCAGAAAATATGGATCACGTCTTTGAGCCATTCTTTACCACCCGAGAAACAGGCACTGGACTCGGTCTGGCCATGGTAAAGACGATCATCGATAAACACGAAGGACAGGTTACCATCGAATCAACGGTCGATGAAGGTTCCATCTTTTCTATCTACTTACCCAAAGCAGAACACCCAGTGGATGAAACAGGAAATCCCACCCTCGCCATTAAATTTGGGACCGGCCGTATCCTCATTATGGATGATGAAGACAATATCTGCCAGGTAGCCTCCGGAATGTTGGAGATCCTTGAATACGAATCAGACGTCGCACACAATGGTGACGAAGCTCTCGCTCTCTATCGTAAATACTTCAATGTTAATCGTCCTTACGATGCTGTTATTCTCGACCTCACCATTGTCGGTGGAAAAGGAGGATATGAGACACTCAAGAAAATCCGGGAAATTAATCCCGATGCCAAAGTCATTGTCTCCAGTGGCTACAATAGTGATTTGACCGAAAACGAATACCTAGAAAAAGGATTCAATGCCATCCTATCGAAACCTTATCGTTCCGCAGATATGGGCCGAGTCATTAAGGCAGTAGTTGGAGGATAAAAGAATCTTTATTGGCCTACATGTGTATTTGAAATTCACAGACACCATTCATGCACAGGTCATGTACAAGAAGGAAGTGCATGCTAGACGAAATACTTTGGATCACGGAAACTCGAGCTTATTGAAATTCGGTTTGGTATTCGCCTTTTGAAGCGTGCAATGCTATTGCACGCTATTGAAATAGCATCACAGACGAAGCTCTGGTCTAATTCAGAGGACAAAAATCGGTTATGGTTGTCCATAATAGGCGTTATGACCATGTTTGCGCAGATAATGCTTATCCAATTGAGCTTTTGATAGAGGAGTCGCCTGAGGAGATAGATTCCGACCCTTCAACGCCATTTCCGCGATGACCTCCAAGGCGAAAGCTGTCTCGACAGCCTTTGTCCCGCTCGATCCCCAAGCAAACGGGGCATGCCCATGAAAGAGCACGGCATTCATCTGATCCGGATCCAAATCCTGAAAACGCTCAATGATCACATTGGCCGTTTCCCATTCATAATGGCGGTCAATCTCTTCCGGATGGATCGGTCGAGTCACCGGAACTTCGCCATAGAAATAATCCGCATGCGTCGTTCCCATACACGGAATCGGTTTTCCGACCTGAGCATAAACTGTCGCATTCCGTGAATGTGTATGCACGATCGCCCGAATATTTGAAAACGCCTGATATAGCCGCATATGAGTCGGTGTATCCGAAGACGGGCGAAGCTTGCCCCATAGCGTTGCCTTTTCCAAATCCAGTGTGTAAGAATCATCTGGTTTGGCCTGCACATCCAGCACCACCATATCCTCTGCCGTCAAGGCTTCGTAGGCCACTCCACTCGGTTTAATCGCCATGGCGCCACTTTCCCTATCCAAAACACTCACATTGCCAAAAGTGAGATCCACGATGCCGAACTGCGGTAGTTGTTTATTGGCCTCCAAGCATTCTTGTCGCAAAGCTAAAAAATCATCACTCATTGCTAAAACATTTTCGTATTTGGTTTTTTAAGACAATTTTTATCCGGCAAACGAAAATCCCTTCGCCGCATGATAATACACCTCTCCAAAGCGAAGCTCCTTTCGAATTTCCGAAACCGTTGTTTGCTCATTGATAAGCACCATTTCGATGCCGGCCATCGCCGCAAAATCCTCCAGCACCTCGGACGTGAGAACCTTGCTGAAAATCGGATGATGCGAGCCCCCCGCATAAATCCACGAAGCCGCTGACGTTTTAAAATCCGGCTTCGGCTTCCAGACCGCACGCGCCACCGGCAGCTTGGGTAAAGCCTCATCCGCATCGACGACCTCCACCTCATTCACCACCAGGCGGAATCGATTCCCCAAATCCACCACCGTGGCATTCACCGCAGAACCGCTGTTCACATCAAAAACCAGGCGAACAGGATCTTCCTTTCCGCCAATTCCCAAAGGATGAATTTCCAGCTTCGGTTTTCCTGCGGCAATACTTTCACAGATCTCCAGCATATGAGCCCCCAGCACCTTATGCCCCTTCGGATGCAGATGATAGGTATAGTCTTCCATAAAGGAAGTCCCTCCTGTCAGCCCTTCTCCCATCACCTTCATGGTATAAAGCAACGCAGCCGTCTTCCAGTCTCCCTCCGCGCCAAAGCCATAGCCATCTCGCATCAAACGTTGCACCGCCAGGCCTGGAAGTTGCTTCAATCCGTGTAAATCTTCAAACGTCGTGGTAAAGCCGGCTGCATCTCTATCGTTGAGAAAAGCGCGCAATCCCAGCTCTATTCTCGCTCCATCCTGCAGAGACGCATGCCGAGCGCCACCCTTGCGTAATTCGGGCACAACATCGTATTCCTCTTCATAGCGGGCACAAAGTTCACCGACCTCCTTCGCACTCGAGCCATTCACATATTCGACCAAATCTCCCACTCCGAATCCATTCACTGAATACCCGAAGCGTGCCTCTGCCGCTACCTTGTCTCCCTCTGTCACCGAAACCTCCCGCATATTATCCCCGATCCGGCAAATCTTTGCGCTCTGCAAGGCATGCCATCCGGAAGCGGCCCGTGCCCACCAGCCCAGACGCTCTTGCACATCTCCATCCTGCCAGTGACCCACCACAACTTTCCGTTCAAGACGCATCCGAGTGCACATAAACCCAAACTCCCGGTCCCCATGCGCCGCCTGATGCAAGTTCATATAATCCATATCAATCTCACTCCAGGGTAGGTCCCGGTGAAATTGCGTATGCAGATGCACAAACGGTTTCTTCAAGGCGCTTAAACCACCTATCCACATCTTGGCCGGCGAAAACGTATGGCACCAGATAATCAAGCCCGCGCATTCCGGCGCATTATTCGCCTCCAAGCAAATCGATCGGATCTCCTCCGACGTCGTTCCCACACACTTAAAAATAACCTGAAGCGGAATAGCCGAAGAATTATCTAATGTATCGGCAATCTCTTTTGCATTTCTCCCCACCTGTTTAATCGCTTCCTCGCCATACAAATGCTGGCTACCCGCGACAAACCAAATTTCCTTTTTTCCTGATTCCTTCATAAATTCAATTGGGTCTCTAAGAGACTTCCTTCTTGATTTCCAGAAGCCGCTTCATCACCTCGGACAAATCCTCTACCTTCACGCCGCCAAAAGCGTCGTGAACTTTCTTGTACAACCGGTAAAGCTCATCATAGACCGCCTGCGACTTTGCCTCTGGCCTGTAAACATTGTCATCCAGCGTCGTCATCGCCTTCTGTGCCGAAACAAAATCATCATAACCCCCCTGCGCCGATCCTGCCGCAACTGCCGCGACAATAGAAGACCCCAGAGCACAGGCCTGACTGCTGCCGGCAATCAACATCTCCCGACCCGTCACATCCGCATAAATCTGCATCAACATTGGATTTTTTTGGGCGATACCACCGGCACAGACAATTCGCTTCGTCTCTACACCATATTCATCCATTCGTTCCAGAATGGCCCTGGCGCCAAAAGCAGTCGCTTCGATCAACGCTCGATAAATCTCAGCCTGTGACGTATGCAGACTCTGTCCCAGCAAAAGCCCCGATAAAAGTGGATCCACCAGAACCGTGCGATTCCCATTATTCCAATCCAAAGCCAAAAGACCGCTTTCTCCCGGGTTGAGCTTCGACGCTTCTTTCGTCAGTTCCTGATGCGTATCACCATTTCCCTGACAAACATTATTCACGAACCAGGCAAAAATATCGCCAACAGCAGATTGACCCGCTTCAAGCCCATAGAATCCCGGCAAAATGGAACCCTTCACAATCCCACAAATACCGGGAATATCTTCAATTTTCTTCGAAGCGGAAACAACCCCACAATCACAAGTAGATGTGCCAATCACCTTGACCAGCGTCCCCTCATCCACTCCGGAACCAATCGCCCCGAAATGAACATCAAACGCGCCGATGGCTATCGGAAGCCCGCTCTGCAAACCCAAGGTGGAAGCCCACTCATCACAGAGAAAACCGGCTACCTCATTGGCATCGTGAGCCTTTTCATAAAGTCGGTCCCGTAAATCCGCTAACTTGGGATCCAGCATCGAGAGAAATTCCTTGTCCGGCAGCCCATCCCAATCCTCCGCATAGAGAGCTTTATGCCCGGCCGCGCAAACCCCACGTTTGACTGCCTTCGGATCATTAACACCGGATAAAACCGCCGGAATCCAATCGCAGAATTCAACCCAGCTATAGGCCGCTTCGAAAACATCGGGCGACACCTTCAAGCAATGCCAGAGCTTGGCCCAGAACCATTCTGATGAATACGTATTGCCACATTTGGCGATGTACTGTGGCCGATGCTCCGTAGCCATCTCTGTGATCTTCCCCGCTTCGGCAATACTCGTATGATCCTTCCACAGCCAACACTCCCCCGATAAATTCCCCTTCCATTCCGGCTTCGTTGCCAGAGCGACATTCTTCTCATCTACCGGGATCGGGCTGGAACCCGTCGTATCGACCCCGATGCCGATGACCTGCTCGGGAGAAAACCCGCTATCCTCTCCCTTCGCCTGGGCCAACGCCTCTTTGACGCTCGACTCGAGACCCAAGAGATAATCTCCCGGATGTTGCCTGGCCAAGTTATGATCCTTCGGATCCAGCAAAATACCCATCTCGCCGGACGGATAATTAAAAACGGATGTGCCAACCTCTGAACCATCCGAACAACGAACCACAATACTGCGCACAGAATTTGTGCCGAAATCAATGCCTACTGTATATGCCATGGGGAATACCAAGAAAAGAGAACCCCCTGTTTACCCGATTGGAATGTCCCATGGCAAGTCCACTCCCACCAAACACTTCCCTCATTTCTATTTTTCAGAAATACCCCCAATATTCTACTCAAATTTCTTTTTTCACCACAGAGAGCACGAAGGACACGAAGGGAAGGAACTCAGACCGCCCAACTTTTGACTTCCTTACTTCGTGCACTTGTAGGATTGTCATTGGTTAAATTTTCCCTTTTGAGCCCTTCCGAGAATGGGTCCATTAAACTCGTGGAAGGAAGGGCTCGAAAAGCT
>JANQKU010000081.1 GCA_028280955.1 Opitutaceae bacterium
CATTTGAAATAGGCATCATGTCATCGACAATTTCATAAAGAGTATCATGGATCGCCTCTCGCAATTTTTCAGGAAGCCAGTTCCACTGAGTATAGGCGATCCATAGTAGCCGCGCAGAATGGCCCAGTGCAAGATCGTGCCTGTCATACTGACGATAGGTTGGCCATTGAACCAGTGCTTCCATTTCTTTTCTAGCTACTGCACGAGCCGAGGGGTCACCAAAGAACTCCGATGTCCATCCCAGCGCATAAATACGTTCCTCCAATGCCCAGAGCATCCAGATAGCCCAGGGATAGACAAAGTCATATTGTTCAAATCCCCGGATGGGTTGCTCGGGGATGTGAATTTTTTGGATGGGAAGCGGATAAGCCAGCTTTCGCCGAATCCGATAATACTCAACTTCGAGATAGGGCAAATTAACGTACCTATCCGAACGACATCGAAGTTCTTCTTTAAGGCTTTGAAGATTCATTGCTCAGTAATTTAAAGGTAAAATGGTCATCGAAAGATTCTCTGATTCCATAAGAACTGTTCCATCCTCTCCCCAATCTGTTCTTATTATCGGAGGAGACCAGGGTGAAGGGATTCTTTGGAGAGTTGATAAGGCGTAGGAAGCCAAATAAATCGCCTGTTCAGTTCCAGTGGAAACAATGTCCGTTTCAATGGTAGGGGTAATGGCACGATGATGAACAGCGTTTAACTGTTCGTTGCCTCGAAAACCTTTTGCGGGCAGAGCACGGGTATAGCCAGTAAGCCCAGAGATGAGAGTAGTTGCATCACCGTTTGTCACTTGGCTTAAGCATTGCGTGCTTTTAATCTGTTTTTGCGGGGTGTTGCCAGGAGAATATCCCAAAGGGGCTCCTCCTTCGATAACCGTAATGGTTTTTTTCAAATCAGAAGGTATAGTTATTTTATGGATACGAAAACAACCTTCTCCATGAGGAATTAATATCGTTTCGCATTCAACCTGGGATTCATCCAAAACAAGAGTGTAGCGGCCTCGCAGGCAATCTCCTGTGATCGAAAAAATTTGATAGACATAACAGTGGGCCCAGTTGACACCGTCGGTTAGACAAAGGGCATGGTCGGGACCTGTATCGCCTTCCACCATTCCAATGTTTCCAGGAAAATGCGTACTATATAGAAATTTCCCGTATTTTGCCGGATATTGATGTTGAGATCCAAGAGAATAGCGCTGCACTTGTCCGGATGTCGCAGTGCCGCGCAAGAGCCATCCGGCCGGTTTGATCGTTCTGGAAAAATCGCTTTTTTCGACCGGAAGCGCTTCTTCCTCGGTTGTCCAAAAAAGATCGTTTTCATCGAGTTGCCATAAAGCGGTAAAAGCGAGCATACACCAGTAGGGATGCCCTGGATTGATATAATTGTCGCGGGCATCTGAATGACCGTATTCAGCCAGTTCTTGTCTTACAATATCCGTTTCGCGATTGATAGCGCCGACGTTGTCATAATACGAAAGGTGTTTTCGAACGAGGCGACATAACATCCCTGTCGAATGAGGCCAAATCCCTTGCTTGTATGCAAGAATAGGACCAGCAAGTCGGGCAAATTTATAGGACAGGCTACGCCCGAATTCAGGATAAGAACCATCTTTGCCAAAAAAGTAAGGGAATTCTTCTAAACGTTGTTTGATGCGATTGGAAAGGCGTTTGAAACGCTCGGGATCACTCTGCCCATCCATTTGAGCCCAGAACAATTCATGTGTACAAAAAACCCACCAGTTATAGTCATCAAAATGGCCTTCTCCTCCATCTGTCATCCATCCGTCACCACGATGTAAGCCTTCAATAGCCTTCCATGCATCTTCGATAATACTTTGATCATATTCCCATCCCAAAGCTTTACGGGCGCTATGATTAACGATCCAGAAAAGATTCCAGTTTTCCATAGTCAGTGGTCGAAGGCTAAACCGATCCAACCATTCTTGAAAACAGGTGATCCCTTTTGATGAAATCTGAGGAAGAAGAGTATCTCGCAGTAACCAGGCGCCATAGGCCAGGATGGAAGACTCGACGGTACGTTGATCATAAGAGCCCCGTTTCTCATGATTCCACGAACCGAGTTGTTCAGGATCGAAGGCTTTTTCGAGAATAGCCCGAATCAACTCTTCTATCTCAATTGTCGTTCCACGAATCTTGAATTGATTGGGGAGTCTGGGATTGCTGAACCAAGCGGCCATAGCTGGAAACATGCGAGTAGACATATCCCAGGTGCCTCCATTATCCGAGAGATTCTTATGACCATTGAGCCAGGTGCGTATGAGAGTGTCATCCAGGGAATTAACATAGCCTCTGCATAATCGGGCAAAGTAATTCTGACAGTAGGTCTTGAAATCAGGGGATGGGGAGAGTGGCATTGAAGTTACTTTTCAGAGAGCTTCTCATTTATCTTCAATCGATACTGAGATATTGGTCAAGAGACTACTCGATGATAAATGATTTTAATCCGATCGAGAGTCTTCGGGAATCGGTATTGAGAGGTCGACGGGCAAGGGGCAAGTCAAAGCGAAGGGTATTGACGTCTTCAGTTTTTAAAAGGCTGGGATCGAAGGCAAAGGTGAGGATTTGTCCTTTTTTGCTATTGGCTATCTTCATACCTAGTGGTAATCCGTTGAGGCTGACAAAGACTTTCTGCTCTCCGTGAGAAATGAGCTCAAGGGTAAGCTGTCCTTTAACCGAAATTTTCTTTTCGACGGCAAACTGGATCTCGGCCAGTTTATTTGTATTCCATCGATGTTCTGTTTCGCCTTCGGCCCAACCGATAAAGAGAGCTTTATCTGTGTCGAAACGATTTCTACCACCAATCGGTAAAAATCCTTTGTCTGAGGGCTTGAAAACAGGGCCTCTGTCCAGAGCATAGTTTCCTGTCTTTAGGAGGCAGTTTTCATCGCAATTTTCCGCCTTTATTATGCGGATGTTTGGAGTGATGGTACCTTCTTTTACTGCAAGGGAAGTGAAGAGAAAATCCATATGGCTTTGGATAACCACTGCTTTGGTATTACGCCGGTGCAGTTCAAGCAAAATTCCTGCAGTGATGGCCCAAAGGTCATGATCTGCGTAATCAAGGGTCACTTCATTCCAGTCTTCAGTTTGCGCCTGACTGATGATGGCATTAGAAAGTTCTCCTATTTCAAGGTTTTTGGCAGGAAGATGATGGGATGCTCTCAAACCCCAGAGAATCGTTGGGACTAAAAGTATGCCTATCACAACTAGAGGTGATGGCAGGCATCCATCTTTTCGGTAAAATATAAAATCGATAATACTGCAGATGGAAATGAGAATTAAGAGGAGAGGGATTGAGAAGTAGAATGTTCCCATATACTGTTTCAAAGGCAGGGGTGCTCCTTTAAAATAAAGAACTGCCAGAATGGTTATCAAAAAGGCGGCTATCACCATCTGCCGAAAAATGATTTTGTTCCTGTGCGATGTAAATATGAGAATAACAGTTACTCCGATTCCTGCGAAGAGATAATAGAATAGTCCGAAAGGAGATCTCCAATAGTGAACTAAAAATGCAAAGACATTGCTCCATGAATTATTTCCGCTAGGCCCTCTGAGAATCGTATTCGAAATTTTAGACAGATTACTCGGTGTATTGAGGATGAGATCAATCCATATGGGAGCTGAAAAAAGCAGAGCGATAACAAGACCACAAAAAATTGATCTCTTTTCAGTTCTTTCAAGAGGTTTTTTCTGGGTCTTTCGCCCCAAAATGTATGCCAGAAAAATAAAAGGCAGGGTAAAGAGGGGTTGATCCACTCTTCCATGGATCAAGATACAGGCTAGAGTGATCGATAGGGGAATATATTTAAATTCTCTTCTGGCAATAAGAGGCAAGGTTGCCAGAAAGGCGAGATAGGGCAGAATCAATTTATATGGTGGCCAAACGCTGATCGTATAATTTCCAAGGATGACAAGTGCTAAAAGTACGAATACAATGCGTTTGAGGGTTTTTAGAACGGGAGATTCTGAAGTGTCATGAAACGAAAGATGGGCCGCAATTGAAAGAAAAACAGCATTGAGAAAAAGGATCGAAAAGACCCATTGTCCATGTCTCGTTGGGATTATATGTGAAAGGAGATTTTCACATAAATTTGCGATGTAAAAGAAGAATGGCCCTGGATGGTGAAAGGAAAACAACGAGTATTGGCCTGTCAGTAAATAACCTTGTTGATCCAGTTGATTGGCATGAAGCATGTCAGCCGCTTCATCGCCAACAGGGTAAACTATTTCTGCCAGCAAATGGCCTCTGGCGTAAAGGATGAGTAAGGTGATCGATAGACAAAACGGAGCCAAATTTAGCAATTGTCCCAAGGCGGAGGGTATATTTGCCGGTTTAAGTTTTGAATCATCCGTCATTTTTTCGACTTTTGAAACAGCTTTTCAGAGAGAGTTGAAAACTGGCAAAACAAAACACAGGCCTGCCTCGAGAATTATTGGTAGAAAGGCCAGATATGAAGAAGGACCTGTGGTTACTTAGATAACGGCTCAGGCCGGATTTGGTGGCCTGATGAAGGAAATCTGATTTAAGAGCCGTTCGTGTAGCCGAGGCTTGCGCATGTGATGATCTGCTAGAAATGGCACAAGTTGTTGCAGGAAACGTTCTCTCTGTATGTTATTAAAACGTATTTGCTGGCGCAGTTCTACCAATTCGCAACGAAATGTCAGCCACCTGCCTTTAAATTCTTTAGCTGAATTATCGTGAGTTGTTTTGCGGCATAACCGTCTCGATGAGCGCAATGAAAGTTTTCCATTCAAGTCTTTATTAATCTGACGGATAAGATTCTTTGAAGAGATGGAAACGCTGTCGAAGTGGAATTTAAGCAGTTGGGACCTCAAATTGAAAATGATAGGTTCTATCTCTGGTTTACGTATGCGGGTTGCTAGACTGATGGCGTTATGTGTCCAGTTTTCCATTTCGTGTGCGATGAGAATGAAACGGCTTGTCGGATCAATTGATCTGAGAAACACAATTTTTTCGTCATCAGTCTTAGATGATTTTTGTGATTTTAATCGTAGAAGACTTAAAACAAGGGTTCGTTCAAAATCCGATAACCTAAATGTGTAAGGAAGTGTTTGCCAAAGCCCTATAACGATATCTCTTACCGCTTCACTTTGACTTAGATTTGAGTCATATCCAGTACACGAAACATACTCTGTAATGAGATTTAAGTAATGCCGACAGAGTTTACTATAAGCCTTTTGATCTCCTCTTCGAGCAGAATGCAAGTAACCACGAAGTTCTTTGCGTATAGGAGAAGCGGAAGCTTTTTTCGACAACAATCCGTTGAGACAATACATTCGAGGAAGGCCTGGAGAGATTAACTTTCTCGGTCGCCGAAGCGTCGCGCTAGTTCTTCGCGACAGTCTCGCATAACTCGCAACCAAATCTCGCGAATATCAAAGAGGCGAATATGCGCCTGAGCTTTGAAATAGACGAGAGGAGGCATTTTGGTATCATCCATCTGCTGGAGCATTGCAAATGACTGGTTGAGTTGACCCAATGAGCGTTTAAGTAAACAAACGACCAAGGAATAATCAGCCATATCCAAGGCTTGAATCGCCATAAAAGAATTTTGTTCAGCTTCGAAAAGAGATGTCTGAAATCCAAGAGCTGTTTTCGCTGGTATTTTGGAAGCGCAAGCAGGTGCGACTTGATCCCATGCTTTGCCAATCCATGAATAAAGTGCCTTGGTGGAAATGTAGATAGGGTGCTTTTGAATGGTGTAGGGATCGAGTTCACAATCTACCTCTTCTTCCATCTGTGATTTTGCCAAAGCATCAGACAATTCGGGTTCTAGAGAGAGGCTTTCATCATTTGCCCAGTTTTCATGCGCCCAACCCATTTTTTGTGCGACTTCATCGATGCGATCATCTTTATCGAGAGCCTTTTCATAGTGAGAAAGGTAAGTTTGGATAGTTTTATCTTGGCGACGTAGATAGTTTTCCCAATCAAATTCGTTCCAGGCAATATCCCACGGTTCCTCCCATTCGCCGTCAGAATAGCTTTCGAAATCGGAATAGCTCATAGCATTGTGATTAAAACTTAAAATAGGAGTGGTCTTAGTTGGAACTTGGAACAGTGGATGGCATAAAGCAAACAATTTGTTAAATGTTTGTAAAATTTAACCATGAGTAAATTCCTCTAAGGGTATTTGTAATTCATTAATATATAAATTCTTATGATTTTTTTTTACAAAATAAAATATTGATTCTTAAACAGTTGGCGCAAATGATTTTCGGATACAGAAGCGAGTGATTCATGGAGTCTACGACTTTGGACTGCTCTTTTAGTTTTTTTCGGATATAGGAGATATCTTTTACCTAAGATGCAAAATGATGATTCAACTTTCTATTTAATGGTTTATTTTTCCGGCCACGTACAGGGAGTTGGATTTCGATATCAAACATACAATATCGCAAAAGGCTATGAGGTTACAGGTTTCGTTAGAAACATGGCGGATGGTCGGGTACAGCTGGAGTTAGAAGGAGAAGAAAGTGAAGCAAGGAAATTTGTAGCTGAAATCATTGAGCAGATGGACGGTCTTATCCATGATGTGGAAATGGAGGACAGGTGTCGCCAACGTGAGTTTACCGGGTTTACAATCCGATAAAATAGATAAAAATTTGTTCTGTGGAAATAGCCGTTTCAATTGAAAATATTACGAAAGATTTTTCTCTGAAATTTCGGGGATTAAAATTGAGAGCTGTCGATGGGTTATCTTTGGAAATTCCAGAAGGTGAGATTTTCGGACTACTGGGGCCAAATGGTTCAGGTAAAAGCACAACGCTCAAAATGTTGCTGGGGTTGATAAAACCCACTTTGGGAGAAATTATGATTTTTGGATCCAGTAGTGCAAAAGTGGAGTCACGATCCAGAATAGGTTATTTACCTGAAGCCCCTTATTTTTATACCTACTTGACGGGGAGGGAATTGGTTACCTTTTACGCCGGAATTTGTGGAATACCCAAACTCAGGATAGAAGAACGAGTTTCGGAAGTGATTTCACTGGTTGATTTAGAAGAGGCCTCTGACCGTCGAGTCGGGACCTATTCGAAGGGTATGCTGCAACGAATTGGACTGGCTCAAGCATTAGTGCATGACCCTGATCTTATCGTCTTAGATGAACCCATGGCGGGCGTGGATCCATTGGGAGCAACTGAAATAACGAAAGTGGTTTTAGAACTGAAAAAACGAGGTAAAACAGTTTTGTTATCTACTCATTTGTTGACTCAAGTGGAAGAGGTTTGTGATCGTATTGCTATTCTGGATAAAGGAAAATTAATTTTAGAAGGGACGGTAAAATCTTTATTAAATGATGAACAATCGAAATCCTTTCTGGTAAAAGGGCTTTCTTTAGAAACAGAAAAAGATTTTGAGCTTTGGCTGGAAGCAAGGGGCGCTTCGCTGCTTGCAAAAGAACCGGCAAAACGAAATCTAGATAAACTCTTCCTTGAGAGAGTTACTGCTAGAAAAGAGCGAAAAGACATAAAATGAGACTTTTCTTAATTGCTCAGAATACATTGAAGGAAGCGGTTCGGCAAAAAATATTTCATTTTGTCGTACTGTTATCGATTGGATTAATTGTTGGTTCTCTTTTCTTCAGAGAATTCAACTTTGGCATTTCCGAAATAAAATTTATTGTCGATTTTGGATCGGGCGCGATAACTTTTTTTGGCTCAATGTTGGCTGTAGTGGTGACAGCACAGCTTTTTTTTGCTGAAATTGAAAACCGGACAGTTCAGACTCTTCTTTCTAAACCGGTGTATCGAGCAGAGTTTATTCTGGGGAAATTCTGTGGTATTCTTTTCGTGCTCTTTATTTTCATGGTTCTCATGACGATTTCGTTGATCTTGGTCATTGGGATTCGAGAAGCAGCTATTTATTCACAGATTTCAGAGGAAATCTATTCTAAGGGATGGATACGCTATGGAGATGTGGTTCTGTTTTCAGTGGTTCAATGGGTTAAATTCGGAATCATTAGCGCTCTGACGCTTCTCATCGGCAGTTTTTCGCGATCAAGTCTTTATACTATCACGATGTCTTTTTTTCTGGTGATAATTTGCCACCTGCAGTACTTGGCGCAGGAAGGATGGAGCGTAACATCGATTTGGTTACTACAGGGTATGCTCCAATTCTTTAGTTATCTGATTCCGAATTTTCAGATCTTTAATCTTGGAGATTGGGTGGCTTCTGGTGAAGCGTTGCCATACTCTATGGTATGGCAGGCAGGTGCTTATGGCATTGTCTATTGGATCAGTGTCAGCTGCCTCGCTATATACAGTTTCAGTAAACGTGAAATCTAACCTCGTATTCATTGGATCCATTATAGGCTGGCTATTGCTCACGGGTATTTTGAGCAGGCCGTTGGAGCTTAAGGTCTGGGATAAAGTGAAAGCGGCTCAACCACAGCTTCAACTGAAAAACATTGAAGAGGGACTGGGGCAGGGGATTACGATCGGTTTATTAGGTGGTTTTCGCTCCCTTATTGCAGATGGGCTCTGGCTCAAAACAAACAATGCATGGGAACGGCGTGATTTACCCGCGACCCAAACGTTAATTAGTATGGTCACTGCAGTCGATCCTCGACCTCTTTATTTTTGGATAAATGGCGCGAGAATAGTTGCCTACGATATGCCTATGTGGCGAATTGAAGCCGTTGGTCGCTATGAGGATGTTCCCATATCGATTCGTGAGCGGATCATGGGAGAGCATGGTATTTTAGCATTGGAATATCTCAAAGAGGGTTTGTTACACCACCCACAGGATCCAATTCTTTATGCCGAAATGGCGATGATTTATCATCGGAAGCTGAACAATATGAAAACGGCATTGGAATATTACCGATTGGCTGCGATTCAACCGGAGGTTCCGTTTTACATTGGAAGATTATATGCCGAATTGTTGCGTAAAGCGGGACAAACAGAAAAAGCTTACCAATGGTTAATTTTGTTACATCCAACCTTGCCAAAGGGCAATATTTGGGCCATGCCTGATGTTGTTTTGGGGAAAATCAGAGAACTTGAGGAGGAACTTGGCATTGAGACAGAGGATCTTTATCGATTTGAGTAGCGATTTTATCTTTAGTAAATTAGGTAATATAGTAAACTTTAAACTTGAATTTACTCAACACAATAATTTTAACTACCTTAATCAGTTGATATTAATGTGGAGTAAACTTTCATTCAAAAAGAAGATTTTGGCGTCATTACCCGCCAACAAGTTCTTCTTGTATACAGGGAACAGAGATGACGGATAACTTATTTCCCATAGATAAAAAGATACTCAGCAGGTCAGCGAAGGAAACACTTCTGCAACAGCATAGTCAGGTGATCTGGTTATATGGTCTGTCCGGTTCTGGCAAAAGTACTTTGGCCAATGCTCTGGAACGTAGGCTTCATGCAGAGGGTTTAGCGACAGTTTTACTTGATGGAGATAACGTTCGAAGGGGATTGAACGCAGGGCTTGGCTTTAGCGATGAAGACAGAATGGAAAATATTCGCCGGATAGCAGAAGTTTCGAAACTTTTTGTTGAAGCAGGAATCGTCACACTTAATTCCTTCATCACACCACAGAATAACCTACGTGGAATAGCACGAAATATTATTGGTGCTCAGAACTTGATTGAAATATACGTAGAATGCTCCTTTGAAGAGTGTGCCCGCAGAGATGTCAAAGGTCTCTATGCCAAAGCAAAAGCAGGCGAGGTATCAAATTTTACCGGACAGGATTCATCTTTTGAAGCGCCAGAAAATCCAGATTTGACTCTTAATACCGAAAAAACATCAGAAGCAGAAACCCTTGAAATTTTATACCAGTTCATTCGCCCTAGGCTCAATCTGAAATGATTCTTTCCCAAACGTATTTTAAATGATAATACTATGACTTACTACCATTTAAGCCATCTCCAACAGCTCGAATCGGAAGCGATTTTTATTATGCGAGAAGTGGCGGCTCAATTCGAGAGACCTGCTTTGCTCTTTTCAGGTGGGAAAGATTCTATTGTTTTGGTTCGCCTAGCTCAAAAGGCATTTTCTCCAGCTCGTATTCCTTTTCCTCTCTTGCATATCGATACCGGCCATAATTTCCCGGAGACTCTGGAATTTAGAGATAAATTAGTCGAAGATATTGGGGCTCGTCTCGTCGTTAAATTAGTTCAAGATACGATCGATCAAGGCCGTGCAGTGGAAGAAAAGGGTGTGAATGCCAGCCGTAATGCTTTGCAAACAGTTACATTACTCGATGCTCTTGAAGAGCTACAGATTGAGGCAGCGCTTGGAGGAGCACGGCGGGATGAAGAAAAAGCCCGGGCAAAAGAACGATTTTTTTCCCATCGAGACGAATTTGGTCAATGGGATCCCAAGAACCAACGACCAGAACTCTGGAACCTTTTCAACGGTTATAAACAAATGGGAGAGCATTTTAGAGTCTTTCCTTTGAGTAACTGGACGGAGATGGATGTCTGGCAGTATATTGCCAAAGAAAATCTGGATATTCCCAGTATTTATTTCTCACATGATCGGGAAGTGATTGATCGTTCCGGTACGCTCCTAGCCAATACAGAGTATGTCACAGTTCAACCAAATGAAACAGTGGAAACTCGCCGGGTTCGTTTTCGAACAGTCGGAGACATGACTTGCACTGGAGCCGTTGAATCCGAAGCATCATCATTGAGTGATATTATTCAGGAAGTTGCGGCTGCTCGTCAAACAGAACGGGGAACTAGAGCCGATGACAAACGTTCCGAAACAGCGATGGAAGATCGTAAAAAACAAGGGTATTTTTAATCAGGTTTTAGAATGACTAAAGAAGTAACATACGAAAACATGGACCTACTCAGGTTTACAACTGCAGGCAGTGTTGATGATGGTAAAAGTACTCTTATTGGAAGGTTGCTTTATGATTCAAAAGCAATCTTTGAGGATCAGTTAGATGCAATTGAAAAAAGCAGTGAAATGCGAGGAGATGAAAACGTTAATCTCGCTTTGTTAACTGATGGACTGAAAGCCGAACGGGAACAGGGAATAACCATTGATGTTGCCTACAGGTACTTTGCCACACCTCGCCGAAAATTCATTATTGCGGATACCCCTGGGCATATTCAATACACTCGTAATATGGTAACGGGTGCATCGACTGCAGACTTGGCTATTATTTTGATTGATGCCCGAAAAGGTGTGATTGAACAAACATGCCGGCATGCGTTTATTGCCTCTCTCCTCAAAATTGAACACTTAGTAGTCTGTGTGAATAAAATGGACTTGGTTGATTACAAGGAAAGTGTTTTTGATGAGATAGTAGAGGCTTTCTCCGCCTTTGCTTCCCGCCTTCATGTTTCGGATATTAAATTTATCCCGATCAGTGCGTTGCATGGAGATAACGTTGTAGATAAATCGGACAAAATGCCTTGGTATCAAGGCGCATCTCTTTTATTCACTCTAGAGACTGCCTACATCGGCAGTGACGCCAACCATGTGGATGCTCGTTTCCCGATACAATGGGTTATTAGACCACAATCAAAGGAACATCACGATTTTAGAGGTTTTGCTGGTCGAATCGCAGCAGGTGTCTTTAAGCCAGGCGATGAAGTTATAGCATTACCCTCGGGATTTACATCGCGGGTCAAGGATGTTCGAACATTTGAGGGGCCTCTCGAAGAGGCTTTCCATCCAATGTCTGTTACTATTACTCTGGAAGACGAAATTGATATTAGCAGGGGAGACATGCTGGCTAAGCCTAATAATATTCCCGAAATCGGACAAGATATCGAGCTGATGATTTGTTGGTTTTCTGAAAAAAAACTTCAGCCACGAGGAAAATATTTGATCAAACATACGTCTCGGGATGCAAAGTGTTTGGTAAAAGAAATTCGTTATAAAGTAGATATCAATACGCTTCACAAAATAGAGAGCGATCTGGAGGTATCTCTCAATGATATTGCTCGTATTCAAATTAGAACGACACAACCTTTATTTTACGATTCCTACAATAAAAACCGCAATACCGGAAGCGTCATTTTGATTGATGAATTCACGCATAATACCGTTGCAGCTGGAATGATTATCTAGGAAGCTGATTGAAACTCGTCTTCCTTTTATGAATTTCTCTCGACTGGGTATTTGGTTTTCTGCAGCTCGGCCTAAGACTCTGCTGGCAGCTGTTATCCCAGTCATGGTCGGTTCATCAATTGCCTGGAGAGATGGTTGGTTGACTTGGAGTGCCGCTGGATGGTGTCTGCTTTTTGCCCTCCTGGTTCAAATTGGCACTAATTTAGCCAACGATTATTTTGATTACATAAAAGGAGCTGATGGTCTTGATCGTGAAGGGCCAAAGCGTGCCGTCAGCTCTGGGCAAATTGCGCCGGCAGTGATGTTACGGGCTTTTGTCATTGTTTTTGTCTTGGCCTTTATATCAGGTTTAAATCTGATCACTTTTCGGGGCTGGGAAATGTTGCCGATCGGAGTTCTCAGTATTCTCTTTGGTTTTGCCTATACCGGTGGGCCTTTTCCTCTAGCTTACCATGGTCTGGGAGACTTTTTTGTCTTTCTTTTTTTTGGTTTGGTTGCCGTGATGGGGTCTTATTATGTTCAAACGGGCGACCTCAATCTATTGCCTTTTTTGAGCGCTATTCCAGTCGGGTTGTTAGCTACTAACATTTTGGTAGTAAATAATTATCGAGATAAGGAAACAGATAAGAGAGTAGGCAAACGCACGCTGGTTGTTCTTTTGGGTAAGAAAATTTCCCGGTGGCAATACGCTTTCAGCATATTCATTGCTTTTCTTATCTGTATTGTTTTAGCGATTTTGGGATACGGGTCCTGGATATTATTACCTCTACTTTTAGTTCCTTATTCTATTAAACTTTGTATCTTATTAAATGAAGGAGTATCCGGAGAAGATTATAATCATCTCTTGGGTAAAAGCGCAGGGCTGTTAATGGGATACGGTATTCTCTTTTCACTGGGTATTATCTTATCGGTGGTATTATGATCTACTGCCGTGCAATAAAAAGGCCGCTCTCTTGCAAGGCGGCCAAATAAATAGTCGATTAGAAAGATTCTTTTTATCAGATATGAGCAGATATTTTGGACTGGAGATCTGCTTTGCCCACCATCCCGACAAATTGCTCGGCAATTTCGCCTCCCTTGAAAAGAAGGATAGTTGGGATCGCACGGATATTAAATTTTGAGGCGATATCACCATTATCGTCTACATCTACCTTGCAGATTTTCACTTTCCCCGAAAGTTCTCCAGCTAATTCTTCCAGGACGGGCGCAATAGCTTTACAAGGGCCACACCATGGAGCCCAGAAGTCAACGAGAACGGGGATATCGCTCTTTTCAATGGTATCCTGAAAGGTATCAGAAGTGAGGTCTTGGATAAGATCTGACATTTTACTATTTTATTTGATAAAAAATGGATTTGCTGATTTTTCTAACAGCTGAACAGGGGCTTCTCATGGAGGAGTTGTCAAGTGCTCTTTGCTACTTTTCGAGAAAACAAGCCTGAGAATCTATTCGGGAGTAGATTTCTCGATGATTTCAGAGAGTTCCTTTGGTTCAACTTGATTGAGTTTCTTGCCCCGGGTTTTGAGTTCTTCAAATGTTTTGAGCGCAGTTTCAGTCAGGCGTTCATGAGTTTCTTCAGATCCACCTACAACAGAAAACTCCTCGGCTTTGGTAATCCTTTTATGACCATCTTCATTATCAAGGCCTATACCCAGAAGATGTGCCGGTTTTTTTTCTGAATTTTTTTGTCTCACGTGAGCGTACAGTGCTTCAGGTTTTGATAGATTCAAGCTTGTTTTGCGAAATTACCCTACAGTTAATATCGGAAAATGATTCGGTTTGTGAAATGGTAATTCGTTTCATTCGAACAAGTTCGAGCACTGCTAAAAATGTTACAATAAGAACGCGAACGTTTGTGGAACCTGGAAAAAGACTGGAGAAGGTAAAACTCTGGGTCTGTTCTGTTTTTTGAATAATCATCTCCATTTGATCCACTACAGTCGTTTGATCATCGTTAATATCACCGATTACCAGCTTCTCAGCCAATCGTCTGAGCACATTATTAAAGGTATTCCATAGATTGACCTCATCAATATTCTGGAGAGGTCGCAGTTCCAAATCAAAGTTACTTGTTCGTTGTTGGTCCAAAGCAATCATGTTTGACTGCGATGTTGCCAAATCATCCAGGGTTCCTGCAGCTTCTTTAAACTTTTTGTATTGGAGAAGTTGATGGACGAGTTCCCAGCGAGGATCCAGTTCATCTTCCTCTGCATCCGGATCAACTACCTGCTCGTGTTTTGGCAGAAGTAGACGACTTTTAATCTCCATTAAGGTGGCTGCCATGACAAAGAAATCCCCAGCTATCTCGAGATGGAGTTCCTCCATTGCGTAAAGAATGTCGAGATATTGATGAAGGACTTGGCTAATCGGAATATCATAAACGTCAATCTCATGTTTTCGAATGAGAAAAAGCAAAAGATCGAGGGGTCCTTCAAAAACGGGGAGTTTTATGCGATGATCAAGTTCGGCAGGCACTGCTTTTCATTTTCTGGCTGAGGGTTTGAGGCAATCTAAAAATATGTTAATTTTTGCGGTGGAAGCAGGCCATAAAAAAACCATCTCCATCAAAATCATTGGGGAAGATAGTTAAGGTGTTGTCTGACGGGATTAAGCCGAAAGATTTGAGAGGCCGCTTCAGCATGAAATCAGAATCTTGCTGGAGAAAAGTAGCAACAGTTTCTTCGTTCTCTTTTACTGCTAGAGAGCAGGTGATATAAACCAGTTGGCCACCTGGTTTAACGAGGGAGGATTTTTCCAGGAGAAGTTTTTGCTGTGTTTTACTATAGCCTGAAATCATCTCAGAAGTTGTCTGATGACGTAGGTAAGGCCTTCTTCTCCAGGTTCCGGAGCCACTGCAGGGTGCATCAATCAAAACACCGTCAAATTGTTTGGGAAAATTCTTTTCTGTTTCTGGATTATGAGAGATACGGATATTGGAATAGCCTGCTCGATTCGATCTCATTTTCAGTTCGGAAAGAATTTCTTTACGGATATCGCTTGCCCAAACAATCCCGGATGGGCCTACAAAATTGGCTAATTGAAGCGTTTTACCTCCAGCTCCTGCACAGGCATCAAACCAGATTTCATCACGAGCAGGAGCAACCATTTCAAGGAGAACTTGAGAAGCTATATCCTGTATTTCGATTTTTCCTTCCCGGTAAGCAAGGCTTTGATCAATTTTGGCAGATGGGTGGACTTTTCCTGCTGTCGGTAAATGTGTTGATTGCGAAATCGAAAATCCTTCCTGTTGCAAATCAGAAAAAACAACAGACGCGTTTTTTAGAGCACGAATCCACAGGGGAGCTTTTTGCAGTAAAACGGCTTCATCAATTTTTTGACGATTGCGACCAAACCATTCGGGAATAAGTTGTGTTCGTCTGATGGGATACTTTGTAAGGATTTTATCTTCGAGAATCTGCTTACGTTCTTCCCAACTCTTTTCAGGAGAAAGAAACTCCAGCAGTTCGGAATCGATGGAATCTTTATGCTTTTTTATTTCAGGAATTTCGTCAGCTAAAGCGACCAGTAAGTCGAGCGCTGTTTCAGCAGATGATACACGTAAGGGATCAATGTATTCTCGATATCGCAACCAAGTATAGACTAACTCTTGGTAAAATCGTCTGTCACGAGATCCAAATTGTTTGTTTTTACGAAGTTGAAAACGGAAGAGGGTAGCAAAATCTTTACCCGGCGAAAGATTCTTTTCTGCTTCGTCGATGAGTCGCAGAAGCGTACGGCGTTGATTCTGGATGATACCCGAAGATGAGGGCATTTTAAAAAGAAAGGAATTCTATTTCGAGATCAATCCGAGTTCCGCTTTCTCTTCGCGCATCAGAGTATGAACTGATCCCGTAATTGATTCGCCACTGATTACGTAAGATTTGGCTAATTCCGTAAGATTGTTCATTGAATCTGCTTTGTCGTGCATCGTACTGAATCCGAGCATAAAGTTCAAAAGCCTCATTCAAACGGTAACGAGCATAAAGTTGATACTGTTCGATATCACCTTTAAGAGCACTTGTCCCAAGGCCAACTTCCCAGAACTCCTGATCCGTTATCGTTATTTGTGTATTCAATTCACGAAGGTTAAAAGATTGTGAATCGAGTCGACTGAAAAGACTGATTCTGAGCCATTCGGCTGGTGTAAAATCAACCTGCGTATGAATCGCAGAAAAATCGTCTCCGTTCGGTTGATTCGAAAAATAAAGATCTCCCGCAAGAAAAAATCGCAATAAATCTCTCGATCCATATTCTGGATGTCGGGTTTGAAAGATATTATCCAGACCTATTCGTAAAGCATGCGTTTCCGAAAGATCATCAATATTGCGAACTTCTCCTAGTCCAAGAGGTTGTAGTTGTGTTGAAAAGGCAATATCATCAATCGGTGGAATATAAGCAGAGCCCTTATCTGCTTCGGGAATATAACGATATTGAACCATCGGCTCAATCAGATGACGAATCCCTTCGATTTCCCAAACGGGATTTTCGTAATCGTAAACCGCAAAGATTTTCATTTCGGCATCAAAACCAAGTTCACCTAGAAGGCGTGAATAGTTATCACGACCGTTTAACCGGTCATAATAGGTCCATCTTCCTCCTGCTATTGGAGTAAAAGTCAGCCATTCTGTCGGCCGAAAACTTCGACTCAAATTTGAGTAAAAATCCAGGCGATCACTTCTCAATGGCGTTTGGTTCGGGATCAATGATTCCTCTCTAAGAGCCGCTACACTGGCTTGAAACTCAGCCAGTATACCATGGCCTACATGGGTTGGCAGTAAATCAAATCGAACCTCAGGCAGACGTTCCTGCACGATTTGAAAATCATTAGGCCGAAAACGGGTAAAAGCGGAAATGAGATAATTGTTACCATGGTAAACACCTTCTAAAAATGTATCAGGCCCCTGCGCATTTCGGAAAATCTTATGCCTGAAATCACGGGTAACATCGGAGTCGGACCAATCATTGACCAGACCAGTAAGTGTCACCTTCTCGTTTATCTGTTGCTTATGATGCCACTCTAGAAAATGACGTTCACTGCCAATATTCTGTCCCAAAATGTCCTGTTCGGGATCACCTTGATCTTTAAGATAACCAAATTCGAATTTTCCGAAAGTCTCCTGGGCCTCTTTTTGTGAACGATATTTCACCGAAGGACCCACCATAACACCTCGCTTACTGAAAAGATCGATAAAACCACCTGCTTCGATTGCTTCAGAGACAGGGACACGGACTCCGGCATGTAAATAGGCTCCCAGTTCTTTTCGATAGCCAGTCCAGGCTTCAAAGGATTGTTTTCCACCTTCGAGATCCCGCCGAAAGGCCGAATTGTAAAAAACGGCCAATCCACCCAATTTTATGACCAGTTTATCAGCTTCAATTTTATCATCTTTGAAGTAACGTACTTCCAGAGCGGAAGCTCTCGGAGCCAGTGAATTAGGCTGACCAACGTAAGCGATGGCGTTTTGAACCTGAGCTTGTTCGATATTCCCGGTGATGGTATCCCCTTCAAGATAGGCGGGATATTGTCCGGCTCGAAAATTCGTTACCTCAGCTCTATTACCGTTCGTCGAATAAGTGATCGAATCACCGATTAAGCGTAATGCTTCACGGGTAAGGCTTATATTTCCTGTGGCCATCGCTTCCCCCGTTTTCTGATTATAGCGAATCTCATCTGCTAAAAGAAGCCATCCATCGTATGACAGGCTTGGGGTTCCGGTAACAATGGTTTCACCAGTTTCCAGATCATATGTGATTTCATCCCCCTCGATATAAGGGATCAGACTGAGAATGTCTTGAGTATAGACCAACTTTCCAATGAAGAAGGACAATACTATAAGGATTATTTTCGGGAAAGACGGATATGTTTTCAACGGGATGAGTCTTGAAAGCGGGAAGCTAATGTCCAGAGGCAAAATGAATTTACTATCACCGATCTTATTTCAGTACCATTTAAGGCTAGACCCTGATCAAGGTCGAATCTACAAACCGGGGCGTTGTGACGAATTCTTGCAATTACAAAAAATCACGAAATGGCTTCAATCATTACCAAAGCTGAACTCTCCGGGTTTTTAAACGTTACTGTCTCCAGTCCGCATTCATTGCTCGGAATGCATCCTTGTAACTACCAAGGCAAGTCCGGGCTGGTTGTTCGTGCATTTTTACAGGGAGCCAAAACATGTGAAGTGGTTGATATTAAAGATGATAAACAACCCCATTATCCTCTTGCAAAGATAGCAGAGGAGGGATTTTTTGAAGGTTTCATTGAAGGACGCGAAGAACCCTTCTCCTATCGTTTGAGAGTAGAAACCTATTCTTTGGAAGTTCGGCAATTCTTTGATCCCTATTCCTTTCTTCCCACTTTAGGTGATCAAGATCTTTATCTTTTTAATGAAGGAAATGAAAATCGTCTTTATACAAAACTGGGAGCTCATACCAAGGAATTAAACGGTATTCCAGGGGTAGCTTTTGCTGTCTGGGCCCCGAGCGCAAAACGAGTCTCTGTTGTCGGAAATTTCAATCATTGGGATGGACGTTTTCATCCCATGCGTTCACTGGGTGCCTCTGGGGTTTGGGAACTCTTTATCCCTGGGCTAACCCAGGGAGAATTGTATAAATTCGAAATATTGACGGCGAATCAAAATATTTTACTGAAAACAGATCCTTTTGGTAGTTATTTTGAACCGGCCCCGAATAATGCCGCTATTGTTTTCGATAATACTCAATACGAGTGGAAAGATTCACAGTGGTTGGCGTCTCGGAATGAAAAAAGCTCTGTCGATCAACCATTATCTGTCTATGAGGTTCATCTAGGTTCGTGGAAGCGGGTAGTGGAGGACAATGATCGTCCATTAACCTATCGTGAGTTGGCCCCATTATTGGCAGATTATGTCACTGAAATGGGATTTACCCATGTGGAATTAATGCCGATAGCCGAACATCCTTTCAGTGGATCCTGGGGATATCAAGTAACTGGTTTTTTTGCACCGACACACCGCTTTGGCAATCCTGATGATTTTAAATTCTTTGTCGATTATATGCACCAAAAAGGCATTGGAGTGATTTTGGATTGGGTGCCGGCACATTTCCCCAGGGATACCTTTGCGCTGGCTCAATTTGATGGTTCCTATCTATATGAGCATGCAGATCCTCGCCAGGGTGCTCATCAAGATTGGGGAACTCTGATTTTCAACTTTGGCCGCAACGAAGTTCGTTGTTTTCTCGTTGCAAATGCCCTGTTCTGGTTGGAGCAGTTTCACATTGATGGCCTGAGGGTCGATGCCGTTGCTTCTATGCTTTACCTGGATTATTCCCGGAAAGAAGGCGAGTGGATTCCCAATAGGCATGGAGGAAGGGAAAATCTGGAAGCGATCGACTTTTTGCGTCAAGTGAACAACGTCGTTCATGATTATTATCCAGGTGCTTTAATGATAGCAGAAGAATCCACCTCGTGGGGCGGCGTCACAAAACCTACCTCGGAAGGTGGCCTTGGGTTTGATCTGAAATGGAACATGGGATGGATGCACGACACACTCCGATATTTTTCAAGAGATCCCATCCATCGCAAATGGCATCATGATGATGTGACTTTTGCCATGCTTTATCAGTATGCTGAGAATTTCATATCAGTCTTTTCCCATGATGAAGTCACTCATGGAAAAGCATCCATGCTCTTTAAAATGGGAACAGCATCCATTCCGGAAAAGGCCCAAAACCTTAGAGCTCTTTATGCCTATATGTGGGCTTATCCTGGGAAGAAACTTTTATTTATGGGATCGGAGTTTGGTCAATCACGTGAGTGGAATCACGACATAAGCCTCGATTGGCATCTGCTCGAATATATCGATCATGAGGGAATTCGTTCCCTGGTAAGAGATTTAAATCTCCTCTATCGTTCGGAACCCGCCTTGCATGGTCACGATTTTAATCCAGATTCTTTTGAATGGATTAATAGTAATGACTCACCGCAGAGTGCTTTTTCATTTCTACGGAAAGACCCAAACTCGGATAATATCTATGCTGTTGTCGGGCATTATGCAGCCGATACGAAAACTGAATACCGCATCGGCCTTCCCAAAATTGGGATTTGGAAAGAAGTGATTAACTCAAATTCAAGCAATTACGGAGGATCTAACTTCGGAAATAAAGGTAAAATTAAAGCTGAGGAAGTTCCGTGTGATGGATACGATTTCTCCGCGGTTATTTCTCTCCCACCATTGTCGACCACTATTTTTAAATGGTCGAGGCCCACTTCAAAAAGTGGACCTCGTAAAAAGTCAAAGCAATGATTTTTTAGCTAACCGTTGCTTTGATGATTTTCTGCTCTTCAATCGGCTTGTCAGCGCCATCTGTGGCAACGGCCTCAATTTTTTGCACAACATCGTAGCCTTCGATCACTTCGCCAAAAATGGTATGGGCCATATTTAACCAAGGTGTTTTCGCTGTTGTAATGAAAAACTGGCTTCCGTTTGTTCCCGGTCCAGCGTTGGCCATTGCCAGAATACCTGTTTTGTCAAAACGCACATCAGGTGATACCTCATCTTCAAAAGGAGTGCCCCATTTGGACTGACCTCCTCGACCAGTTCCAGTTGGGTCACCACACTGTATCATGAAATTAGGAATAATGCGGTGAAAAATGATACCATCGTAATAGCCGTCCTCGGCTAACGAAGAAAAATTCTCACAAGCCTTGGGTGCGATTTGCGGGAAAAGTTTTACCTTAACTACACCCTGTGTTGTTTCGAGTTTTACGGTCGTTTTATCCATGAGGCGCAGAGTCGTAAGTTCATCGAATCGAAGCAAGAAATTTCGATTAAAGAGGTCCTTCTTTTATGGGTTCTACCCAAAAGACTGACTCATCTCCTAGCAAAACTGAAGAATATGAGTATTATATCGGTCTTAGGCAGTTTTTAAAGTTATCCCAGAAACGATATAAACCAAATTTTCAGTATGAACCCGTAAAGCTTTCTGCAGACCCTCCCTTATTTTTTAAGGGTAAAGTTTGACAGACAATGGGTGTGGTAACCTCGGAGGCTCCGGTAGGTATGTAAACCGGAGCCTCTAGGGAGCGTCTAGAGAAGCCAAATCAAAATCGGCAATACCTCCTGACGCGGCATTTGCGGCAGCTAGAGGGAGCGCAAATTGAATGGCTTGTTTGAGATGACTTTTGTTTTCAAAAAGTGAATATAATAAACCGGCAAAGAAAACATCTCCCGATCCGACTGGTGATACTTCGTCTGTAGCAGGTGGTGTGACAGAATTGATTTCCATATTTTCACAAATGCTCCAGATCTTGTTTGGTCCGTCTGTGACAACCCATTCTTTGACCGGCCATTTTTCTTTAGCTCTCTGGAGTAAGATTGTCATCTGATCATCACTGGGGATTCCTTCACAATCCATTAATCCGGCAAATTCTACTCGATTGATTTTCACCAGAGAGAGGGGATAAGCCACCAACCAGGAAAGGGCAGGGCCGTAACAATCAACGGCTAAAGGACGTTTACTCAGCCAGTTTTTACATAAATCCCTAAGCGGTTCCCATACCTCAGAGTCCCATCTTTGAACAACACCGCAAATGGCCAGAACAGTATCGAGATTTTGTGTCTCCAGATAGGTGGCACATGCTTGAACACTCTCCAGTGAAACGCTGCTATCCAAACCGAGATAAGTGGTCTCCTTCCGAGCAGGAGCTCTTATCACAGCTCCACTGCGGGTTTCACCCTCTGTGGGAAAGGCTTTAATAGGAAAATTTCTTTCTTTAAACCACGCATCACATCTCTTTCCAATTTCCCCTCCGGGAAAACAAATAGCCCTGGTTGAGCTGTTAAGACGCGTCAACATTTTGCTGACATTAATGCCTTTGCCTCCTACTTGGAAAAACTCATCGCTTGCCCTTTGTGTTTTTCCTTCTTCCCAGGCATTGAAAGTATAAGTTGTCTCTGCCAGTAAGTTTGCAGTGAAAGTGAGAATCGTTGGCATGAAGTGAGGAGAAATTGATTTCTTCTCCGTCGCAAATTATTTTACACTTAGAATTTAGATTAAAACAGATGGTGCATCTACTTACTCCAGAACACTTGAAGAGTTCGAATACTGTTTCTTTGGCCAAACGATTACTAGGTAAACACCTGGTTCTAAAAAATGGGGAAGCCCATATGATTACTGAAGTGGAGGCATATGACGGGCCAGACGATCTTGCCTGTCATGCCAGCCGTGGACGGACCAAACGAACAGAAGTGCTCTTTTCCCCAGGAGGTATCTGGTATGTGTATCTCATATATGGAATGCATGAAATGCTTAACCTTGTCACAGGTCCTCAGGACTATCCAGCAGCCATTCTTATTCGTGGACTGGAAGGAATCAGCGGTCCCGGACGTTTAACACGCGCTCTAAACATCGATAGACGTTTCAATGGACTCGAAGCAACTCCTCAGATTGGACTGCATATCGAAGATCGTGGGACAAAAATAGTCCGAAAACGTATAAAAACCACACCGAGAATTGGTATCGACTATGCCGGTCCTATCTGGTCACAAAAACCGTATCGGTTTTTACTTACTTGAAAACATTGGGTAACCAAGTGGTCAAGAAGGGGAGGTAAGTGATAAACAGAATGCTCACCAAAAAAACCAATAGCATAGGTATTGTCGCGCGAATGACTTCAGGTAAAGGCTTGCCGAATCGATAAGACGAAAGAAATAAATTCATGCCAACCGGTGGCGTTAGATAACCGAGTTGTAAGTTTGCCAAAAAGATAATGCCCAGATGAATCGGATCGATGCCAAAGGCCAATCCAATTGGGATCAAAAGCGGAACCACCACAATGATGGCTGAAAAAATATCCATCAAACACCCGACCAAAAGTAGGAACACATTTAAAAGAAGCAAAAAGACCCATTTGGAAGTAATCGTGCTGGTTGCCCAATCCACTGCTAAATCCGGAATCTGGGCATCGATCAGATAATTGGTAAAGCCCATGGCAACTCCCAGGATGAGAAGAACACCTCCCACCAATAGTCCACATTCAGCCATTACTCTGGGAACATCCCTTAGTAAATGCAGATCACGATAAATAAAGACCTCGATGCAAAGAGCATAGAGGGCGGTAAGAGCCGCTGCTTCCACGGGAGTAGCAAAACCACCAAAAAGTGAAACAAGCGCCACAACGGGCAATAAAAGTTCCCACTTAGCTTCCCAGGCCGCCTGGTAAGCCTCTTTCCCATTAAAACGTTCTTTTTTTGTTTTTGTGTTAACTCGTCTTGACCTCGTGATGCCCCACCAAGCGGTTAGCCCTACTAAAAGGATTCCCGGTAGGAGACCACCGAGAAAAATGGCTTTTATCTCCACCTGTGCTCCCGAATTTGTGGCAATAACAGCGTAGAGGATAAGAGGAAGACAAGGTGGAAAAAGAACACCTAGTGAACCCGCTCCGGTCAGTAGACCAATCGCATTACGTTCAGAGAAGTTGGCTGCAACTAATACCGGTAGAAGCAAGCCTCCCAGCGCGAGAATGGTCACACCGGAAGCACCCGTAAAAGTAGTAAAAAAAGCGCAAACTAAAGTTGTCACAATGACTGGACCTCCACGAATTTGCCCGACCAATGAGAGAAAAACTCGAATCAATCTCTTAGAAGCGCCACCTTCGGCCAAAAAATAACCAGCCAAAGTGAAGAGAGGGATTGTTGCCAGTGACGGGTTCACCACCATCTGATAATGATCCAGAGCAATAGAAGCGATAGGGCTTTCTTCTCCCCAGAAGAGGATGAGAGCTGCGCCACCTAGAAGAGTAAAAATCGGAGCTCCCAGAATTGCCGCGCCCCCCATCCCAAGTAAACAAGGCAGGACCAAAGACTCCGGTGATACAGGCGGGAAGATCCCTAAAAGAATCGCTCCACTGGAGAGGATGATAGTTACTAGTCGGCCTTTCCATCTCTCAGAGCTAGTCCACCATAACCGAAGCGCAATAATGGCAAAAGCAATCGGCAGAATGGCTTGTACAGTCCAGGTGGGAATATCAAAAATTAGAATTTTACCAAATTTGTGTGAACTTTGGGCAAACTGAACACTACCCAGACAAAGAAAAACTGTAATGGCAGTGGCAAAAGAATTGGCGCCAATCTTTGCGTATGCCGTCCAACGTTCATTAAGAAAACTACTCAAAGTTGAAAGAGACAACAGTCTTTGATCGCGGGCAGCCAAAATACCACCGATCATCCCCACTAAGAGAACCAAATGTTGAACGATGACAGTGACACCCGAAATCCCGGTTTGGAAAAGTTTCCGCAGAAAAATCTCAACTACTGGTAGGAGCATCATAGCTCCAAGAGCCAGTGATGTAAGAAGATTCTCCGAATAAAAAATCCCTCTGGAAAGAGGAGAGGCTGGCCTCTTTTTTTCTACCTCAAAACCGTGACTCATAATAGAATACCTTATTATGGTGACCGTCTGTATTCTTTTACGAGAGATTCCACCTCATCAAAAATATTTGCAGGAACAAGATTCCCTCTGATCTCCGGATAAAATTGCTTTGTTACCTTCTGCCACTGTTCCATCTTTTGTTCATCCACAGGATGAACTTGTAAATTCCACTTTTCCTGCATCGCTTTTACTGCGAGATTACTCTCCCTTCGACCGGCTTCTCTAATAGCGATACCCGTTTTTTGCGCTGATTCCAGTAGGGCTGGTTTGAATTCATCAGGAATGCGCTTCCAGCTCCTTTCCGTAATAACGGCAGCTCCAATCAGAGGCGCCCAGTTGAGATCGAGCATGTTTGGAGCCGGACCAAAGACTTGGCCTGAAAGGGCATAAAAAGGCGGCATCGGCACAGCCTCAATCAATCCGGTTTGCAAACTGGTTAAAATGTCAGCTGTTTCTAATGGCACAACATTGAATCCGGCCGATTTCATGATGGCCGCTTGTTTAGGATCACCTGCCCAGGTAAACAGTTTTAATTTCTGAAAATCATCAGGTGTAAGGGCTGGTTTTTTAGTAAAAAACCGAACAAAGCCAACGTCTGTCCAAAAAAGCACCATGAAACCCTTCTCTTTCATTTTTTGCTCTAATTTCGGTTTCATCTTTTCTGAAACATAATCAAATTCATCCAGATCGTTAAACATCATCGGCATAACCTGCAAACCTGTCACTGCAGGTTCAATCTGTGATAACCCCGTCCCCGTGAGCAGTCCGGCTTGCGTTTGATTAATGGCCATACGCTCAACCATCGCAGATTCTCCACCTTGAATACCCCCCGGATAAATGATGACATTGAGTTCCCCTCCGGAAATCTTACGCCAATCACTGGCCATTCGTTGAAGTGATTTATGAAAGGAAGATCCCTTGGGAGCGAGTGTGGTAAGTTTGATCCGTTGTTTGGCGATTACCAGCCCAGGTAAACAAATAAAAAGCAGAAGGATGAAAATGGATTTCGTCGGTAGCTTCATGATTTTAAATGATCAGATGATGGCCATAGGAGTCATAGCCTTGGCAATCTTAAAACTCGAAAAACAAGGAATCACTCAATTGAGAAAGAGTAAATCTGTCCGTCCAAGGAGCCAACGAGCTCGTTTTTGATAGATAAGATTTGTCAATCGCCACTCAGGCCGATCGTCAGGATTGATAGCAAGCGCTTGTTCTAAAAGATTGGTAAATTCTTCTAGATTATTTTCCGGAATAGAAACCGCTTCAGCTAAAGCCAGGTAAGGCGACACCATCTGACCCTTTGAAAGTTCAATTGCCCGGGAGAAATGTTCACGGGCACGGTCTGCCGGATCGCCTTTGCCTCCCTGTCGGATCATTTCATAGGTAATAAGAAAACTATGGATCGCTCCACTATCGTAGCTTTCATCCAGCTGCAAAGCTCTGTCGATCAATGCTTCTACGATAGTGAGATCACTCACCATGACAGGATCGTCAACGGAAAGACCGATGGCAGCCAACCAGGAAACTGCAGTCCAGTAGAGAAGGGGAACATCTTCTTTATCAGTGAAAACGACTGCCTCGAGCGGATTACTCCGAAGTAATGCTTCAAAATCTGGGTTGTCCACAGATAGACCTCTCAACCCATAATTTCGTGCCCTCAGGTAGAGACGTTTGGCTCGTTCCTTGGAAACTTCGGCTGCTTCGAAGTCTGTATCTTCCAGGATTTCTGCCTCTTGTTGCACAAAAGCGTATCCGTACTGGGTGAATCCACTAGCTGTTGCAAAAAGAAGGCCGGCATGGTCGGGCGATTCAGCCAACAAGCTCTCCATTAATTTCAAACTGAAAGGAAGTGCCTCTCTGATTAATTCCGGATCATCGTCCGAGCTGAAAGTTGTGCCACCTTTGGACAGAGCGTCTCCCATTTTGTTAACCGCAAGTTCATTGATCGAACAGCCTGAGAGCAAGGAACATATGGATACAAGAACAATGAGACGTTTAGCCCATTTTTTTTGAGGGAACATATCGTATGGGGTACTAAGAAGATACAGATGATTCAAGAATGAAGTGGATAACCTACTCTTAACTTCCGTTACGTCGCTTCTTTTTAGTCAATTCGATTTTTGGAGATTTATAGTAATGCAGGCGAAGTTTCGCCGTTCCGATGGCAATCTTCACTTCAAGCAAAACAGGAAGTCTGATATCATCGTTGGTAATCCAGACGGCGACACGTCCACCATCTGCTAAAATTCCGGAAGGACGAAATTCCATTCGAGGAACGAGTTTAAACGCTTCTTTTTTTCCAAAAGCAGTAGAAATCTTTTTCTTTTCGACAACATCAATATCGGCAAGATAGACTTTGCCATCGCCCGCAATGAGAATAGGGTAGGAGTTACCGACTTCCAGATCCCAGGCTCTTGCCTGTAAAAGAGCCGAAATAAAATCAAGGGGATGAGAGTAAGGCAATTTAATTGAGGCGTTTTGATTGGGATCAGCTTCACTTCTAAAATGAAGAAAATTCCCTTCGTAATCGATCTCAGTTATATTCCGGCCCTTTTTTTTCCCAGCCTGTCCTTCCGCATCAATCCAAAGTAGACGCCATTCTATGGGATCAAGATAAGTGCTAGCGTTTGCATCAACCCCATACAAGGCCCGTATGAATCCAGAAGTTTGGAAAGAAGTCTTCAAATGGAACACTTCTTTATCCTCCCGCTCCACCATGTTTGTTTTAACATTTATCTTTCCCACATTTCGAAAGATTCCCCAACCCGCTTTAAAGCGATATTCTTCTCCGGAAACAAATGCATGAGCTCTTTCTTCCGGCGTGGGAAAGGTTACCTCCGGCCATGGCTCTTCCTCAACAGACTCATTCCCCCATAATATCAGGTTATAAAAACCAGACAGAGTCAAAAAACAGTGGAAACAAATTCTTGAAAGAAGTGAGGACATATCAGGAATCATGGGACAGTAAATCCTACGTATTGTTCTAGAAAATAACTAAATCAAACGAAAGACTTCGATCCTTCAGCTCAAGACAATTTGCCTAAAAACGATATCATTCATAGAACCCAACAGTGGTTTCTGGAGAGAAAATAACTAATGGCCAGAAGTTTAAACGAATAACAGAGAGCTGCCTAACCTCTCATAATGAGCAATTTAAATGTCTCCGGTTTTCGTGTTGGGTTTATAAAATCATTCCAAATCGTTGTACGAGGAGAGCATTATATTTTTAAATTCAGTATCGCTTACCAAAGAATCGTACAGTCTTTATTGTTTTACATCGAGGCTTTTAAACAGCACGAAACCAAAGATCCTCTCCTTTTTCATGAATTTTCTCGGGTATACCGAAATGTTCAGAAAATGCTGTTAATTGTTCTTGAGTTAAGGATCCTAGAGAATGATTTCGCATTTCATCCGATAAACTTTCAGTATTAAGCTGAGTGCGTAACTGAAGTATACTTTGCCAGGTTCGGTAGTTGTTCCCTTTTTTTTGTTCCTCAAGCCAATGAATCAGGTCGTATAATTCTGAAACGTCCATAATTTATCCTTTTACTGCAACTGATGTTAATAATGAATTTTCAGGTATATGTTTCAGTAATGGGGGGTTTCCTAAAAACATATGCTTTTGTTTTCATCTATTATTCACAAAAGATAGAAAAAAATTGTTAATCAACAAATGGAAAACTTACCTGAATTTAGGTAGCCTCTAAAGAGGGTTTTACTTACTAATGAATCCGTGTTTTCCTCTATGACATAACAACTATCTGCTGATTAAGAAAAGGGAACAACCCAATGAAAGGGATTTGGTTGGTATTCCATGCTCACCATAACTGAAGAAGGAATCGAGATAAATTTGTTCAATAAAGTGAAATACTCATCGATCAATCGTATTCAGTTTATTCTACATGAATTGAAAATCAGTCTTCTCTATCTGGATTAATTCTGATGTTTGTGTGGAATCCGGTGTTTTCGACTAAATCCTCTAAATCTCGAAGCGCCTCTGATTCTTCCATCAGTTTTGGGGTAATTTCCGCGCCATGATCGAGTATATTTATTCCACTCTTCTCCAATTTAATGTAGATCATTTTTTCGAGGGTTATATCCAATTCAATCGGATATTTACCTTTTCTCAGTTTGATCCCGGAACCCCATACAGGGATTTCCTTCACTTTTGAAACAGTGAAAAGATGTTTGCCGATAGGGAGATCGATATAACTAAATGTTTTTCCCCGGAAAACATAAACTCTGTCATCAATGGTCAAAAGGTCGACATAACCTGTTGAATTGTTTATATTGGGACCACCTTCAACCATATAGATGATAACACGATTTTCATCTGCCCGTGGAGGCTCCCAATCACTACTGACCTCTGGGTATCCATTTCCTATATAGGCAGTACGAGTGATCACTCCGGAACATCCCGTAAGAGCACATACAATCAGTAGCCAAACGAGGCGCAACCAGCGTCTTCTGCAAGTGGGTCTCATAAGCATGATCCTTAAAAGACGTTAAACTTCAGTCAATGTTACATTGAATTGCTCACTGCGATTCAGTTGTAAGAGACGAGCAGGATTATTAGGACAAGATTTTTCTGAGATAATCTTCAGGTTATTCACCTGGATATCTGAGAGTTTTATGGGGCATCAATCCTTTTTTCGCTACGTAATAAGCTTTCAACGCATCCAGTGGATGAAAAAACAGAAAAATCACTATGATTAAAAAAATCCCGCCTTCAATACTTCCATTGATCTTTATTTCTTCAAGCGTCACAATGACAACGCTCATCCAGATATAAAGCATAAACAATAATTCAAACACTCCCAGCATTCTCGAGCCCAGGTATAAATCACCCAGCCCAGGCATGATGAGCGATAAATAAGCGGCTTTTTTAGGACGTTTGAATTCAAGGTCACAGCCAGGACAATTTCTTGGAATATTAAGTATCTCGGTAAAGCATCTTGGGCACATCTTTCGAATTGTTTGCGCCGATTTATTTTTAGCTGCAGTGGTATCAATCACTGAGTTCAGAAAATCCCTCAGATAAACTCTATCTTTTTTCGGGATCTTTGTAAAAACCAGCGACTTGCCATTAGTGAACTTGATGGCGAGAGACCCCAATAGACTGGATTTTATATTCCTTATATTCGAGTACTCAATACATCCAATGAAAGTCCCACGTTCTTTTTTATTTTTGAGATGGATCAACAATATTTTTTTCGACGTAAAAACAAAAGCTGTTTGATTGTAGTAGTGGGCAGCCCATCCGATAAAGAAAATTTCGAAATTCCGAACCCTTAATCCACTTGTGATATAGTAAACAATTTCATCAGATTGAGTAGCAGCCTGGATAGCTGGGTCAATTAATTTGAGCAGCTTCAATTTTCTTTTGGCAAGTCGTCTTTCTCCGAATTTTTCTTGTTTGATAAAATTATTGAATTCGTATTTTGGGTGTTCCGAATTTCCCTCAAGAAGCTCTTGAGCAGTCTTCATTTCCTTTATTTTCATATCTTAATGCTAAGACGCTACTAGAACTACACCAGTTGTGATAGATTGCTTAATCTAACGGGGTGAAAAATCGTCCGAGCCTTGGTTGATACTTATCCAGTTTATTAAAAGAAGCGATTATGTTGGTAGCTCTTCCAATAATGAGTCTGCGTTCTGCAAAACCAAAAAAACGTGAATCTTCGCTGACATCACGATTGTCGCCCATAATAAAATACTGACCTTCCGGAACAATCATTTTATGAAAACTCCTCTTATCTGTCGGAACACTGGGAATACTCATAACCGCATGTCTTCTTCCCAGCAAATCCTCTTCCGCAAAGACTGACTGATTTCTGAGTTCCGGCATTAAATCCTTGGTGATCTCCATCGGCAATTCAGAATAGTTCACTTGTTGATTATTAATGAATAACACATTGTTTTTCATTTCTATTTCATCGCCGGGTAATCCGATCACCCTTTTAATCAATCGTGTTCCATCTTTTGGCGAAAACAAAACGACAATATCGCCTCTTTCGGGATCTGACCATTGTTTCACCCGATAGAGAGTTAGCGGAAAGCGCAGATCATAAGCCAATTTGTCCACATAGACTAGATCACCTTCTAAAATAGATGGATTCATAGAACCGCTGGGAACCCAATTCCAATCGGCAAAACTTGATCTAATCGGTATGAGGACAAGCACCACAAAAAGAATCAGCCAACGCCATTCTACCCACTGATTCTCTAGAAATTGCCTGGTTTTTTCTTTAATCATTTTACAGCCCTTTGGGAAATGTCGCATGTCAGCAAAGAGATTTTACTTTGTCAACGGAAGAGGGGATACCTTACTTTCTCAAAGGAACGATTTAGAGGGAAATTTCGTTGGTTCTAATTGTTCCGCATTTCGTATTGGGTTTTACTAAAACAGGAGATGAGGAATACGAATCAAGTTTCCTCAACTACTTTGCCGTGTAGATTAATTTCTAATGTTTTTGATATCGATTTCGGTATCTTTGGAAATCTTATTCAACAATCCTGGACCGATTGTTTCGCTGCCATGAACAGGAACAGTTGTGGCTCTTCCGTCAGAATGCTTGAGAAAATGGTGACTTCCTTTAATTCTTAATACTTTAAACCCAAGCTTACCCAATACTTTTATTAATTCTTTTCCGGTAAACTTGGGATATTTGGTGCTCATCCCTCAACTGCAACTTTTTGAATTCCCACGAATTCGTTTGGTTCCTCTGTAGGACCATACTCTTCCAAACATAATTCTATTACTTCTTTTGTTCTTTCGAGCAACTGATCGAGACTACGAGCTTGAGTGTGGCAGCCGTGCAATTCAGGAACACTTGCCACCAAGTATCCTTCAGAATCTTTTTCGATGACTACGTTAAACTCTTTTTTCATAACATGGAATTTATTGCATAGGCGCAAATTCGCAAGATTTCTTTATTCATCGATTTTTGCATAACATCTGAGGTTTAGCACGACGGCAGCTGTTGTTACCACCAATTGGGTTTGCCCAATCAGCCTTAAGTTGAGTTTTCGTTCCGTCTGGAATGTGATTCATGCGTTCATTAATACCGAAATACTAATTTAAAATATATCTATTATTGGTTTTATGATTTTTAATAACGTCGAAAAACTATTTCCAATTCCAGCAAATTTCTTAAGAGTCTTATCAGTTCCTTCTAGCATCTCCCATGCTTTCTTCATTTTAGCAGGTGATTGGACATATTCGTCATTGCCATAAATTTCCATCAGTGTGTCTATTGCTTTTGTAGCATTCATACAATCCGACTCCTTATAACCTCTCCTTACGGCCGCCTGAAGCAGCTGCTCAAGTAATACAAAATTTCTAATCATTTCATTAACTTCAGATTCGGTGGGTTTGTATAGCAATCGAAGACTGGAATCATCGTTTAAAAGAGTTTCTCTAAGAAGAAGTTTTATCCCTGATTTCTCACAAGCATCTTCAATTTCGCTGCGCATGCAGTCACACAATAGTAGTTTTTCATTCCATTTCTCAATGACGCTATTAAGGTACTGCACATGAACCAATGTAGGATTGCTTCTATAAAGGCAATACGTAGTTGTTGAGCCTTTTGATATTTCGAAATCGATCTTTGCACCATTGATCGTTACTAAGGAGTCCACCTTAAAATTTCTCGATTGAAGGTGCTCAATGATTTCTAATCTCATTCTGCTATACTCTGACGAGTACTCAATTTCTTTGGCTATTTCATTCTGATAGATTTTAGGGGATAATTCCGTCAGTCCGTCATCAATTATCTGCTCATGGGTTCTTATTCGAAAAACAGACTCTACGGATGTAATCCATGTCCATCCATCTCCAATTTTTCCCGTATTTGCTGCCTTTATTATTGTTTCCTGTGTTTTTCGTACTCGATCGTCTTCTTCTATAACAATGCACAAGACCTTAGGCAAAAAATCTACAGTATACTCGGATCCTCGGTAAACTTCAGTATGTCCAGATTGTCGACCGAATCCTTTTACTTCAATTACTGTCATCCCAGTGGAACCCAATTCACCGAGGGCCTCTTTTACTTCCTCTAGTTTAAACCATTTAAAAATTGCAAATACAGCTTTCATGATTAGCTAGGATATATTATGTTGGATGTGAAGGAACTCTCGCAAGTAACTCCGCCGAGATATTTCAAGGACAATATGAGGAGATCCTGCATATCATGAATAAAAATCATGTAATTTTGCTTACATAAAACATGAATTGAGAAGATTTTATAATTTAATTTGGCGAATTTTGTTCCCTCTATTTTCATTCCATCCTCTCGGTAAGAGTCATTTCGTCAAAAAGGGATCTTTTTGTCAATTGAAGAGGGTACAGTTATTAACTGTGTAAACAAAGGAAAGGTCCGACAGACGCATCTGCTCACGCATCAGGCCGATTTTGTTAGTTATCCCGATTGAACAAGCTCCCATGATGAGGTGGCAATCTGTCGATTGTTCTTGGGATCAAGGAAACGCTCCAGGACTACAATACCTGGCTGAAGAGCGAGTTCATATCTGACCAGAGCAAGGAATTTACCTACAGGCATCCTTTTCCATTGACCTGTTGCCTCTGTTAAGTGATTCAAATGCCCTTACCCGTGCGTCAGTAGCTCAGTTGGATAGAGCAGCGGATTTCTAATCCGCGGGTCGGGGGTTCGAATCCCTCCTGACGTGCCATTTTAAAGGAAAGAATGGGGTAATCGACTAAAGCGTCTTCACTTTAATACTTCCAGCGGATGTATGGAGTTGAAGCTTTGGGCCACCACCATTCACATCACCGATGGCCTTGTGTGTAATAAACTTGCCCGTAACAAAGATGGGAAAGTCAGTTTTGAGGCTGCCGGCACTGGTTTTGGCGATAAGGTGAAACGCTTCATCCGATGGCAGATAAACTTTAATGCTCCCTCCTGAGGTATACAGGCTTACGTCGTTGCTCATTCCCTCAGTGAAGTAAGCCTTGATGCTTCCTCCACTTGTTCGGGCCTGAGTCGGGCCGAGTATGTTTCGCAGAGCAATGCTTCCGCCAGATGTTTTCACATCAATCGTTCCATTAATTGTATCAAGATCGATACTTCCACCTGAAGTAGAAAGTGCCATATCTCCTTTGATTGAGGAAGCTTCGATACTTCCACCACTGGTTTTTCCTTCGAGTGAACCGGAAATATCGTGAAACTTCATCTTTCCACCGGATGTACGCACTCTAACAGTTGATCGTAGATTTTTAACAACAATGTTTCCACCCGATGTTTTTAGATGCTGAGCAACTGTTTTGGGTGCACGAATCTCTATGTCGACAGAAACAGAAGGGCTGCGACGACCAAAGCCAAAAAATCTGAAGTTTCTCCCGCTATGATTTTTTTCATATTCAAAGGATATGTACAATCCGTCTTTTCGAGTATCCATTTCTGTGTCAATTTCCCTAAGAATTTCTTCAGCTTGAGCATCACTCGCATGGCGGACAATTTTTTCAGCTTTCAAACTGATATCGGGACGGTCTTCGCCAACGATGGTCAAGTTTCCTCCGAAAGTCTGGACATCGATAAATGAAATAGCGGAAGCATCAAAAAATTTCTCTATTGTCTGAGAATTTCCTGAGTCACTGTATCCGCTGGTAATCCCAAATAAGACAAGAATAGCAAGAGTCTGTAATATTTTCATCATTGGTATGATACTCCGTTCGTGATAGAGTGGTTACAACAAAATGCGATGGAAAGTCGATATGTCCATTTTCTTTATTGGAGGCATTGCGCTTTTTATCTCATGTTTTCAGCCATAGATAACCTGTGGATGTAATCAATTTTCCTCTTCTTCTTTAATCGATTCGAGACAGTCTCTAAAGTCTTTTCACATCGATACTTCCAACAGAAGTATCGAGTCGGAGCTCCGAGCCGCCACCATTAATATCACCTGTGACTCTTTTCGTAATAAACTTACCCTTAACCCCAATAGGGAAATTTGTTTCGATGTCTCCGATTCTGGTTTTAGCCACAAAATGAAACGCTTCGTCAGATGGCAGAAGTGCAGTGATGGTACCGACAGATGCCCGAAGGGCCATATCATTACTGATCCCTTGCGGAAATTTAGCGCTAATATTTCCGGCAATGAGTCGAACTTGGACGGGGCCGGTTATGTTTTGCAGGGTGATGTTTCCAGCGGACAGTTTCAGGCGTTGAGCTATCTTTTTCGGAGCGCGAATCTCGAGATTGAGATTAATGGATGGTTTGCGAGGGCCAAAAAAAATGAACTTTCTTCCACCATTTCCTCCTTTGTAATCGAAGAATATATATAATTCATTTTTTCGAATAGCAATCTTCGGTTCCGTTTCCTCAAAAATCTCTTCGAGTTGAGATTCTTTCGCATGGCGGACAATTTTTTCGACCTTTAAGCTGATATCCGAACGGTCTTCACCAATGACGGTCAGATTGCCTGCAGAGAATTGGACATCCACCAGTGAGATACCAGAAGCATTAAAAAATTTCTCTATCGTCTGTGAATTTTTCGAATGGCTGTATCCGTTGGAGATTCCTAAGAAGATAAGAATAACAAAAATCTGTAATATTTTCATCGTGAGAGTGATACCCCGTTTACCATAGAATGGTTACAGTAAATTTTGATTTATTTCTAAGGCATTAAATTCAACTGATCGATCAATCACTCCATTTGCCAGGAATTGTTTGTTTTTCCGAAGTTTCACCGGCAAAATATTGCATAATGTTCTTGGTGGCCATGCGAGGTCGTGGGTCAACGTGTTCGGGGAGATTGTCATAAATCCCGTAAACACGGTCCCAGTAATTCTGGCTGAGCGTCTGGTAATCCGGAGAGTTACCCGAAAGCTCAGTGAACAACTCCGCAAAAAATAAAAGTTCTTCACGATATTTATTGGGTGAAGGAAAAAGTGTCATATCGTTCCGATTCTGTCCTTTCAGATCTTGGAGTAATTCTGAAAGGTTTTTCATCCGCCGGTGATATTCCTTTCGTGAAAGATCAATACAGTGATAATTACCCCAATCCTTGACGACTTCGAATAACGGAAGATAAGCTGGAATTTCTCTACCTTCAGGTCCAAAAAGCTTTTCGTAAAAATTCTCCGCTAAACGGTCGGGATCTGCATTCGGATGAAGGAAAGATTGGGCCGACATGTAAAGTGAAAGCTGGTTGAGCAGAGGCGTCATGGTAAAACAGATACCACCTGAGTATGCATTACAATCGTGTTCAGCTCGACGTTGCTCAAATAGGCGGTCGAATCGATAGTGGGGGACAATGTTATTTTCGCCTTCGGTCAGACTGAAGTCCCAACTGTAAACCGAGTGGGTTTTTGCTATTTCACGACACCAATCACGCGCGTCCTGTTCACCCTCGGGATTGCCGTCAGGATTAAAGCCCATATTTAGGGCTATTGAGGTAGGGGTAGGGAAATCCGGGAGTCGTTCTACCAAGTGATGCATACTCGATTCCGCCCGACACTTATCAAATTTCCAGGCAGTATGCTGATAAGATTGCATAAACTCTCCCTGCCAATTGTCGGGACCTTCTATAATTCCCCACCCAAAAAAAGGTGACCCCCAGGTGTGAAACTCGATTTCAATTGAGGGTAAATTTTTTTTCACCAGACCAGCTATTTCAACACTTTTGTCGATATAAGTTTCTGCCGTACAGCCGTTGCGAGAACAGGCACCGGGATCACCCGGAAAGATACCCACGATGTCCAGCCCTGACAGTTGATGCGTCCAGGCATTCCAGAGGAAACGCACTTCCTCCCATTCAGCTTTTTCATTCGGGCAGAAGGTATGCCAGTTCGATCCGACAGTAGCCAGAGCACAGAGCATTTCTACTTTAAGCCCACGAAGATGAGCGTGTTCAATAGCTGCATTGATCTGGCGAATGAATGCCCGACCGAAACCGGCCTCTAAAGCCTCCCGGCAAAACAATCGGGGAACAAGCCAGAATTCCCAAACATTGAAGCCGAAATCGACCACCATATCAATGGCTTGTCTCCAATCATCATCCGACCAGGCGTAAGGCTGCCCCGGAAATAACATATTGGGATTGTAAGCATTGAGCAGGTGTGCGGCAAAATTATCGTAGTAGATTCGTCTCTCTCCAAAATTGGCCATAGGATGTTTGATCTAATCAGGCTAAGGGAATGTTAAAAAAGAGAAATGAGCTTATCCATTCATTTAAATAATTTTTCCTACAGAGGTTATTCCCATAAATCGGTGCTGAGGTATTTCAATCCAGAATCATTAATCATCGTTGCCACTACTTTTCCTTTTAAAGGACCCTTGAGTAACTGAAGGGCAGCCGCAACGTTGGCACCCGATGAAAAACCCGCAAAGATTCCTTCCTCTCGTGCGAGCTGTCTTGTTGTTTTAATCGCTTCTTCATCCGACACTTCGAGAAAACCATCGATATCATCTGATTTCAAATACCGAAGATTTGCCATCGAATAGCCACCACCTTGAATGCGGTGATTGGGGTTGGTAATGGCTTTTCCGGCCAACACCGCAGAACCATCTGGCTCAACAATGAAACACTGGATGGATGGATCATATTTTTTGAAGGCCGCTGCACATCCCGCAAAAGTGCCGCCAGTTCCAGCAAAGTCACAAAAACCCTCAATGATACCCTTTGATTGTTTAATTATTTCGGGGCCTGTATGCAAATAATGGGCCCTGAAATTGGCTGCCAGTCGAAATTGATCTGCCCGAAATGCATTTCTTTCGTTTACCAATTCCTGAGTTCTTATTTCGACAAGTTCTATATCACCACCTGAAACCTGGCCTGGAGTAGAGTTCGGTTGCTGATCCACCAGAACAACTTCAGCTCCCAAAGCAATCATCATGCGAGCTCGCTCGATTGAGTTTCCTTTAGACATCACAGCGACAAAGGGATAACCCTTAATTCCACAAACAATGGCTAAACCCGTACCGGTATTACCACTGGTCAATTCGACAACTGTTTGACCGGGTTTTAGATCACCATCACTTTCTGCATCCTCGATGATTTGACGAGCAATCCTGTCTTTTTTTGAATATCCGGGATTAAGGTGATCAAGTTTTGCCCAAAGCCGCCCATCGAGGTTTTTGGTTAACCTGCTCAGCTCAACCAAGGGAGTGGAACCGATGGCATCTATGGTTGAGGAAATAAGAAAGTTTTCTCTGCTCACTCATGTTTTCTTATAGCAACAAGCCATTGTGGCAATCTCGATATTACGTGCGGTTGTGACCCAAATCTCAAACTCAATGAAATGCTTAGCGGAAAAGTTTTATTCAGCTTACTCATCTGCTGCTTTGGTTTCTTTATCTCGTCCCATGGTATGATAGAGTGAGGCAAGATCATCTCGTTCCATAATGCGATAGAGGGCAGAAAGGTTGTACAAAATTGCAGCTTCTTCAAAATGATTAGCACCGGATGTTTTTTCGGTAATTGCCAGAGCACGTTTAAAAAGTACCTCCGCTTGAGCATATTCACCTTGAGCACTGTAGAGCATAGCTAGGTTGTTCAGAGTTGTCGCGACATAATGGTGATCGGGACCAAGTGTTTTCTCCCGTATGGCCAATGACCGTAAAAAAAATGCCTCAGCCAGAGCATAACGAGCTTGAGTTTTGTAGATTGAAGCCAGGTTATTCAGAGTTGTGGCGACATCGGGGTGCTCGGATCCTAAGGCCTCAATATAAATCTTCAAGGCACGTTTATAAAGTGGTTCAGCTCTATCATAGTCTTTCTGATCTCTATAGATCAGAGCTAAGTTATTAAGGTTCTTTGCCACATCGGGATGATTTGAGCCCAATGCTCTCTCTCGTATCGCTAATGAGATTTTAAAAAGAGGCTCAGCTTTTTTGTGTTTACCTTGATCCGAGTACAAAATTGCCAAGTTACTCAAACTCGCTGCAACATCAGGATGTTTGCGACCAAGAATTTTTTTTCGTATCACTAGAGCACGTTTATAAAGAGTTTCAGCTTTATGATCTTTTCCTTGAGCCCGACAAAGAATGGCTAGATTGTTTAGACTCGTAGCTACCTCAAGGTGATTACGACCTAATGCTTTCTGCCTGACTTCAAGGGCGCGTTCGTAAAGCGACTCGGTCCAGGCATACTCACCTTCGATACGATAGAGTTCAGCCAGTTTATCCAAGTAGATCGCGATATCAGGATGATCGGGGCCAAGTTCTGTCTCTTTTTTGGCTAATTCCCGTATGGCGAACATACGTTTTTCCAGCGGATCAGCCTGAACAGTCAATCCCTGGTCTCGATAGAGTTCTACCAGATTTTCAAGAGCCTCCACAAGATAAGGATGAGTAGGGCCCATAGAATTTTCCCAATTGTTCAACAAGCCTCTGAAAATTTTTAAAGCTTCTTCATGCTGACCATCATCACGGTATATCTTACCCAAAGTTTTCAGAACTCTCGTCACGTCGGGATGTTTAGAGCCAAAGGGGGTTTGCCAGATTTTTAAAAGGCGCTTATAGTATAAAATAGCCTGTTCACGATCTCCCTGAACGTAATAAAGGGCAGCCAAATCATTCAAGACTTCAGCTACCCGCAGATGCTTGGGACCTAAGGCCTCCTCTCTTATGGCCAAGGCCCGTTTGTAGAGTAGCTCAGCCTCTGCATACTGTTTTTGCCTGTAGTAAAGAAAAGCTAAGTCATTTAGACTCAAGACAACATCTGGATGAGTGAGGCCTTTTTTTCTCTCTACCGCCTTAAGGGCTTTTTTTGCTGCGCTCACAGCACGGGAATAGCGACCCGCCTCATAAAGATCCATCACATTTCGATTCAATATCTCCCAATCAGCTGGACCTGTTCCTTTTCCCAACAACGGGGAAATCGCCAATATCAAGAGGAAGAAGACCGCTATTAGTGTCAGGGCATATTTCACAGGAGTTGAATCATGGAGTCTTGAAATGGAGTATTCTACAAGAGCAGACTTGAATTGCTTAGACTCATTCCCTTCCGAGTTGTTCCGCCTGAGTCTCTACAGAGAGACTCAGACTCTATGAAGCTCATTTTTCTCTAGAGATAATTCTAAAGATTCACCAATCCATTTGTGGTCTAGGGAGGCACCTTTGTTGAGAAGAAAACTTTCTCTGCTTACTTATTTTTACGGACGATTCTTTAAGCGTCCTGGCCATCTTGATTTCAGTCTTTTGGATAAAACCGTCAAGGGTCTCCCTTGTATTTGACGTGAATATCTATCGCTCTCTTTTGTGCTGCTTTAGCTTCTTCATCTTGTTTGAGGGATCGATAAACTGAAGCCAAATTATAAAGAACCGCAGCAACTTCCAGACTACTTGGACCCAAGGCATTTTCATTAATGGCCAGAGCACGTTCGAAAAGGATTTTGGCGGAACCATAGCGTCCTTGGGCTCGGAGAATCATTGCCAGATTGTTTAAAACAGTGGCCACATAAGGATGCTCCGGGCCTAATAGTTTTTCTCTTATCGCAAGCGAACGAAATAACAAGGGTTTTGCCTTATTGTATTCAGCTTGAGTTTTGTAGAACGCAGCTAAATTATTTAGACTTGTGGAGAGTGAGAGATGCTCGGGGCCGAGAACCTCTTCATATGTTACGACCGAACGTTTATAGAATCTTTCAGCTTGCTCGAATTTTCCTTGTTGGCTGTAGAGCATGGCCAAATTATTCAGAGTAAGAGCTACATCGGCATGAATGGGACCTAACTTTTTCCTTCGGATTATCAAGGCACGTTCGAGAAACAGTTCAGCTTTTGTATATTTCTTTTGATCTTGGTAAAGCTCTGCCATGTAGGCTAAGCATTCCGCTACATCAAGATGATTCCGGCCCAATAATTTTACCCGTATAAAAAAGGCTCGTTTGAGATATTTTACCGCCTGCCTGTATTGCCAGTGAGTCCTGTAAAACTCAACTAAGTCGTCCAGGCTTTCAGCCACTTTAAGGTGGTTACTGCCCAAGTTTTTTTTTCGTATTTTCAGTGCGCGCCGGTAGAGTGATTCCGTTACTTTATATTCACCTTGGCTGCGATAAAGTGCTGCCAAGGCATTTATCATTTCGGCAATTTCAATATGATCGGGGCCGAGCTCTATCTCTTTTGCCACCAATTTGTTTATGGCCAGTGCACGTTTCTCAAGTGCTTCTGCTTCAGTATCTAATCCTTCGTTACGATATATTACAGCTAGATCGTTTAAACTTGTAGCAACATTGGCATCGTCAGGACCATAGTTTTTCACAGCGCCTTCCAGTAATCGTATGTAAAAAGGGATACTTTTCGCAGTTTTCCCTTGGGCTTGGTAGAGTTCAGCCAACCTTTCCACAATTCGTAGTGAATTCAGATCGTTTGGACCAAGGGTTTTATCCCATATTTCCAAAAGACGGATGTAGATAGGCTCGGCTTGTTCATATAGACCTTGGACACGATAAAGCTCACCTAAATCATTGAGTGTATCGGCAAGCCAGAGATGCTTATTACTAAGTGGCTCCTCAGGCTTTATCGCTTGCTCCAGTACAATTAAGGCACGTTGATAGAGAGGCTCCGCCTTATCGTATTGTTTTTGGCTGTAGTAAAGAAAAGCCAGATCATTCAAACTTTCGACCAATTTATACGGTGTCGAATTTTTTCTCTCCATCCTTCTGAGAGCTGATTTCGCATAGAAGATAGCGCCGTTGTATTGCCCTCCAACGTAGAAATCTTTAACTATTCGGTTGCGGATAATCCAGTCTGCTGGACCTGTTCCTCTGGCAAATAGAGTAGGAGCGCCTACTAACAACATCAGATAGAGCGTTATCAATATCAGGATATATTTCATGAACTGTTGAGGCATCAGCTACTCTTCTCTAGGAAATATAATTTTCTAGAGACCTTTTGACTCCTCAACAATTGCTTCATCAAATACCCCATCTATTTCACGAAGCATCCGAGGGAAACACCTCAGGCTTTCATTGTGAACGTTTACTCAATCCATAAAAATTCTGCCCCTTATAATTATCTATAAAAATCATAAAGAGCTCATCGAATTCTTTATACAAAGAACTCCCTATTCAAAATCTGTATTTCTCGTACTTATTTTTTGGATTTAATCTACCAATCGTCTATATCTTCAGGTAAAAATATTAATGCCAAAAAATCTATTTGCTTGAAATAAGGTCGTAGAGAAAGTGTGAAATATTTTTGGCAAAATCGTCCATATGATCAACTGGTGTATGCCCAGCTCCTTCTATGGCAACCAATTCACATTTGACTCCTTTTGCCTTTAATTCGACCAGTAGTTTTTCTGCATTGCTAAAGGGAGCCCCTTTATCTTCGGTCCCATGCACCATAATGGTGGGGGAGGTATTTTTAGTGAGCTCCCAAGTCTTCCATTTTAGGTCCGGGGCTCCCCATAAATTGACTAAACCAATAATGCCTAACTTATTCCAACTCGGATCATCGGCATTTTTATAACATAAGTTAGCGATCAAAAAACCTCCGGCCGAACCACCTCCTAAAACAATTCTATCTTTATCAATATTTAGTTCGTTGCTATTGTTCCGTAACCAGTGAAGGCCAGATATAACATCTTCCATGGCATCATCCAATGTGCCACTCATATCCTCTCCAGGATTCTCCCTTACCCGATAGTTAACAGATAGACAGACGTATCCTCTTTGCGCAAATTGTTTAGCTATGGCAACAATGTAACCCTGAGACTTGTCGTATTTGGTTTTGAATCCACCTCCATGTGCCCATACGATTACCGGGCGATTCTTTTTTTCATCATTAGCAGGACTATAAACATCCAACAAAAGTTTTTCCGTGTTTCCTGCAAACGTAACCGATTCGCCAAAAACAATATCTTTTTGAATTTCAATTTCATCAAATATTGGATCTAAGTAACGAACCAAGTTTCCCTGATTCAATTTTTTACCGGAAGAATCAGCATTAGCTGACTCTGTCTCACTGGCTGTGGCAAAGTTGATGGTTATACCTGCTACTACTGTAAATACGAGAAGTCTTAAAATTTTCTGCTCCATTGTTTTTGCTTTTTTAAAATTTAAAGCGCTAGCCCAACCACAGTAGTTGTGCTGTCACCTCTACTTTGCTCACCTATGGGTGAAACACCCCCCTTGTCATTCATCAACAAAGAACCATTAGGTTTATTATAATTTGGCTTTAGTTGAGCTATTTTTGCAATGAAAAGATTTTCTTATAATTGGTAATTTGAGTAATCATAGATTGCGGGGATGAGTGATTCTAATATCACTAAAGATCATTGGATCAGCCTTGTTTTCTTTCATTTGAAACGAGTAGATCCAATCGAGATCAAGCAAACTATGAGCATACAACCAATTCGAAATAAGTGGAAAGGTGAGTTAACAGACCGGGAACGTTTTAACCGGCAGATGCATTTCCAAGATGTGGACCGTTGCTTCAATATGGAGTTTGGTTACTGGGATGATAATTTTAAGGAATGGTCGATTTTCAGTGAAAATGGAATTACCTGTAATGAAGATGCGGATATATTGCTTAATTTTGACAAGATAGCTGTTTTTCACGGCAAGATCTGGATGAATCCACCTTTCAAAGAAGAGGTGATTGGGGAAAAGGGAGATTTTTTGATTAAGAGAAATGGAGATGGGCTTTTAGCAGAAGTTCCCAAAGATGCGCACGATACCATTCCTCACTATATCCAGTCCAGTGTGGTAACACCGGAAGATTGGAATCGTTGTAAAGAAGAACGGTTTCGTTTGGATGATCCAGAGCGCATCGTCGACATCGAAGCGCTGAAAAAGAAATATCCGGCTGATCGCGATCACCCACTAGGGGTTCATTGCGGATCGATGATTGGAACCATTCGAAATATCCTGACCTTTGAAGGATTAGCCTATGCAACGTATGATTACCCTGAAATGGTGGAAGATATGGTGGAAACTGCTTGTCGCATGGTCGAACATACTCTGGATCAAGTTTTACCCCATATCGATTTTGATTATGCTTCCGGGTGGGAAGATATTTGTTTCAAAAATGGTCCTATTGTGACAGTGGAATTTTTCCGTGATGTCGTGATGCCTCGATATAAACGAATTAATGAAAAGTTAAAGGCGCACGGAATTGATGTTTGGTACACCGACTGTGACGGCGATGTTCGTCCCATTCTTCCGTATTTCCTGGAAGGTGGAATCAATTGTCTTTTTCCTTTTGAAGTGATGGGATGTGAACATCCGGGAAATCTACTGGATCAGTATCCGGAATTACGCATCATGGGCGGCTTTGACAAGATCCAGTTAGGCGCCGGACGTGAGGCGATCAAAGCATACATGGAAACACTGGTACCTTATGTGGAACGAGGTGGATACATACCGTTCTGTGATCATCGTTGTCCCCCTAATGTGACACCGGAAGATTATTCTTACTATCTCGATCTCAAAGAAGAAATGTTTGGGATGAAATAAAGAGAACATTTATTCACCGACAATCTCAGTTATCGCCTGGAGCCTGATAGAGGAAGATGAAGTTTTCCTGGCGAACCCAACCAACTTCTCCATTTTCCAACATTATTTGAGTCCATCCTAAGAATGTTTTTTGTGGAAGAGCAAACGCTCCGGCCGGTAGAGGGTGGATTTGCTGTGCTTCGGCTGCATCGGTAGGAATAGAGTAAAGTTCTGTGGGCTGTGAAATAATGAGGGCTCTAGGGTGAGCCAATACCCCGTAAGCGGTCACAGCCCATTGAGAGAGTATCATCAGCAGTAATCCTGAGATAGAAACCGTCAAAGGAATAACCTTTCGTCTTATGCCAGACCGTCTAATCATTATGCTATAGAAACAAAGTCCAAAAGATAAGAGAAGAGCACCACTCAAGAGTAACCATGACCAGTTCCCTGGAGAAATCTGGCGGATGATTTTTCCACTTAATTTGTCGGAGGTCAATCTGGCCAATGTTGGTGAAAAGGTATTTTCACGATTTTGTCCTACCTTTAAGTTCCAAAGAACGGCTTCACTGCGAGGAGCCAGAAGAAAAGCTGAGGTCCAATAGGCATTGGCTTCAGTCCAGCGCTCCTGTTGCGAAAGAGTGAGAGCCAGGTTATTACGAACCGTCCAATTAGTTGGATCGGATGGCAAGGATTCCAACCAATCGTTTTCAGCTTCAACAAAGTTGCCTGCTTGATAATTCGCTAGAGGGCCTGCTTCTATCGCTGAAGGCGTATTACTGAGAATAAAGATGACCGCCCCAAGAGGCAACCAATGGCCTAATCGAAAAAGAGTTGAAAGCTGGATACGTGGAACTGGGGTATGAGAAAGAGTCGTGCGAGCCTGCATTGGCCAATTTGAGGAAAGATTTCCATTTTGCGTATACAGTGTGTTTTCAACTTCTTTCCATAATCGTTGCCAATCTTGAATGATCGAAGCTGATAGATTCTTTTTCTTGAGCAATTGCGGAATTTGTTCTGACGTCGGAAGTGCCTGAGAAAGCCTCAGTGTTTGGGCAGAATACTGCATCCAGAGAAGCAGTAGATCATTTCGGTTTTTTTCGGAAGGTGTTTGGGAAAGAGAGGTCAAAATTTGTTTTAATTTTTCTCTGGCTATACGAGCGCTACGTCTAGGGTCATTCTGGAGAGCAGAGCGCAACGAGAGAAAGATCCAACAAAGTAGGGGAGGCAACAGGATAAACCAGAGCAAGGTGAGAGAATAAGGAGGCAGAGGTGCCGTTCCCTTATGAGAACCTTCCAGAGGAGGATAGGGAAGGAAGGGATCATCTGCTTCTGCAGGGGAAGGAAATTCCAGAGAAAGTTTTTCGTTTGTTGTCGCTGAGGGAGCTAAGGGAACAGTAGCCGTTACAGAGGCTTCCGATACTGTTACGGTAACAGCCTTTTGCGTTTCCTGTTGGTAAGTTCCTTTTTCAGGATCAAAATAGGTGTAACTGAAAGGACCGATTTGATAGGTGCCAGGTTTTGTGGGAACCAGAACGATATCTTCCGTCAGAGTACCTGAAAAAATATTTCCTTCATCCATCACCTGGTTACTCTGTGGCTGGACAACTTCAAAATCTTTGGAGACTTTACGTGGTGGTAAGTAAAGATTGGCTGGCCAATTTCCTGTTCCTTTGAGCGAAAGAGTCCAGGTGATGGGTTCACCGACACTGGCTTCGGTTGGAACGACTAAAGATTCCAGAGAGAACTTCCCAACAGCTTGATGAAAATCATCCGGTGCTGGCGTCGGTAGAGGCAGAACCGTCAGTGTTAGTTCGTTACTACTGACAAGAAACTCTTCCACTTCGGGTTGAGAAAAGAAAATACTGCGGCGACGCCCTGTCTCAATGCTGACATGTTGTTGCACAGGAGGAATCTCGAGTGTGCCTGCTCGGGTAACCAATGCCTTTGTTTGGTAGAGTAGACCATTACGTCTTTCATTTCCCACCGTAAAGGTTCCTTTTTGAGGTTCTCCAAAAGGTTGAAGAATCAAACCATCGGGATTCCATTTGGGCACATCGGAAAGACTGACATTGTACTGCGTTGAAGCTGTCAAAATATATTCGATGGTAATCACCTGACCAACCCAGATTTTGGTTTCTGAAAGCTGCAGTCTGGTTTCAACAATTTCTTCAACCGGTAATCCAGTCTGCCCGACACTGGCTTCACCTACCTGGAAATTCACTTCAGCTGTGGTCAAGTCTCCTTTGTCTGTTTTAAAGGTCAGTGAAGGGATAGTGATACTTCCCTTATCGGTAGGATTTACTCTATAGACATACTCTATGGTATAACTGGAACGGCCATTGATAAACGAACTCTGTTCAGAACGGGAAGGGCGGCTGAACTCAAGGCCATCAATCGAAGGGATAGCAGGAGTTTCGCTAGGATTACAATTGTCAAAAACGAGACTTAGTTGAGTCGCTTTCCCATACCCTAAAGTTCCACCAGAGGGACTCCAATAAACAGACTGTGCTAAAGCAAACGATGTACCTAAAAACAGGAAACAAAAGGTACAAAACAGGATGGAACGATGCCGTCTCATGGTTACCAGGTCTTTTCCTTTTCTTTTTGGGAAGATTCTTTGTTGTCGGGATTTAACAGTTGAAAAAGTTTTGCGGGTGAATCGTTGTTTTCAGCCCGTTTTAATTTTTGGATTGCCTCTGCCAATGCAGGATTATCTGCAATGCTTTGATCACTTTCCTGAGCTGTTCCTCCTACGGTTTGTGTTTCTTCCGTCTCATTCTCTTTTTTAAGTGAAGTAGTTTCCGATTCTTGAGTCGAAGGATCTCTTAGGTCACCCATCTGGCCTTCTTTATTTTCATCACCAGCTTCATTTTTATTGCTAGAAGGTTCTTCTGTCTGTTCATCTTTTTGCTCAGTATTCTCTCCTTGAGATTGCTCAGTATTTTCCGAATCGTTTTTCTGCTCGGCTTGATCTTGCTCCTCATTCTCCGTTTTTTTGTCTCTATTTTTATCTTTAGATGAATTTTCAGTTTCCTCTTCGTTTTTGTCTTCTTCGTCAGATTTATCGTTCTGATCAGATTCCGGATTTTCGGCTTTTTTCTGTTCTTCCATTTGTTTTCTGAGTGCCGCTAATTTTTGTTTCAACTCTTCCCAATAAGGAGCATCCGGAAAATTTTGCTCTCCTTCATTGATCGCTCTTTGAGTATCTTTCAAAATACCTTCAGAAGGAAGGATCTGTTGAGCCAATTTTTCTTGGCCGTACGCTATATTTGCGTTTGACATATCCGCATAGTCCGAAGCTGAGAGTTTATCTTTCTGAGCGAGTTCCCCAATTAAATCGGGAAGCGTTTTCTCCGTTTCCGTTCCAGGTAATTGAGCAGTGAGTGGACTTTTCCAACATAAACAGAATAGGAAAAATCCAATCAAAAAAGATTGTGTGGTAATGATTTTGCGTGGTTTCGGAAGCGTTGGAAAATCCCTCCAAATCGATAGCAAAATGAAGAGAATAGCCGGAGCCAGGAACAATTGAAAACGTTCTATCTGCCGGACGGTTTTGGTCTCAATAAATTCTCCTGCCTGACTTGCCTCGACAGTGGCTGCCAGGAGCTTTGAGAGATCCGCCCATCCGGAAACGTCCTGATAAACACCATTCGTCATTTCGGCAAGTTGTAAGAGTGTATTGCGGTTGAGCTTCGATTGAACAACAGCGCCTTTTGTATCTTTGAGAAAACCACCTTTTCCGTCCGGGATAAAACTGCCTTCAGCGGTTCCAATCCCAAGAGCAAGGATATGTATTTTATTATCGGCAAACTTCTGAGCAATTTTTTTCCATTCTTTACTATCACTTTCACCATCACTGAGAATGATCAAAAAACGATCCGAAGATGATTCATCAACGGGACTGAACGATCTTTCTGCCTCCATCAGCATATTGGCAAAATTTGTGCTGCCAGTAGGCAGGTAATCTGGTGTTAGATCAGGCAGAAAATCCTCCAATATCTGATAGTCAGAACTCAAAGGACTTTGTAAAAAAGAGGTTCCTGAAAAAAGCAGAAGACCAACTCGTTCACCCTGTAGTTCATTGAGTAAATCCTGGATCATTAACTTGGCTTTTGCCAGTCGAGACGGTTTTACATCTTCGGCTAACATACTGCGTGAAAGATCCAGTGCGATGAGAACTTCTCGCGCTTGATCAAAAACAGGTTCTTCCAAATCCCCCCATGTAGGCCGGGCTAGAGAGAAAATAATCAGAGAAATACCTGTCCAGAGAAAGACATAGCGTGTTCGGCTCTGTATAATCCTCATTGGTTTCAAGGTCGTTCTACTCGCTTGCATGCGTTTAATATAAGGCCATTTTTTTTCCACATCCTTATCTCGCCTTCGAAAAATAACCAGCAGCAGAGCAAGAGCAGGAAGTATGAGAAACCAAAGCCATTGTGGTATAGCCCAAGTCATTTTTCTTCTCCCCTTTTATTTTGTTTAAATCCGGATAAGCTGGAAAGCGCGATGAAACCCAAACCCGGAATGGCAAGATAAGAAAAAAATTCTTCCGTCAAAAGATATGACTTCGCCTTAAATTCAATTTTCTCTGCTTTATCAATCGCTGCAAAAGCAGAGGAGATGGTATTCGAATCATCTGCTCTAAAATACTGGCCTCCTGTTTTCCGAGCCATCGCTCGAAGTGTTACTTCATCCAAATCCGAAAGCATACGGCGGTAACCACCTAATCGATTTCCTTCACGATCAACGATAGGCATGGGCACCAGTCCTTCTTTTCCAGCCCCGATTGTGTAAATCGGTATTTTTTCAGCGATGGCCAAATCCGTCGCTTCTTCCGGTTTCAAATTCCCCGTATTATTCGATCCATCTGTCAAAAGTACCATAAAAGCTCCTTGGCGATCTTGCGTCGCATTAGAACTACCTTGTCGTAAACGGGTAAGGGCAACGCCAGCGCCATCTCCTAAGGCAGTGCCATCCTCTAGCATACCAATACGAAGCCTGCTTGCCTGCCTGCGCAACCAATCGTGATCAAAGGTAAGGGGAGATAAAGTGTAAGCTCTACCAGCAAATACGACCAATCCAATTCGATCATTTTCTCTTTGATTAATGAAGGCTTCCAAAACAGGTTTTACCGCTTGAAGGCGGTTAACACGCTGATTTCCTTTTTCATAGTCTTCAGCCAACATACTTCCCGAGAGGTCGATCGCGAGTATGATGTCATATCCTTTTTGTTCTGACTCATGTCGTGTTTTTACTTTCTGAGGACGCGCCAAAGAAAAAATCAAAAGGATAACTCCCAGATAAGCTAAGAGAAGAGGCCAACGCTTATTGCCAGTATGGCGGCTTTTAGTCCAGGCAGCGGCGAAAGGAACAACCATGATCGGGGTTGATCGACGATTTCGCAACCACCCGATAAGAGGAAGGATAAGCAGGGCCAAAAGCCAAAGAGGATCTCTCAATATCCAGTTTTCCATCGGTCAATGCCCGGCCAGACGAGCCATACGTCGGCGAAGAAAACGCACCATTGCATCGACCGTCGATTCCTCCGTTGTAATGGCCAGCCGGGTCGTCTGATCTGCAAAAAGAGAATTGAAATATATATTACGACTTTGCACCCACTGCGCATGAGCCATTCGCTGCGACTTTGAATTTGTATCCAGAATAGTGAGATCGCCATTGACTGGATCAAAAATGGGGAGCTTTCCCTGATAGGGCAACTCACGTTCCCAAGGATCATCGATTCGGAACCCCATTGGTTGATACCGTTTCTTCAGCAAACTCCATCCTTCGGGTTCTTTTTCTATCGCAAAATCGCCTAACCAAAGAAGAATGGTATGACGTGGAGCCGCTTGACTGATGAATTTCCAAGGAATCTTAACTGAAGTAGCCGATTGTAGATTTGGCAAAGGCTGTCCCAAAAGTGTTGCGGTACTGTGAAGAATTGCTTCACGCCCCGGAACTGGCCGACGAAAAGCGTGCCCTGAGGGACCGGCATAAATGAGCCCAACACGGTCACGATTAATGGCTCCCAACAACATAAAAAGCGAAGCCAACTCCAATAAACAATCTCTCTTTGTTCGATTACCCGACCCAAACTGCAAGGATGGACTGTCTTCAAAGAGAATAAGAAAGCAAATTTCCCTTTCTTCGACAAATTTCTTTCGATAGGGTTCTCCCAGCCGTGCGGTTACATTCCAATCAATATCCCGAACATCATCGCCATATTCATATTTGACCACTTGGTCAAATTCCATTCCTCGACCTTTGAAAGAGGATCGATATTCACCACTTAGCGCAGTTTCAACAGCATGGCGAACACGCCATTCTAGACGACGCAAAAGAGCCAAAGATGGGGAAGCAGAACTCTCACCAAACGCACTGTTCATTGCTGTAAAGGGAGCCATTAATTTCTAAATAAAAATGTTAATCCTCTTACGATTTGCTCGATGAAAGAGAACCTATCGGCATAGGCGTTTTTTCGATCACCTTTTTGAGAAGATCGTCAGCGGTAATTTCTTCAGCTTCAGCTTCATAGGTTAAACCAACTCTATGTCGCATCGTATCCAGAAAAATATCTTGAATGATCCCAGGTGTCACGTGATCCTGCCCTCTCAACCAGGCAAGAGCTCGACCCGCTTGAAACAAGCTGATCGATGCACGAGGAGAAGCGCCATAGCTCAAATAATTTTCCTTATCCCTTGTTTCAGTGTTATCATCGGGTCGAGTAGACCGAACCAATGAAAGAATATAACCCTGAATTTCATCGGATACATGAATCGTATCTACTTCGGCTCGAAGAGCCAGAAGTTCTTCTCCGTTGGAAACACTTTTCAGAGAGGGTTGTTCTGTCACCTGACCCCAGCGGCTCATCATCCTCTGTTCTTCTACCTCATTTGGGTAATCAACGATCAGTTTGAACATGAAACGATCTCGTTGCGCTTCCGGTAAAGGATAAGTGCCTTCCTGTTCCACTGGATTTTGTGTCGCCATGACAAAGAACGGGTCTGGCAGAAGATGAGATTCACCACCAACGGTTACCTGATGCTCCTGCATCGCTTCAAGTAATGCGCTCTGGACCTTAGCGGGCGCACGATTAATTTCGTCAGCTAAAACAAGATTGGCAAAAACAGGTCCTAAATGTGGAATAAATTTGCCATCAGTCGGTTGAAAAACCATTGTGCCGACAACATCGCTGGGCAGGAGATCCGGGGTAAATTGAATTCGTTCGAATTGAAGCCCGAGAGCAGTCCCAAGACTTTTAATAAGTAACGTTTTAGCCAGTCCCGGCATACCTTCGAGTAAAACGTGTCCGTTTGCCAAGAGAGCAACCAACAGCCGCTCTATAACCGCGTCTTGTCCAATAACTGCTTTACCGATTTCCGTTCGAATGACAGAAGGCCATTGATGTGGAGAACTCATAAAAAGATAACGTACTGTATATACTGAGAGATTAAGTTTTAAAAATGGACCAAAGATTTCCCTTATGGTTTCAAAAAAACCAAAATATGAAATCAAGGAAAATAAAACGATTAACCGAGTGAAAGATCACCTCTAATACAGCATTAGGTTAAAGCAACGAAAGAGTTGCATTTTTAAGATTGTTTTCTCGGGAGCTGTCTCAAGATTAGATGATATGGAATACAGAAAACTGGGAAATTCAGATTTGGAAATACCCGTTATCTCATTTGGATGCTGGCAATTTGGCGGCATTGAAACCTGGGGCACTCAATCCGATGCCGATTCAATCAAAGCTGTCCACGCAGCACTCGATTGTGGGATCAATTTCTTTGATACGGCTATGGCCTATGGCGGTGGACACTCGGAAGAAGTCTTAGGCAAGGCTCTTGAAGGACGTCGCGATGAAGCCATCATTGCCACCAAGCAAGGCGCAGCGGACCCATCCTTAATTGAAGAAAATTGTGATGCTTCGTTGAAACGGTTAAACATAGATGTGATTGATCTCTACCAAATCCATTGGGCCCGACATGAAAACCCAACTGAAGGTCATCTCGAAGTGATGCACCAGCTTCAGGACAAGGGGAAGATCCGCTACTACGGCGTCAGCAATTTTGGGGTAGAAGACTCGAATATCAGTATTTCGTATCAGCAACGGCCTCCTGTTTCGAACCAATTACCCTACAGTCTCTTATGGCGAGCTATCGAATATGATATCCAATCCATTCTAGACGAAAATAAAATGGGTATTCTCTGTTACAGCCCACTGATGCAAGGGCTATTGACCGGAAGATTCAAAACTCCCGCATCCGTTCCGGAAGGGAGACGAAGAACGCGTATCTTTACGGAAGATGGAGGTAAGAGAGTTTTCGAAACATTGGCTGAACTAGAGAAAATTTGCCAGGAAGCAGAGATGCCCATGCATGTCTTAGCTTTACATTGGTTACTCTCCCAAAAAGCCGTCACATCTGTCATTACGGGTGCACGTAACCCACAGCAAATTCAAGATAACGCTTCTGTTTTGGAAACAAAACCAGATCCCCAAGTCCTAGATCGACTAACAGCTGCTACGGAATCTCTAAAAGAGTTTATTGGCAGGAATCCAGACCCTTGGCGCACCGAATCCTGGTATCGTTAGGTTTCCACTGGATTTCGTTTATCCATTCAGATCTTTCAAAATCTCCTGGGCAGCATTATGGCCGGGCAGTCCACTGACTTCCCCTCCCGGATGTTGACCGGAACCACAGAGATAAAGGTTCTTGAGATGCGCCCGGTAATCGGCGAATTCAGGTAAAGGCCGGTTTCGGAAAAGCTGATCCGCATCATGCTGAATATGCCAGATGCAACCGTCCGTCAAACTGTTTGATTCAACCAAATCTGAAGGGACTCGTAGATGTTGATGAATAATCGAATTCTTGAAATTCGGGGCATGAGAATTGATTTGATCAATAATCAAGTCAGCGACTCGTTCACGTTCGTTTTCCCAGTTACTTGCTTTTAGATTTCCCGGAGCGGGATAGACATAACACGAAACAGTGTGATGACCTGCAGGAGCGAGAGTAGGATCCACAATGGAAGGAACAGAGACCGAAATGACTGGTTTTTCCGTAGGACGACCTGCTTCTAGAGCATCGTAGGAGGCAGAAATTTCCGCTTCGGAAACATTGAGACGTACTCCGCCTTCAGAAGGCTCTGTAGGATCTCCTTGCCAAGCTTCCCATTGAGGCAACTCCGAAACAGCCGCCAAGAATTTATAGCAGCTCACGTTTGTTTTTAACGCGGCAATCCGTTGCTTGATCTCTGCATGGACGGAATCTTTCGGAAGAATCTTCAAAAAAGTCGTTTTAGGATCGAGATTTGAAACGACAATCCGGCTTCGAATTTCGGTTTGATCCTCCAACCGAAGACCAATGGCATTATTTCCCTCTACCAATACTTTTTCGACTGCTTTTCCCGTATGAATGATTGCTCCAGCTTCGACAGCAGCATCGGTCAGGACTTCAGCCAATGCGCCAAGACCACCTCGGACATACCCATTAGCGGGAAGTTCTCCCGTTTCATCGTCAGGGTTACTTATCGAACCATAAGCCAAAAACAGGGCAGAAGGATTTCGACTAACCGGAGCTCCTTCATCTGCATAAAAATCCTTCAACAATTGCGATGGCAAAAAATGATTGCGCAAGTCCCTCATCGTTGAGTTGAGAGCCTGATCGAGAATCAATTGGTCTGTGCCCATGTCTGCACGGACTTGATCCAGGCTGGGAGGTAACCCCAGTCGGTAAGGTGAGAAGGCTTTTCGCAGTTTTGTCTTAAAAGTTTCGTATCGCTCCATGCCCTCTTTCTCT
>JANQKU010000086.1 GCA_028280955.1 Opitutaceae bacterium
GAGGAAACAAAAGCGGCCCAGGCCAAAGCGGAACGTGCCAAAGCGGAAGCTCAGGCTGCCTATGAAAAGGCAGTGGTGGATGCTAAACGTGATAAAGAAGTAGGTATTCTGTCCGCTCAAAAGACAGCTGAACAGAAGATTTTGGCTGCCCAGGCGGCGGCGCGTCAGGTGGAACTGGCTGCTGAAGCCGATAAAAACCGGAATGTCTTGGCGGCTGAGGGTGAGAAAGAAGCCAGTTTCTTGCGTGCGGCTGCGATTGAGGCATTGGGAAAAGCAGAAGCAGAAGCAACCCGTTTGAAGTTGGCGGCTTATTCCGCGGAAGGGTCTGAAGCCTATGTCCGAATAGAGGTGGCAAAATCGATGAGTTCGGCTTTCCAGAATATTTCCGGTTATTTACCGCAAGACATGAATGTCAATTTGTTGAGCGAGTCCTTTCTCAAGGCTGTTGAATCAGTGATGAAACCCGTTTCTGCAGCGAAGTAAAATTCGTCTGTCTAACAGAATTTTTCAACACTGTTTACTCAAAACCTCTCTAAGTAATAGAGAGGTTTTTTATCCGATAGTTGGCCAGTGAAACCAGAGGGTAAAGATTTTGTTTTCGAGGGTGATCCCGATGTAACCTTTTTCCTGAGCTTCAAAAATATCATCCAGACCGTAGGCATGTGTAATAGAATCTGCGATACAGCCTAAGCCGAAACCAGTTCCGTTGGTGGTGACGCCATGTTCAAATAAGCTTTGGCCGGATGCGATAATGGCTTCTAGGGTCTTTTGGTGTTCAGCTTTAATGCGGTTTTGGAAGACCCAGCGCAGGTTTTTCTCATCTGGGGTGGCGGCAATATGGATAAGTAGTTTGTGGTCGGATGAATATTGACCACAGTTGCTGGCAAGATGATAAAAAATTCGATCGATCTCTGCGAGTTCAAGGTTTCTTTCAGCAATGTTTCCGGAAAAAAAGCTGGTGATTTCTATTTTGATTTTTTTCTCAAAAAGACGCAGAGTCTTCTGCTTCCATTTTTTAATGAGTGAGTCTATGGGATGGACGAGAAGAGTCTGGTCATTGAAGAGTTCATCGGGGTCGAGGTCTTCGAGCAATGACCGCATAATTTTCAAATGATCTCCACAGAGGTAGTGGAGTGTTTGCAGATATTCTTCTTCTATCCCTCCGGCATCAACCAGCAGAAGATATTCGCAGATGCTGGCATAAGCGCCTGTTGCGAGTTGGAAAAAAGTGGCTTGTACCTGCTTGGGGCGGGAATCTTTTTTTGCTTCTGCTTGCATAATAAGCAATTGTTCGGCCAGGGGAACAATCTCATTTGCAGCGAGGAAACGGTTCATTAAGATAGTTTGATTGACTTCTCCTTCCCGGGAAAAGTCTGTAAGAGAAAGCAGTTCGTTGAGTTGAGTATACTGGCGTCTGAAAACGTCTCTTTCGTCGAGAGAGAAGTTTTTTTGCATGTTAAGGTGAGATCCACCCCCTTGATAACGATTAGGCTGGCGTGATGGAAGAACCTTGGGAGCCAGGGCTAAAATGTTTGCTTTGGTTAAGGCAGGAATAGAACTCATGGGAAAATGTTGGCAGGAACTTTACGAAAATACCACGGCAAATATTCTGCCTTGTGGCAACATTTTCGATGAAGAAAAGAGATTTGCTCTAAAAAAGGGTTTTGGCACTTAAGGGAGATAAGAAACCTTTAACCAATGTCGAAAACTAAAGAAGAATGTTAGATAGGAGCTTAGAGACCTGCTTCTTCCAAGGATTCCTGTGGAAGAAACACATCAGATAAAATCTGTTTCTGCAATGGAAGAAGTAATTGTTAAAAAATGGACCCAAATGAAGATATGAGTCAGATTAGTTTCTCCGGTTTCGTGCAGGGTTTTGCCATTGCTTGAACGCTCTTTTTTGGTAAGCTTACTTTTTTTAAATGTCGGCGACTTCCCGTATATTTCTTTTGTTTTTAGTGTTTCTCGCCGTTTTAGGATCGGCGTTTGTTCTTCCCAACATAGCAGTCGGTAGTGACACTGGTCTCGCGGCAGGCGCTACAGCTGGTATAACTTTTTTGGCAATCATTCTGCTGGCATTTATCTTGGCGATGGTCTTACTCATTGTGACGATTAGAAATCGATCTTTGGTATCTATAGGTGTAAAACTAGTGGGATTTTTGCCGTTTCCATTGTTGATTTTCAGTGTATTTGTCGTTGTACTCTTGATACAACAGAGTAAAGAAGAGCAAAGACAGGATGAACCATCTCCGAAACAGATTGTCCCGGTTGCAGTACCTGCAAAATAGCGAACTTTCTTGATTTAAGTGGCAGGTAACTTCTCCTGGAATAAATTTACTAAAAATCGACTCAACTTCTGCTGTTTCTGTCCGATCTCTCTATGAGAGACCTAAGATTACTTTTAGGCTTTCTTTAAAGAGATAAAACAATGGACGACAGGTATACAGAGAACAGTTCATCCGGTATCGGAAATTTACGTGTCCGTCTATCAGAGATTCAAGGGGTTAATCCAGTTCAGGTGAGAAAATATCTTTCGAAGAGACAGGTTCGGGAGGGAAAATTGTTTCCGCCATGTAGGGATGTCTCTTTAATTCGTAAGAAAGTGGTCAATGACCTCGGTTTAGCCGAAACCTCTCATCACTTTTTCCCAAAACCAAAGATTACTTCTTTGGGTTAAAGCGTGGCGACCATTGATCCCTGGCTGGGGATCATTGTCTGCAATCAGAGCATTTTTGTCTTTTTATTCTGGCAGAAGTCTTTATCTGAAAGGGATCATTGAGTGATGGCAGATGAGCTTTTTAAAGCGTTTTGGTTCGAAGATGCAGACTGAAGGAATTTTCAGCGAAGTGGGTTCTCGAATGGGGTCCATGTTTTTAAGAACGCGATGGCTATACAAATCGTTGACTGGAGGAGAATCTGAACAGATCGCGGCAGAGCGGCAAATGGGCAGACATCTGGCAAAGGCGTATCTTGATCAGATTGTTTTGGACGAAGACGAGATTGCTCTTCGATGGGTGGAATGGCTTGGCCGGAAACTGGAGAGTCACCTGACGTCTGATAAAAGGGACTTTTCCTTTTATGTGGTGAAGGCGCAGGAAGCGAATGCGTTTGCTTTGCCTGGAGGATTTATCTTTGTGACACGCGCTTTATTAGATCTCTGTCAGTTCGAGACAAATGAAGTTGCCTGTGTTTTGGGCCATGAGATGGGCCATGTTGTTCGATTACATGCCATTAATCGATTGCTTACAAATAAGCTGGTCCACCTGATTACGCGGCGGGTTCCCGTAGGGGGCGTTGTTTCTTCTGCTGTTATAGGGGTAATAGGTGATTTGGTAGAAAAGGGTTATTCAAGGGAGAATGAATTTGAAGCAGATATTTTTGGAGCGCGTTTGGCCTGGGCCAGTGGATTTGAACCCTTTGGTGCTGTCCGATTTTTTAGACGACTTGCTGAGATGGGTGGCAATCAAGGGGGGGTGGAGGCGTATTTTTCGTCTCACCCTTCTTTTTCTGATCGAATCAAAGCCCTGGGACCGGCAATTCGTGATTTTGTCGATACTCCTTAGGCCAGATTTATGGGTTACTCGTTTTCAAGGAGCAACTGCTTGCATGAGCAATCCACAGAAATAGGCGCCGTAAGTCCCGAGTGCGTAGCCAAAGACAGCAAGCAAAACACCGACTGGAGCGAGGGAAGGATGGAAGGCAGCTGCGACAATAGGTGCTGAAGCGGCTCCGCCTACATTTGCCTGGCTTCCCACGGCTGTCAAAAAGAACGGTGCTTTTATCAGTTTACCAACTATCAGAAGGATGGAAACATGAATGATCATCCATACGATGCCAATGAGGAATAAACCTGGCGTTTTGAAGATAGCGGTTATGTCCATCTTCATGCCGATACTGGCGACGAGAATGTAAAGAAAGGCACTGCCGAAAGTAGAAGCGCCTGCTCCTTCCAGTTGACGTACTTTGGTAAAGGAAAGAATCAAACCGCCTGTTGTGGCGATGATCACAATCCAGAAGAAGGGGGAAGTCAGGCTATACTTTTGAAGAAAAGGAGCTTGTTCACGAATCATGGGGGTAATGATATCCGCCCCAAAATGCGCAATAGCCGTGATCCCAAAACCGACTGCCATGATCAGCATAATATCAGACAGTGATGGTATTTTAAGAATACTCGCACGATAGGTCTCAACTTCTTTACGTAATTGATCGATGGTAGATGAATCGGCTTTAAAGAAAGTATCGATCCGTTTGTTGATCCCGGTCCCATAAAGAAGGAAGGCCATCCAGATGTTGGCCACTATGACATCAACGGTGATCATCGCTGAAAAGAGTTTGTCACTGACTTGAAAAACCTCCTTCATCGCCGTTTGATTGGCTCCACCTCCGATCCAGCTTCCTGCGACAGTTGACAGTCCTCTCCAGACGGCGTCCGCACCCGCGCCACCTACGATATCAGGTGCGAAAGATGAGATAATGAGGATAGATAATGGTCCGCCAATGATGATCCCGAGTGTTGCGGCAAAAAACATGATGATTGCTTTGGGCCCCAGGCGTATAATTTTTTTCAGGTCAATGCTAAGTGTCAGCAAGACAAGGCTCGTGGGGAGAAGAAAACGAGAGGAAACATAGTATAAATTTGAGTGTTCTCCGGAGAAAATACCGGCAGAGTTAAAGAGAGAGGGGATAAAATAACAGAGAAGTAGAGAAGGCACATATCTGTAGAATTTTATCCAGAAGGGATGGCTGCTTTTTGAAGTTTTGAAAACGAAGGCGAGAATCGTTAACAGTATTCCGAGAACGATGGCGTCGTTGGTAAATAATGGCATCATGAAGTGGGCTTAAGTATCGCGTGGGCAGTGGCTCTGGATTTTGAAGAGCAACATAGATAGGAGGTGCTTAAGGTGGCAAGTGGGATCAGTAACTGATCTCCTGCAATTTTTGTGAAGTGAAATGAGGCGAGAGGTTTGCAAGTTTTCCATCCATCGTTATACTATGAAAAAAGAAAAGAGATGAGTGCCAATAATTTGATGTTTGAGCGTTGTAAGGCTTATATCGATTGTCGGCTTGCGGAGGGTGGTTCCCAGAGGGAAAGTGTTGAAATCGGCACACCTGTATTTGTGACTTTGAATCATGAGACGGGCTCCAGAGCCATGCCGATTGCAATTGAATTGGGGAGATATCTCGATGAAGTGGCTGGAGGGATTGATTGTCGGTGGACCGTCTTTAACGAGAATCTGGTGGAACGAGTTTTGGAGGATCACAATCTACCAAAGCGATTGGCTGCCTTCATGCCGGAAGATAGGACGGCGGAAGTAAAAAGTGTCATTGGAGAGATCTTAGGTCTCCATCCTTCGTCCTGGACGTTGTTTCACCATACGGTCGATACTCTTCGAAAGTTGGCTTCTCTAGGGCAAGTTATCCTAGTAGGACGTGGGGCCAATGAGGTGACTTCCCATATGATGGGAGGATTACATGTTCGGCTGATTGGTTCGTTGAGAAAGCGAATTGCCTATATTTCGACATTTCGTAAAATCAGTCCTGGAGATGCTCGAAGATTTATCCAAAAGAAGGATGCTGGAAGTCGCCGATATAACAGGCAGTATTGGGGGATGAGTAATGAAAATCCTCACTGTTATTATCTCGTAATAAATACAGATGAGTTGGAAGATCAACTTGTCGCTGAGATGATAGGGGATGCTCTGATTAAAAAAATGAGCCGAGAGATGAACGAGCTGGAATACGTGTAAGAGGGTATCTAGAAAGAATAAATATGTGACAGGATGAGGGCGAGAAAAAGACTGCACAGGGTGTGTTTTCGCATAACATCCTAAGTAGGTTCTATTAGACTTCTGCGTGCTTGTGTAATGGATATTTCAGTACGCTTCCTTTCCAGGAAACATCCAATTTTATCATACCCGCATTCTTCGAGAATGGTGAGAGCTTCGAGGTACTTATCTGCCACTCTCGTTGGCACGTGAGCATCCGCTCCAATCACGACGGGGATATCACGTTGATGCATTTCTTTGAGTATCCATGCTCCGGGATTCATTTCCGGGATAACTTTTTGACAGCCTGAGGTGTTTAGTTCCATCGAAACTCCGGTTTTTGCGATGCGATCAAGAGCTGTGCGGACGTGATCTAAAATGCGATTTTTATCCCACTCAGAGGGTGATATATTTTTGATAAGATCCGGATGGGAAAGTGTATCGAAGAGGCCGGTTTCGGCAGATTCTGCCAGATGGGAGAAATAAATTTTTTGATATTCGAATGAATTTCCGTTAAAGAATCGTTCTTGGTACTCTTCAACTTGTGGATGGATTGAACCAAGGATGTGGTGAAAGTCGGCCTTGGTATGAAGTTTTTCCAGCCAGAGTTCCGCGCCAGGGAAATAGTCACATTCAAGCCCTAATCGGACATCAATACGGCCTTTCCATTCTTGTCGGGTCTTTTCGACTAGATCGACATAAAGGTCAAATTCGTCCATATCCATTCGGACGTTGGCAGAGTAGCCTGCGGGAATGGGATTATGGCATGTGACGATGATGCCTTTCAATCCGCGCTTCTCCGCATAAGCTGCATATTCAGAGGGAGATCCTACGGCGTGTTTGCACAGTGGTGTGTGCATATGAGATTCATAAAGGACAGGTGATGGCATACGGAAAAGACAAAATGTTATGATTACAGATTTTTTTCTTTTTTTTGTGGTTTAGGAGGCGTCCAGGTGGCCAGCAGATATTCCGAGAGATTTAACATACTTATTTTTCCGGATCCCTCATGCATCACGATATCTTTGAATGGAGACTCGTGCCGACTGCGTTCTTCAAAGTAACTCCAAAGTTGGCCGTTTAGCTCAATGACGATCTGTTCCCGGAGAAGAGGAAGTTTGTCGATTTCCAGGACACGTTCCTTCCAGTAGTGTTTTTCATCAGGGTGCGACTGGACGTAATCAAGTAGCATCTGCTCATAACGGTTGAGACTCATAAAACTACTTGAGATGAGTTTACTTACGTAAGTAAAGAGGAATTAGATGCTCTAGAGGAGTAGGGCCTTTTTAGTTTTTCAAAAAAGATGAGCTTGTGCATAGCCAATCCTCTAGCTGGCCACCAGACAATCTGGTTAAATAACCGGCAGAGAAATACGAATACAGGTTCCGTCGGGATCTTGGAGAACTTCTAATTTCCCGTCTGATTGTTCCACAAGAACACGAGAGGGGTGGAGAGAGAGGAGCCGTTTTCCAGAATTAGTTGCTTCTGAAGCTTCGGATGTCTCACTGAGTGGGTTGTCGTTTTCAGGAAAAGGACTATTCGAATGTATGCAAAACGAAATAAATTGGGTTTCATCCGGTTGGCTTTCCAGAGTGATTCGGAGAGTTGCATCCGTGTCAGGTGTTGTTTGATAGATGTAAACAGCGATGCCAGCGATGATGTCCCTCAACATTTTGGGTTTGATTTTGATGGGAGGGATTTGTGGTGATGTCTCATGTTCAATTTCTGTTTTACAGCGAAAATATGGCTGTAAAAGAAGGAGCATTCCATCCAGTTCTTCTTTCAGGTTTGTTGGGCCTTCTGCGGTAGGAGGGTTTTCTTTGAGAAAGAGACTGAGCTGCTTGGCCAGTCCGGTGGCTCGATGAACTGCCTGAATGGTTGTTTTAAAAAGGTCTTGATAGGGATTGTTGTCACCCAGTTTGAGCTCAAGTAGTTCGGAGAGGCCTAGAACTGTGCCAAAGACATTGTTTAAATCGTGAAATATCGGAGACGATAATTTCTCAATTGAATGGAGTCGTTGCTGGAGGATCAGATTTTCTTTGTCCTCTTGAGGGATGTTGTCTCGAGAGGCGTTCATAACCAAAGAGGGATAGGGCTGATGATGTTCATGAGTTCGATAAATCGGACTAGGAGAGTCATGTCTAAGAGGGTATGACTTGCCTATAATGAGCAAGCAAGAAGGAGGAGTTGTTATCGCGGATGGCTAAAAAGGAGTAATGTCTGATCAGTTGCCACTTGTGGCAGGTGGTTTCGGGTCGGCTTCAATTAACGAAACCAGCTCTTTAATACTGAATGGCTTTGTCAGACTTGCGACAAGGTTGGGAAAGTCGAATTTCTCTTTTTCCACAACGTATCCTGATATAAGGATGAACTTGGTTTTGATGTTCTGCCATGCGGAAAGAAATTCCAAAACCTGGTCTCCACTTAATCGAGGCATTTTATAGTCAATGACTACGAAATCATAACCATGATTTGGATCTGATAATACAGCGATCGCATTATGCCCGTCACAAAGAAGAGAAACTTCATGTTTTTCCCCTAGAACGCTTAGCAATAAAGACCTGATAGCTGGATCGTCGTCTACAATTAATATTTTCATGTGAATGAAGAGGTATTGCTAGCGCTGATGTAATAGTCCCTTTGCGATAGCTTGGACGATGTTAAGTGTGAAGCTGAAATTCAAGATGATTTAATAATCGGTAAAATCGACCAATTCTTTTGCATTTTTTTCACAATTTTCCGGTTTTTATGGGTTAGGCTTTTTGGCATGAGGTAATCCTTGAGATGAATCCTCCAACTAAAGATAGGTAGGAAGAATAGGTTATGGGGGAATTGTGCTCGGGATCGATATGGGGAAAAATCTTCCGGGGTATGGGGCGAAATAACTAGGCAAAATTTGCCTCTTATGAGGCTAAAGAAAATAACCAGATGAAAATTAAATTTTTATTTAGTTTATAATCAATGTCTTATGAAATATGATAAATAATCAGGCATAGCCATTGCTTAGAGAGTGGCATGATCGAAAAAAAGTTTATCCAGAAAATAGTCATTTCCGAGCCATCTGCTCATGGGAAGAAAGCGATTTTGGGAAAACTAAGAGAACAGGAACGCAAAGAGTTTCTAAAAAGACTCCAAGTGAAATGTGAAAAAAGGATAAGCAATCTTTTCCATACGCAGTTTCATGGCCGGGCCTGTTCCAATCGAATCTACAACTAGAGCTAACCTTAATAAACGAATCATAAACTGCTATGACAACTACCTCTACCCGTAAAAAAACGACTGCTGTCCGTACCCCTAGAAAAAAGAATCCGACAAAAACCCGGGTTCGTAAAGCTCCGGCGGAAGAAGTGTTTCACTCAGAGAATAACGAAGAGCTTCTTCAAAAGTATCTGCCCATTGTTAAATCAATTGTTGCACGTATTAAGATAAATCTTCCTCCCCACATTGAATCAGATGATTTGCACAGTGTCGGATTGATGGGATTGATTTCTGCTTTGAAAAAATACGATCCTGAACAGGAAAAATCTTTTGGATCTTATGCCGCAATGCGCATCCGCGGGTCGATTCTCGACGAATTGCGAAGAATGGATTGGATGCCTCGCAATGCCCGGACAAATTTCAAAAAATTACGCCAGGTGGTAGAAGAGATGGAACAGAAGCTACAACGACCTGCTACCGAAGAAGAGATCCGTGTTGAATTGAAGCTTTCGAAGAAAGAATACCAATCTCTTATGAAGGAAATTCGTCCCGTCAGTTTCCTCCCACTGGATAATTGCACCTCTTCTGATGATGGAGAAGAGACCAGTTTATATGAGGTGATCCCTGATGAGGGGCTTGTTTCTGTGACAGACAAGATGGAGAAAGAGGAACTGATTCGCCTCGTTGCCGATCGTATTCAGGATCTTCCTGAGGTTCCCAAAAAAGTACTGAGTATGTATTATTATGAGGGAATGCGTCTGGCTGAAATAGCGGCTGTGTTTGGCCTCACTGAATCCAGAATTTGTCAGATTCATTCTCAAGCTGTTATTGGTCTACGTGGCTATTTGACAACTGCAATGGTCAAGTAATTCGAACCTTGTTCAATCAATTTTATCTGTCGTCCTTTTCAGACAATTTCTAGGGACGACAGATAAAGGGAACCCTTTAAAGGTTTTTCCTATAGGGGAGAAAGAAAACGTGGAGGGAGTTCTCTGAAAGTCGAATTATCTTCATTGGATTGATTTAAAGCCTTTTAAGTCCACTGTTAAGAACCGATGTTAAGGGGGAAATGGGTTCTGGAATAATAATGAAAAATAGTGGGGGGAATGACTCCAATGGAGTTTTAAATAATGAAGGTAGTCTTTGAGGAAGATGATTGGGAGCCTCTAGTGGAAATATTTCGTAATGAATTACAGGAATCAGGTGCTCTTTATAAGATGTTAAATGATCAAAGGAGTCACTTGCTCAGTCGAAAGGTAAGTGAGGCAAGCAAGATAGATATCTGTATTGATAAACAGACTGCGAAGACGACTTGGGCACGAAAGCGACGAGAAGAATTGGTTGATCAACTAACTGTTAAAGCGGGGGTAGATCAAAGTACACCGTTCCTGAGAATGTTATCGTGTTTTCCTGAATTTGTGCGGCCTTTATTGGAAGCTTTGGCTATTGAAAGTCATCAGATGATGGTGAAGATTCGATGGCGTGGCCGGCAGAATCGTCTTTTACGGGCAAGTTTAACTATGCGAGTGACAAAAAGATCGAAGTCTTTGTAAGAGACAGTCTTTTGCAATGGGGTGATTTTGCGTTTTCTGGGTAAATCCGCATGGAACCAGCAGAGATTTTGACTTTCTCTAAGGGTGGAAAAGGAGGGTTTAGCGTTAAGAAGAAGGATTATTTGGAAAAAAATGTAAAAAAAGTTTAAAGAAAAGGTAAAGCCGACCGATTCAATTGTTAAAAATATATAAAACAAAGCTTCAAACCCGCTAAATTTTTTCACTTATCATCATGAACATAAATACCTCTCGCCATTCAAAATCTATGAAAAACTCCAATCAGACATTTTTTTGTGAAACCCATGAATCTTCGATCAATCCGGTCTTTGTGAAGACACTTGATGAATTACCAGAAGTAAGATCTGAGATGGTTGAACGAGGTAAGGCTCTTTTGGCAGATCCTAATTACCCATCCAGGCAAATCTGTGAGAAAATCGCTGGTTTAGTGACTCCATTTGGAGCAGGTGAGGAAGCTTAAAATATGTTTTTTCATAAATTTTCCCGCTAGGGGAAACAGATTACCTTTCTTTCGACTGAAAGAACTCTTTTTAGTTTTACTGCAGATCGATCCCACTCAGTCATTAAGACGAGTGGGATTGTTTGGTTTTGGTGAGTTATCGAAAATCGTTGTGTGGAATCGTTGTTTTATCTTTCCAGGCAACTTTTTAGCTGCATGATTATCATCGACGGCTGTTTCCCCGGGTTTTCTGCACTTGCAGCTGTTTATGCTTTAGCTACTGATCAAATATATATGGGCTTGGAAAAGATTCTTGTGCTCGACGATGAGCTAGTCATCCGCAAGGCGCTGGAGGAACAACTACAGCGGCGGCGTTATTCCGCTGTGTCTGTTGGTTCGTTAACTGAAGCGAGTGAGCTTTTAGAGAAGGATGATTTTGATCTGCTTTTTGTGGATGTTCGTTTGCCGGATGGAGACGGAACAAAGCTACTCGAAAAAGTTGTGCAGTCCCCCTCCGGCCCTCTTGTTGTTATGATAACAGGACACGGGACTGTCGAATCGGCTGTCAGGTGTATGCGGGCAGGCGCTTTTGATTATATTATCAAACCTTTTTCGATGAGTCAGATTGATGTTCTGCTGAAGAAGGCGGAGTCATTCAGTCAATTGGTAAAGGTAAACCAGTTTTTGAATCAGGAACATGTTGCCCAAACGGAATTGATTGGCAGTAGTTCTTCGATGAAAGCGTTGCGTCAACTCGTGCAAAAGGTGGCGCCAACAGAGGCTTCCGTTTTGATCAGTGGTGAAAATGGAACGGGTAAGGAATTGGTGGCCAATGATCTTTTCAGAGTCAGTTCCCGATCAAAGGAACCTTTTATTAGGGTAAATTGTGCGGCTATTTCGGAATCGTTGATCGAAAGCGAATTTTTCGGTCATGAAAAAGGAGCTTTTACTGGAGCACTGCAAAGGCGGGAAGGACGATTCGAGTTGGCGAATAATGGGACTATCTTGCTTGATGAAATAAGTGAAATTTCACTCAAGGTGCAGGCTAAACTTTTGCGTGTGTTACAGGAGAGAGAGTTTGAGAGAGTTGGGGGAAACAAGACGATTAAGGTAAATGTGAGGGTTCTCGCGACAACGAATCGTGATTTGTTAAAGTCAGTTGAAAGGGGTGAATTCAGGCAGGATCTTTATTATCGTTTAAATGTTTTCCCCATCTATGTGCCACCTTTGCGGGAACGGAAAGAAGATGTCGAGGTACTTTCAAAAGCTTTTCTTGATCGTTATGCTCGCAGTCACGGTGTAAAAATAAAGGGCTTCAGTGATGAAGCGCTTGAAGCATTAATACAACATGATTGGCCCGGAAATGTAAGGGAACTACAGAATACGATTGAGAGAGCTGTCATTTTGACCGAATCTGGCACAGAGTTAAAAGCTTCATCCTTAGGCTTATTAGCCCCTTTGGGAGAAGCGTCCGTTTCGATCCCTATGGCAACTTCCAGGGAGAAAGAGGGAGATTCCGTAGTGGATTCATCAGAAGAAATACCTGTGGCTCGAGTTGCTTCTCCTGTGTCGCTGGAGGAACTGGAAAAGAAACATATCCTTTCTGTCTTAGAAGAAAATGGATGGAATCGGACAAAAGCGGCTGAAATTCTTGGCATTAGTATCCGAACTTTAAGGAATAAGATAACTGCCTATCGCGAGCAGGGTGAATATATCCGGGAAAAGGATACTCTCTAGAACAAGATGAACTTGGTCTATGGAACAGCTTTAGGCTGATTCATTACCTTACTGATTGTGTCCTTTAATAGTTGGAAGGAAGCTGGCTTACTCAGCAAGTAGTCAACGTTTCGCGGTATGTCCCCGGTTTGTTTCATGATGTCTCCGAAACCGGTTAACATAATAATAGGCATTTCAGGTAAATATTCTTTGATCGATTTAGCCAAGTGATCGCCTGTCATACCAGGCATAGCTCGGTCGGTAATGACCAGATCATATGGGTTTTTGTAAATATCTTCGAGGGCTTTGTGTGGATCTGCGAACTGTTTAGCTTGGTGCCCCTGGCTCATGAGATACTCCGAAACAACTTCTAAAAGAAGTACTTCATCGTCCACTATCATTACTCGCAAGGAATCAATTTCGGAGGCAAAAGATGAAGGAGAAATCTTTTCTTCGTTGGTTTGATGACTGGGCAAGTTGATGGTAATTTTTGTTCCTTTTCCAGGGGTTGAGTTTATTTCAATTCGTCCTTTATGGCGTTGAATGATGCCGAAAACGACGGAAAGCCCCAGTCCTGTTCCGGCGGTCCCTTTTGTGGTAAAAAAGGGTTCCATGCAGAGCTCTTGAGTTTTTTCAATCATTCCCACGCCAGAATCCGAAATTTCAATACAATTCCAACTTCCATTTAGAAAAGAACGTATGGTTATCTCACCTCCGTCCGGCATTGCATCGACGCCGTTTAAGATGATATTAGACAGTGCTTGTTTCAGGTCTGCTCCGTTTCCTAAAATAGGTGGAGACGGTTGGATGTCTTTAGATATGCGGATGGTCACGCCACGTGCTTCTGCTTGATTGTGCCAATGATATTCCGTTAATCTGAGAGTATCTTCAATGAGTTGTGGAAGCTCTAGCAAAGTCGTTTTTTCGTCCTCGTTTTCAGCTCGATAAAACTCTCGTAATCGACCGACGACAGCCGCTGCGTTTTGCGCAGAATCTTTAATCTTATTGAGATAATTGAGTGCTTTATCGCTATTACTCAGACATTGAGGAGTTCCGATGAGAAGTTCGCTAAAGCCGAGGATTGGGGCGAGAAGATTATTGAAATCGTGGGCAATACCACTGGCCATTTGGCCAAGTGCATGCAGGCGCTCCCTTTGGATTACATCCTTTTTAATTTCTTTGAGGGCTTCCAGAGCTTCGTTGAGACTTTGGTTATTTTCTCGCAGTGCTTCGATAGTGAGTTTTCGTTCAGAGATGTCCTCAAAGACGGAAATGAACTGTGACACCTGTCCTTGAGCATTCCATACAGGAGTGAAGGATATATGACTCCAGAAAGAGGAATGATCTTTTCGATAGAGACACACTTCAGTCGAGAAATGTTCTTTCTTCTGAATAGCACTGGCAATTCTATCGAGGGTTTCTGAATCGGTCTTGTCTCCAGCCAGTAAAGTGTATGGTTGTCCTTTTACTTCGTTGAAACTGTAGCCTGTTAGCCGATCAAACCCACTGTTAATATAAAGGATATGGAGAAGGTTTCCTTGGGCAGAAGAAATGAACACGCCTTCACGCAGATGATCCAGAGCCAATTGAGGGTCCGGTTTTGTACTGAGTGATTGCGCCTGTTTTTCCTGGGTTATGTCGGTTGCCAGAATATAAAGGAGGTGAGATTTGGGATCGGTGAGGGATTTCAGGTTGAACCAGAGCACGGACTGGTCATGACAGAGCAATCGAAGGATGCAGTTTTTGGTGGGGTTGCCCGTCAGCCGTTTCTGAAACTCTTTTTGCCATCTATCTCTGTCATCGCTATGAACTTGTTTGAGAAATGAATGTTTCTCGATGTCTTCTTTTTTATGCCCTAGACGCTCGCACCAATTTTGAGAAATAGACAGGATGTTTCCTTCAAAGTCGATAGAGCAGAAAAAGGCACCTGATAGTTGAAGAAAAGCGTTCTGTTCTGTTTGGAGTATTTGAATGTTCGACTTACTTCTGGAAGAGCGAGCTGGCGAATGGTCCGTTGAGCAATTCTCAGAAGAAGCAGTGTTCTGATTCTTCATGGAGGAGGATGAGGTGGGCGGGGAGATCCACTGGGAAAGAGCCCGAACTGATGGAAGAAATCCGAGTTAAGCGAAAGTCTCAACCAATTCGTGCTTGATAGCGTAACGGGTTAAGGCCGCAACATTGTGTAAATTCAACTTTCGCATGATATTTGTGCGGTGGTTATCAACTGTGCGAACGCTGAGGGTAAGTTTCTGAGCGATTTCTCGCGTAGAATAACTTTCAGCGACTAGTTGAAGCACTTGTTTTTCACGATTGGAAAGAGAGGTGGTTACTTGGCCTGACTCTGGATTCCGGATAAGTGTCCTCATGGCAGTTGCCATTTTGGGCCCGATGAAGGTGCCGCCAGCGGAAATGATTTCCAGGCCTTTTTTGAATTCCTGGAACCCATCCATTTTATCGACGTAACTCTGTGCCCCTGCAGCTAGTAACTCTCGGATATTTGCAGGGCTCCCTTTTCCGGAGAAAATAAGGACTTTAACCGAAGGGACGGCTGCCGTGAGTTGCTTCAGAACTTCGATGCCGTTTAAGCTGGGGAGTCCGACGTCCAAAATGACAATGTCTGGTTTGATCTCTAAGCAATGAGTCAGACCTTCCTGGCCATCTCCATACATTCCGGCGATTTCATATCCATGGGTTGACCGAATAAATTCTGAAAGCATTTCTCTGATCGCTGTCTGATCTTCAATAATTACAACTGTTTTCATAAGAGCTTGTTCTTGTGTGACTTTTTAAACGGATATCGGAGGGGAGTACTTAACAGGCCTAGGGGGTATTAGTTGTAAAAAAAATGAGTATTTTTTAAAAAACAGCCCTTTTGTGCGGGAAATTGGCTGAAGTTTTGGGCTTATGGGGTAAATTACCCCATAGAGGGTATCCTAAAGAAGGAAAGTGGAACCTGCTCTGATTGAGCCAAAAAATGCTTTAGCGAAGGATATAACCAGAGGCAACAGAACGAAAATTATCCACTGTTTCTGCTTCCCATTTCTGATCTTTTCTCAGCTCTTTGGCTATTAAAGAAGCTATTTTCGGGGCTGCTTCCACGCATGCTTTGGCTGCCAAGAGAAGAGCACGGGTGCGTCTGGATAAGACATCCTCGACAGTTCGTGCCATTTCTTCACGCACAGCCCAGATGACTTCTGCGGATGTTATGGAAAGTCCAGGTATAATGGACTGAGCCAGAAGAGGATCTTCTTTTTCCAGCCTGCGAATTTTGCGGGCATCCGCTCCGTAAACACTAAGGTGAGGGTCTTTTATCTCTTGTTCAGTCCAGCCATGGATTTGCAAATGATGGGTTCGGCAGGGACGACTGTCAAACCCGGCCATTGTCTCTGCCTGATCAATGGCGTCTTCTGCCATTTTTCGGTAAGTTGTCCACTTTCCTCCTGCAATACTGAGTAGCCCTCCTTCGGAGATGAGAATTGTGTGGTCGCGAGAGATGGCTGCTGTATTTTCTGCGTCGCCGACTTTTACCAGAGGACGTAAACCTGAAAAAACGCTGAGAACATCGTCTGGTGTTGGATCTTTGGTCAGGTATCGAGCTGCATGGGAAAGGAGAAAGTCGATTTCTTCTGCCATAGGTCGGGGTTCAAGAGGTGTTTCCTCAACTGCGACATCGGTTGTCCCAACAATGGTGCAATCATGCCAGGGCACAGCGAAGAGGACACGTCCGTCTTCAGTGTGGGGAATCATGATGGCATTCCCCTTGGGGAGGAATTCTTTGGGTAAGACGAGATGGGTTCCTTGACTAGCAGCAATGACGGGAGGAGCAGAAGGCTCATCTATTTGGCGAAGGCTGTCAGAATAGACTCCGGTTGCATTGATGATTGCCTTTCCGTAAATTTCGTGTGACTGGCCAGTTTCTTCATCGCGTGCCACGACTCCTTTGATCAATCCCTCTTCTTTGATGAAGCCCGTCACTTTAATATAGTTGATGGCTGTGCCGCCTAGATTAAAAATAGTTTGTGCGAGATTGATGGCCAGTCGGGCGTCGTCGAATTGTCCGTCGTGATAACGCACCCCCTGGACAAGGCCTTCGGGCTCAACGGTGGGGATATGAGCGAGGGTTTCTTCAAGTGAGAGAATTTTGGAGGGACTCAGTCCTAGTTTCCCGGCTAATCGGTCATACACTTTCATTCCGATCCCATAGAAGGGACCGTCCCACCAGCGATAGATTGGTATGACAAATGCCATATTGTGGACTAGGTGAGGCGCATTTTGGCAGAGCAGACCTCGCTCTTTGAGGGCTTCCAAAACGAGGGAAATATTGCCTTGTTGAAGATAACGAACACCTCCGTGGACCAGTTTGGTGCTGCGGCTGGAAGTTCCTTTACAGAAATCAGACTGTTCCAGCAGAAGGACTCGATAACCTCGAGCAGCTGCATCGACTGCGGTTCCCAGGCCGGTAGCGCCTCCTCCTATGACGATAAAGTCCCAAGGGTCGGTTGCGTTTTGAATATCTGAAAGGGCTATTTCACGGTTCATAGTAAATAAAAAATGTTCTAGATGGATTCTGAGGTTGTTTCTGTTGGAGTGGCCCAGCCGGCAGCTCTTGCCAGGGCTCGGTTCCATCCGGATTTTAAGCTATCTCTGAAGGCAACATCCGGAGTGGGTCTAAAGGTGTGGTCAATTGTTCGGAGAGAAGTTATTTCTTGAGCGCTTTCCCAAAAACCTGTGGCAAGCCCCGCTAGAAAAGCGGCTCCCAGAGCAGTCGTTTCAATGGTTTGGGGGCGGATGATTGGGATGCCCAAAAGATCGGCCTGAATTTGCATGAGGAGGTTGTTGGCACAGGCGCCGCCATCTACTTGCAGCTCTTTGATGGGAATGGTTGCGTCCAATTGCATTGCTTCCAGAACATCACAGGTCTGAAGAGAAATTGCTTCGAGAGCTGCTCTGGCAATATGAGCGGCAGTTGTTCCGCGAGACATCCCCAAAAGGGTGCCTCGCGCATACGGATCCCAGTGCGGAGCCCCGAGCCCGGCGAAGGCGGGCACGAGATAAACACCGTCCGAGGTGACTACGCTTTGGGCTAGAGCTTCGATTTCAGAAGATTTCTTGAATATTCCAAGTCCATCTCGCAGCCATTGAACGATGGCTCCTCCCATAAAAATGCTGCCTTCGAGTGCGTAGGTGATGTCCTGCCCGATTTTCCAAGCAACGGTTGAGATAAGATTATGTTGGGAGAGAATGGGCTTATCTCCTGTATTGGACAGAACAAAACATCCGGTCCCATAGGTATTCTTGGCGCTTCCGGGCTGAAAACAAGTTTGACCGAAGAGGGAGGCCTGTTGATCCCCAGCCATACCGGCGATCGGAACGTTGGCTAATGAAGAGGGGCTGGTTGCGTAGCCATAAATTTCGCTGCAGGATTTTACT